>JAZQGK010000117.1:0-7040 GCA_045539975.1 Candidatus Scatosoma sp. | reverse complement strand
GTATTGTAAAATATAATTAAAAAATAGGGTAAGTGTATGCATTATGCTATTTTTATTTACGCAAACGAACAAATATTGAGAAGGGTATAAAATGAGTATTATAGTGACAGCGGCAAATTCTTCTCATAGAAAGGAAGGCTTGTCAAATGAAATATCTCCGATTTTTATAAAGGGTATTGCGTGGAAAGGAGACGACACGCAGGTTTTTGGCTATTTCGGAAAACCGCAAGGCTGTCAAGAGAAGCGACCTGCCATTCTTTTAATCCACGGCGGCGACGGTCGCGCGTATGACGAGTGGGTGAAGATGTGGGTAGAGAAGGGGTTTATCGTCCTTGCGCCTGACCTGAATGCGCAGATGTACGGCAAAGACGGAGATTTTACAGATAATCCGCTTGGCGGCCCGAAGGGTTATGGTTCTTTTACTGAGGATTTGTCGGATTTAGAGAATTGTTGGACTCGTTTTTGCGTTCGATTGCTGAAAGAATGTGCGGAGTATTTAAAAGGACTTGCTGACGTAGACGAAACGAAGTTATTTGTTCACGGTATCTCGTGGGGCGGATACTTGACCTATCATTTATTGAGCGAGTGCAACGTTTTTACGCTTGCGGGCATCAGCTATACGACGGCATATTTATATCTTGATCCGTATTGGAAAGACGCAGGCTTAACGGAAAAGGATATGGGGGCAAACTATGAAAGATGGTTGAACCGCCTTGATCCTAAAAATCATATTCCTCAAATTTCCACGCCTTGCATTTGGGCAAGAGGAATCAACGACGCGGCTTTTTCAAGCGACCTTGTCAATGTTACGATAGATTTGTTTAGAAAAAATATAGCAACGCCCGTTTTTTATAGAGAATATTTTCACAATCAAGAGGACGGCTGTTGTCCGTCTGAAATTGTTGCGGCGATAGAAAATGCCGCTAATCCTAAACAAAATCAGTCGCATACGTATACGTATAGCGTTGTTTATACCAAGAGCCGCTGCGAACGCGCAAGAGACTGCATTTGGGAAGAAGAAACAATCGGGCAAGACGAGTATCTATGCTACCATAAAAAGGAATGGTCGGCATGGTATTTCAACAAAAAAGACGAAAGGGGACTAATCACTTCAACGAGGGTGTTTTATGACGGCGTTTGAAAAGGTTTGTTTTATTGCGGCAAAAGGAGAATGCGGTTCTTCACAATTTAGAAAAAAGTTTACGATTGAGAAAACGGCTTCCGCAGTATTGCGTGTATGCGCGCTTGGGTACGGTTATTTTTGGCTAAATGGTAAAAGAGTGAGCGAAGATTTATTTACCGCGCCCGTATCCGATTATAGAAAAACGTTGTGGTATAACGAATACGATGTTTCTTCCCTGCTTAAAGAGGGAGAGAATATTTTCGCCGTATGGCTTGGAAACGGTTTTTTTAACGAATCTTTTGAAAGCGCATGGAATCACGATAAAGTATCGTGGAGAGAGGATAATAAATTTATACTTGAGCTGGTTGTGGACGGAGAAACCGTCGTATGCACGGATGATAGCTGGAAAAGCAACCCTCGTACAGCCGTTACGAGAAACGAGATTAGAAGCGGGGAAACGTTTGATTTTAACTTGTATGACGAGAATTGGACGGTGCTTGATTTTAACGATAGCGAATGGAGTGGCGTGGCGGTTAAAAAACAAAGCCCTACTGCAATCTTGCGAAAATGCTGTTGTCAACCGATTCGAGAAATACGAACGTATAAACCCAAAAGTATAAGCGATACGGCAAATGGAAAGCTGATTGATTTCGGTACGAATTTTGCAGGGTACGTGCGGTTACGTTTTTGCGAAAGCAAAGAAAACGTCATCACGATTAAGCACGCTGAAAACGTAAATGAAAAAGGTGAATTGCAGCTGAATGGGTTAGACGTGTATTATCCGTCCGTTCCTTTTCAAACGGACGAAGTAATCTGTGATGGAAAAGAACACGTCTACTCGCCTCTATTTACTTATCACGGTTTCCGCTACGTGGAAATAAGCGGTTTGCAAACGGATAATTGGTCGTGCGAGGGCGTAGAAGTCCGTCAAGATATAGACCGAATTGCGGATTTTTCCTGTTCCGACGAGCGTTTGAATAAATTATACGATGCGGCAATTCGTTCTTCGCTCAGCAATTTCCATTATGCAATTACCGATTGCCCGACGCGTGAAAAGCTCGGTTGGGGAAACGACGCGACGGCGTCCTTACCGCAGTTTCTCATCAACTTTGACATTGTTCCGTTGCTTAAAAAATGGTATCAAGATATTATCGATACGCAGCGAGCAGACGGGGCGGTTTCGGGAATTGCGCCATCGCCTGATTGGGGGTATGAATACGGCGCGGTGACCGATATCTATTTGTTTGCGATTCCGTCGGCGATTTATGAAAGCACGGGCGACGGAAGCATGCTTGCGGAGTATCAAGACAATTTAGTCGCTTATTACGATTATTATTATCCAAAAGCAAAGTTGGAAAATCCTCAATTTATCCTTGGCGATTGGAACGGCGCGACCAACCATCCCACCGATTTAAAATTTATTGAGCTGGCGTATGGGTTGATCATGCAACGGCATTTGCAAAGCATAAAAGCGCTTGACGAAAGGTTCAACGCCACGAGGTTTATACAGGACGAAGCGGATACGCTCGTTCGTTTGAACGGATATTTTGAAAAGGACGGCGCTTGTAAACAACGTACGGTAACGGCGGTGTCTATGGCAATGTGCTTGGGGTTAGGAAATTTTGACGTTTTAAAAAAGCAATTAATTAAAATCGTTGAAAAGAAAAACGGCGATATCGATTGCGGCATGGTAGGAAGACAGTTTTTCTTTAAGGCAACAAGCCTTGCGGGATTGACTTCTTTGGCGTTAAAGGTTCTCACCCGTCCTGAAAGCGATTATCAAAAGATGGTGGCGTTTGAGGATACGCTGTGGGAAACTTGCGATGAAACGGCAAAAACGATATCGCATAACCACCACATGTATTCTAATTTTGTAGAAGTATTCTTTAACGACGTATTAGGGATTAAAGAGAAAAACGGAAAGTTTGAAATTTGCCCCGACGTTCATTGCGGTTTGACCTATGCTAAGGGGTATAGACGGATAAAAGACAAAGAGCTTGCCGTTGGATACCGTGCGGTGAGAAACGGCTATACCGTAGAAATTACTTGTCCCAAAGACGGATTTGCTTTATTTAACGGAACATCGTTAAAAAAGGGCAGCAATGCGTTTTTATTACAGGATTGAAACGGAGGGAATGGAAAATGAAATTAAAAATTTACGATAAAATCACCGCTTCCAAGGAGCAGGGCACACAGTGGAAAACTATTACGGTTGCTTTTTTGGGGGATAGCGTAACGCAAGGGTGCTTTGAGGTTTATAAGACGGGCGAGCTTACCATCGACACCGTGTATTCCTATAAAGACGCGTTCAGCACGAAGTTCCGCGAAATTATGAACCTGCTTTATCCAAGCATGCGTGTGAATATTGTTAACGCAGGCATCAGCGGGGATAATGCGGAAAACGGCGCTCGTCGAGTGGACGCGGACGCGCTTGCGTTTCATCCCGACTTGTTGGTCGTTTCGTACGGCTTAAACGATGCGGTAAGCGGTGGAGCTGACGGGATAAACGCGTATGCGGAAAACCTGCGTATTATTTTTGAAAAAGCGCAAAAACAGGGCTGCGACGTGATTTATTTGACGCAAAATTGTATGAATACGAGCATAAGCTGTCATTTGAACGACCCGCTTTTGAAAGACCTTGCAAAACAGTTTGCCGACCTGCAAAACAACGGGGTATTGAAAGCATATTTTGAAGCAGGCAAAAAGGTTGCAATGGAGTGCGGAGCTTTGATTTGCGACGGGTATGCAGTTTGGGAAAAGTTGATACAGGCGGACGTGAACGTTACGGAGCTTTTGAGCAATAAGCTTAATCATCCTATTAAGGAATATCATACGTATATCGCCACAAAATTGATAGAAAAAATTTTAGATATAAATATTTGAAGGGAGTAAAGGCTATGAAAACAGTGAAAGAGAAATATTTGGTAGTAGGTGCAGATTTTGCAGGTTTTCCCTTAAAGGAAGTGGTGGTAGAACACCTTGAAAAGAAGGGTTGGAAAATCCTTGACCTTGGCGTGAAAAAAGATAGCGACCCTAACGATACGGATTTGATGTTCCACCGAGTAGGTTTGCGTGTTGGCGCGGAAATTTCCGAGGGAAATTACGAAAGAGCATTGCTTTTCTGCGGAACGGGTATGGGTATCCATATTGCGGCAAGCAAATGCCCGCACGTACACGCAGGCGTGGTAGAAAGCTTGCCCGCGGCAACGAGAGCGATTACGGGCAACGGCGTCAACGTGCTTGCAATGGGTGCGTTCTACGTAGCGCCGCAAACGGCTTGTGATATTGCGGACGCTTACCTTTCCAACGAGCTTGGTTCTGGTTGGGAATGGTGGCATAACTTCTACGAGTTCCACAAGCTCGCGATTGACGAACTTGAAGCGTTTGATTACGAAGAATATAAGAAAAACGGCTTTAAAGTCAATAAACTTGGCGATTATGATTTGACGCTTGATTTTGATAAAAAACCCGAATAAAGCTTTTGAAAGGAATGAAAGGTAAGGAGAATTATTATGAAAAAGATGAAAAGGATAGCTTGTATCGCATTATCAGCGTTAATGGCAACGAGTGCGATTGCGTTGAGCGCATGCGGTAAAGGCGATGAAAACGACAAATACAAGGATGCAGGCAAAAAAGCGATTGACGTATCGTTGTATTTCGGCGAGTTTGGTTCGGATTGGTTGAAAGAAATTGCAAAGGGGTTCAATGAAACGACGACAAGCAATTATTACGTAGAAGTAACCGACCATAAAAATTTGTCGCCGACAATCGTAGCGGATATTAAAACGGGTACGGATAAGGACGTATTTATTGCGTTGGACGCAAACTTCCAGATGTTGTATAAAGACGGCTATTTAGAAGATTTGTCGGATGTGCTGACCGAAAAGCCTGACGGGGCGAAAACGGTAAAGGATATGATTAAGGATTATGATTCTTGGACGACGGTAGGCGGCTATCAAGACAAATTGTATATGCTTCCGTTTAATATTTCGCCCGTTGGCTTGGTTTTCGATTACGATAGATTTTTAGAAGCTGGCTGGCTTATCACGGATACGGATGGCAGCGTAAGCGCAGGTAAAGACGGCGTAAAAGGAACGTATGACGACGGACAACCTACGACTTGGGCGGAATTCGATACCTTGCTTGCGAAAATTTCATTGAAAACCAAAGACGTTTTCTCTTATATGGGTTCGGTGCATCCCGAATACGTGAATAACGTTATCTATGCGTATATGGCGCAGTACATGGGCGCTGACAATTATCAAAAGTTCTTAAACCACGATACGAACGGCGCGGAAGTAACAATGGAAGACGGCACAAGCGCGGCGTTTACCATTGAAGATGGGTACAAAGCTTTGTCCATGGACGGGGTAAAGGATAGCTTGGCTTTCGTTGCAAATTATCTTGCGAATTCGGAGTACGTTGCGGCAAGAACGCTTACGGACGGCTCCTTTAACGTAAACAATTCCCACACGGCATTTTTAGAAGAAGAATCGGTATTCCTTGTAGAAGGTAACTGGTGGGAAAACGGTTCGAGATCGTTGATTGCTTCCCGTGAAAAATATGGCGGTAAGCCTTATGGCGAAGCGGATTATAGATATTTCTTGCTCCCTGAAATCGAAGGGCAGAATTCCGCAGCGGATCATTCGTACGTATTCAGCCAAAACGGCGGGGCTATCGTTGTTCCTAAAAATAAAGACGCTAACAAGGTGGCGGCAATCAAAGAGTTCCTTGTTTATATGTTAAAAGCGGATAATATGGCAAAGAGCACCGTGGACACAGGGCTTCTTTGGAATTACGATTACGAAATCAAGCCTGATTTGATGGCTAAAATGACGAAGTTCGGAAAGAGTACGTATGCCATGTTTAGCGACACGCAGCACGTAACCGTTCGTTCCTTCTTCTTGGATTGCGCGGCAGTACCCTATTACGCATATTCTTCTGCGGGGACTTCGGCTTTGTATGCAAGTAAGAACGGACAAACTTATGTGATTCCTGCATTTACCGATGCAAAAAATAGTGCGGATACATTGTATAACAATATTTTCAATTACACCCAAAGCAACTGGGCGGGATGTCTTCGTGAAGCGCAAGGATTTGGGTTCTATACAAAATAATTAAGGTGTAACTAATGGATGCAAAAAAGAAAAAACTGAATGTACGCGACAATGCGTTCGTATATTCGCTGATTTTTTATCCGCTGATATTATTCATCATTTTTTATGTGATTCAAAACTTTAATTCGATTATCTTGGCTTTTCAAACTATTGAAGGCTACGATAAGAGTTTTGCGGGGTTAAAAAACTTCAAGGATTTTATCGGGGAAGCATTTTCAGACGGCGCAATTTTAAATTACAGCGTACGAAATTCATTGATTATGTATGCGGTATCCTTGGTGATTTGTATGCCGTTGTACATATTCTTTGCTTATCTTCTGTTCAAAAAATGTTTTATGAACAGATTTATAAGCTTTACGGTGATGATTCCGCAAATTATGTCGGGCATGGTAACGTCGCTTATCTTTGTGCAAGTATTAGGCTCCAGCGGACCGACGAAATGGTTGTTTGAAACGTTGAATATCAACGGCGGAGAATGGTTTTCCCTGCTGTGGAATAAAGATACCGCATTTTCAACGGTCATTACCTATAATATTTGGCTTTCCTTTGCGATGAGCCTTATCGTATATCCCAATGCGATGCGCGGCATCAATCCTGAAATCATTGAAAGCGGACAAATCGATGGAATCAATAATATGTTCCAAGAATTGTGGTATATCATTCTTCCGTTGATTTATCCGACGTTGACAACGTTTTTCGTTACAGGCGTAGCGGCGATTTTCACCAACGCAGGGCCGCTACTCGAATTGTATTATACGAACGCTCCTGAATACGTATACACGACAGGGTATTATTTCACA
>JAZQGK010000116.1:0-3036 GCA_045539975.1 Candidatus Scatosoma sp. | reverse complement strand
ACGATCCGACTTTGAATATAGCCTGCCCAGCTACCGTACAAAATCCAACTGCTGGATTGAATTTGGAAGTTTACTTCCGCATAAGAAGAAATGTCAATCGCTGCAAAATCGCCTTTAGCCAAGCCGTCTTTACGGTAAACGTTGTCGTAGCCTTCAGGCGCAGCTACGTCCGTCGTGTTATAAACGGTGGTACAGGTAAGGTTGCTAATTTTTACATCGCAATTTGCACCCGTAGGCACACCGCGAAGCTCCGTCACGTAAATATTCGCGCCGTTATACCACGGTTGAAGAATAGTCGCAATGGAGTTGCCTGTATAGGTAGCCGTATAAGGATTTGCAACTGCAGAACCCGTAAATACGTCACCGTATACGTTTACCGTCCACGTGCCGTCGCCGTTGTTTTTCATAACAACCGTTGCCCAATCGGTATAGCTTTCTTTGAAGTAAACACTCCAACCGCTGATAAGGAAAAATTGTTCCGATTTAAGAGCAAAACGAACTTCCGAATAACCGCTTAAATCCGTCGTCGATTTCTTATTCGTATCAAACGTGCCGCCCACCTTGTATACGCTTTCAAAGCCGTCGGGCGCAACCGCCGTCGAATCCAACGTCACGTCAGATTTCAACACGCAAGCGTCAATCACAACCGTATTGTCTACTTCGCCTTTAACGCCGCGAACGTCCGTCATATAAAACGTTTCGCCTGTGGCATTATACCAAGACAAAAGAACGTCTTGTAATGTAGAACCGGTATAGTTAGCAGTAAACGGATCTGCGCCGGAAACTGCATTTTTCGCATAAACCGTGACAGTCCAAGTATTCGTAGCCGTTTGACGCATCTTCACCGAAACCCATTCATCGGGTACGTGCACATAACTGCCCCAACCGCCAAACAACATCCAGCTGGACGATTTGAATGCGAAACGGACTTCCGAATACGCGGAAACGTCAATCTCTTCAAAGAATTCGCCTACGCGAACGCCGTCGCCATTTGCGGTAGTAGCAGGTACCCCTGCTACTACGCTTGCATAACCGTTGGGTACTGTTACCGTATTCGTTTGCGTGAAACCGACAGCGCCATTATCCGTTACTTGTTCACCCCACAAAACCGTATCTTCCGGCGTTTCAAGGGCAACGGGTTGCTCCGTAATTTCAGGTACTTCCACTACGGGAGTATCCTTTTTAACGCCGCGAAGCTCGGTGACGTACGCATTCGTAGAAGCGTCGCCGTAATAATTTGCCAACATTGCCTTCAGCGTCGAACCGCTTACCGTTGCCGTGAAAGGAGATTCCGAGGTAATCGCACCATTCGTATTTTGCGCTTGCGTATACCACGACAAAGCCCACGTACCGTTATTATTATTCACAAGTTGAACTTTCGTCCAATTCTTGTGTGCATAATAGGTGCCCCAGCTGTTATTCAATACCATCCAACCGCTATTCAACTTAATCCAGAAACGAACTTCTTTGTATTGGCTAAGGTTAATGTTTGCAAATGCACCAGAAGTCAAATCCGTTTTTTCGTAAACGTTTTCAAACTTATCGGGCGCTTTTCCTTCCGTTACGGTTGCATTGCCGAGTGCGGAATTGATGATTTTATCACCCCAAACAGGCGTAGTATCCAAGGTTGCGCGTACTTCCGTCGTATAAACCGTAATAGAGCCTGCATCGCTGTAGAACTTATTAAGCGCTTCCTGCAACGTGTTGCCGTTTACTGCTTCTTCATAATATTCTGCGCCGCCGATAGCCACGTCAATACGCAAAGTCCAGCTGCCGCTCTCGTCCTTCGTAAGCGTCCAAGGAATCCAAGCGCGTTTGTCGTAATACGTTCCCCAACCGCCAAACAAAATCCAACTGGTAGATTTCAACTGGAAGCGAATTTCACTATAATCGGAAAGATTGATATCCGCGAAATCACCCTTCGCTAAACCAGATTTGGAAGCTACGGATTGATAGCCCACTGCCGTAGCATCAACGACTTTCGTTGCGCTCGTCAATGCGGAATCCGCTATCTTTTCGCCCCAAAGTTCTACGCCCTCAACTTCAGCGCGAAGCTCGGTCACATAAGTCGTCGAGCCACTGGTTTCCCAAGCAGAAAGGATCTCATTGAGCGTGCTGCCCGAATAGGTCACGGTGTAAGGATTTGCAACTGCGGAACCCGTAAATACGTCACCGTATACGTTACCGTCCACGTGCCGTCGCTGTTATTTGTCATAATAACGGGCGCCCAATCGGTATAACTTTCTTTGAAATAAACGCTCCAACCGCTGATAAGGAAATATTTTGTGGTCTTCACCGCAAAGCGCACTTCGGAATACCCACTAATATCCAACGTGGATTTAATCGCCTTAATATTCCCACTCGTCAAATAGACCGCTTCAAATCCGTCGGGCGCAGCAATTGTCGTATCCAAGGTCGCGCCCGAAGCAACTGCACATTTGTCAATTACTGCACCCCAAGGCCCTGCGGGTTGTTCTTCTTCAACTTCTTTTGCGACGCCACGGATTTCGGTAATGTATATCGACGCCGAGCCGCTTGCAAAGTCAAACCAAGTAGCAAGCACTTCGCTAAGCTTCGTACCGCTTGCCGTATAAGTATAAGGGTTTACATTTGCGCCTGCAATCAACGCTTCAATCGTAATCGTCCAACTGCTGTCATTATTCGTAAGGGTAATAGGAACCCATTGCTTGCCCCAACCTGCATTTTCAGCATACGCACCCCAGCCTACGATACAAATGTAACCATTGTCAAGCCACATATTGAACTTCACTTCGCTATAACCCGAAATTTCTACGTCCGCAAAGCTCGTTCCAGCAGGAATGCTTGCGTACGAATACACTTTTTCAAAGCCGCTAGGCGCAGTTACGTCCGTCGTTGCCGTAGAGCCTGCAATCGCTTGTTCCACAATTTCCGTACCGTAAAGCTCAATCACTTTTTCCACGCCGTACACTTCGGTTGCATACGTCGTATAAGAGCCAAAGGTAACGAAAGACATCGCTTCCGCAACCGTCGTTGCCGTAATATCTGTCTTTTGAT
>JAZQGK010000115.1:0-8918 GCA_045539975.1 Candidatus Scatosoma sp. | reverse complement strand
TACCACAGTCAATCCTTTGATTCGCATAGCTCCACGCTAAGCGCGTCCCGCTGTTCGGCTGATATGCTTTTATATCCTTTTTTGATTGCTTACGCTTAGGCGGTAAATAAGAAGGATTATAGTAGAAGATACAAAAATCGCTTGCGTCTACCATTTCTTGATTCCGTTCTACATAAGAAGCCTTGCCCGCATTTTCTACTCGATTTGGAATAATTGTATCGTCATACGACTTCAACAAATAGTCCTTGTATTGTTTGTCAATGTAAGGATATTGCGAACGCACATAAATCCGTTTTATGTTAGGGTATTTTCCTTTTAGTTCCGTTACAATCAATAAGCACAAATCGTCAAACTTACTGCGACTGCCAAAAAAGAATGTATCAACCCCTTCTTCAACAATCAATCGCTCTACCGTTTCTCTCACCTTTTGTTTCAATTCTTCCGTTTGCTCAGTATCCCTATGCCCGAAAAAACTACAAGCTTTCATAAATCCCTCTTAAAGCAAAAAGAGCCCACCAAAAACATGGATGTTTTTAGCGGCTCCTTGCCTGTCCTATATTTAGTTTAATAAAAAGATGCCGCCCTCTTGCGAGAACGGCACCGTAGAATATACCTTTCTCGTAAGTCACCACAACTTGTTCACTCGCACCAGGTTAGACCAATGGTTTTTGTAAACACGATAAGAGATATAATCCTACCTTGATTATATCCATTGACCTAAAAAAATAAAATTGGTGCGACTTCCCTCAAAACGAGAAGCAAGTTGTGGTTGACATTATTATACGCAATTTTTTTTCATTTGTCAAGGTTTTTATTATTAAAAAAAATTCAGGTCGTCTTCACAGACGACCTATTGACCTATTATCGTTAAAATATTATTCCACTCATATTTTATTAATTATTTCGCTCATATATCATTTCTTTATCTCCAAAAAACACTTTCACCTTCCCTTCCATGCGGAACCATTTCGCTATATCCAAAGCAGTTTTACAATCCTCAGGAATATATATCCCACCATGGAAAGTTTTTTCCACAGAATGATAATCTGTTCCACACGTCACGAGAAGATTGTTTTTCTTTGCAAATTCTTCAACTAACGATACTTTATCTAAGTCTTCATTACTACAATTAATTTCAACCCCATGCATATATTCGGGATTGCAGGGGGCTTGACGATACGGATGAGCTTGTACCATTACCACTCCCCACTGTTGACAAAAATTATACATTTCTTTTTGCGTCATTTTATAAAAACAAGGTGAATTTCGTAAACATTCTTCACTCACCCCATACAAAAGCCAGTCTGCATAATGCGGTTCATTCAAAGTTACTTCTATCCCTAAATAAAAACGAAATTTTTTCTTACCAGCATAAATCTTACCTTGCTTAAACTCTGCTATTACTCGTTCAATAAAATCCGAATGTTTATCATCAGAATAATACCACGGTTGACAATGATTGGTTAAAACAATTCCATCATAACCAAGTTTGATTTTTTCATCTATAATTTGTTCACATGTTACACGACTACATAAGCTAACACCTTTTGAATGAACATGCGGATCTATTTTTAACCACTTTTTAGGCATACTTACTCCTTTTTAACTTCTCATAGAATTTTTATCCGTGAAACATTGTGGATTATACTTCATATATTCTATTTTGTCAAGAGTTCTCAGAGCAAAAAATAGAACCGCATAAGCAATCCCATTCTCGTTTATTCAAATGTATGTTCCAAAATCAAATTTAAACCATCTATATCCACTTCCCCTCTCTCCATTTCCATTAAGGCACATGGTCCGCCACAATCCTCTTGTGCCATTCCACCGCTTGCTTTTATCAATTTCGGTGCGTCAAAGGTATCACTGTCTTCCACTTTCTTCACCTTTATCTCCACGCGCCAACCGTCACCGAAGTCATACTCATACAAAACTTTTTCAGTGTTCAGAAGAATTAAATCAATTCCTAATTCTCCCTCCCAACGGAAATTGATGGGAAGCTCGTCTTCGTCTTCATAGTCTTCATAATTGCCAATCGTTATTTTGCCCGCCGTAAAGCTATGCATATGATAATCTTCCCAGCCGAATACAATTTGAATAACCTGATGCAGTTCTTCAAAATTCTTTCCACCGCAAATACTTACTGTACGTTTAAGATCCGTCCCTTCCAATTTCATTTCCAAAGTATATTTTTTCATTCGTGTCACCCCTTTGCTTCATTATCATAACAAAGATTTTTCAGTTTGTCAACCCTCGCGTGTTATATTTCTTTTCTCTGTTAACCTTTCTTCCAATGAGAAAGTTCTTGTCCCGCCATCATGATAGGTACCACCTACCACCTACTTTACGCACTACGCCCTTTTAAGTAAAAATTGAGAAAAATTAGAGCATAAGACTGTAAACGCAGGCTTTGGAGATTTTCCTCCCCGCCGTCTGCGCATACAGTCCTTTTTGTTATACTCTTACTTCAAAACTACGCTTTTCCCAACGCAGTTTTTCTTCAATCCTTATCCTTAAATCGTACCGCGCTTTTTAAGGATAATGAACACCGCGCCTGCAATCACTACAAGACTGCCGACAACGATGCCTGTAATCGCCCAACCGCTGATTCCTTTCGTGATTTCAAAGGAATATTCGCTAACGTTGCCGCAAGTATCCGTGACCGTGATCACATACCTGCCTGCCTCGTTTAACAATTCACCAAGCGTGTATTCAATCGTTTCACCGTCTTTGGTCACAACAACCGTTGCCGTTTCGGAAAGGTCGGAAAGACTTACTTCGCCTTTGGTCTTGCCTGCGTTTTCTACACCATTCAACACAAGCGTTGCAGCCGTCTTATCGATGATAAAGCTAACTTGTGCGGTATTGCCAAGCTCGTCCTTTACGGTAGCTTTATACGTGCCTTCGTCCTTCAGTTCCTTGCCAGCCTTGTAGGAGATTTCCTTGCCATTCAAGAACACCTTGAATTCTGTTGCATCGTCCGCTACGGTAATCGTTACATTTTCGTTAGTTTTGCCTGCATTCGCTACACCTTTCAAGGTAATTGCAGGCGCAGTTTTGTCGATAGTAAACGCCGCTTCCGCTACGTTGCCAACCGCATCAATCGCCTGCACGAAATACGAACCTTCCACAGCCAATTCGTTGCCGAGTACATACTCGATTGCGCCATCGTTGAGATAGACAATCACCGTACCGTCATCAACTTGAATGGATATGTTGCCATTCGTCGTGCCACCGTTTTCTACACCCGTCAAGGTAATAACGGGCGCTGTCTTATCAATTACAAAGAATACTTCCATCGTATTATCCGCAAGATCGACAGCTACTGTACGGTATTCGCCTTCCGCCGTCAACACATCGCCAAGCGTATATTCGATTTCTTCGCCATTCAAATACAGCGTTACCTGTACGTTATCATCCGTCGTAGTGATAGACACGTTATTTTTCGTCGTTTTACCGTTCTCTGCACCGTTGAGGACAATCGCAGGAGCCGTACCGTCTACCGTTACCGTGAAGCTATACGTTTCGCCTGCCGCTACGACACCGATTTCATAAACGCCGTCTTCCGTTAATCTCAAAATGCCGTAATTCGTATCCCTTACTTCACCGCTAATAAGCACCGTTTCAAAGTTCGGCATACGGTTGAAATCATACGCAAATTCCTTCACAATTGCCTGTACAATCGTAAACGAACGGCTTGCCGTATTACCATGCGAATCCGCCAAAGTCAGCGTATACGCGCCGGGCAAAACAATTTCATCGCCGAGCGTATATTCCACTTCGCCGCCGTCCTTGAGCAATTTTACCACAACGTTTTCATTTGCCCTTGCCGTTACACTGTTTGCCAAGCCCTGTTCGTTGATGTTGATATTCCAATCCACCGTCTTGTCGATAGTAAATTCCACCGCCGATTCGTTACCGGCCTTGTCCTTTACCACAAGACGATACACACCGTCTTCCGTGACTTTTGTGCCACCCAGGTACGAGCCGAGTGACTCACCGTTCTTGAAAAGTTCTGCCGTTGCGCCGTCCTCAAAGCTTGCCGATACGTCAACGTTTACAATACCGCCTTCTTCTACACCGTCAAGCGTAATTTCGGGAACAACCGTATCAATCGTGAACGTAATTCTTTCCATATAGCCGTCATAGTTAGAGATAGTCAAAACGTAATCGCCGTCTTCCGTCAATTTTTGCTTGGAAACGTATTCGATTGCCACGCCGTCTTTCGTAAGCGTTACAACCGCCTCATCCGTCCAAGTGTAACTTACTGCCGTGTTCGTGATACCGCCGTTTCCTACGCCTTCCAACACCCCAACAGGTTCAGCTTGCACATAGCTTTCCTCGCAAATAATCGCATCAATCCCCGTGCGGAACTCGTCCATTACAGTTACCCTGTAAATACCGCTTGTACGGAATTTATAGTTGAGCGTATCCACATTGATTACCGTGCTGTAATCGTCTTGGGTAAGGATTTCCCACGTTTCACCGCCGTCTACGGATTTCATAATTTCCAAGAAAGTGATATTCGACTCTTTATCCACGCTTTCCGTGATAGCCACGTCAAGGCGTTTTGTTTCCGTGTTCTCCGTAATCGTAATTTCGGGTGCATTCATAGATACAACAAAAGAAAATACTTTCGATTCTCCGAAATGGTTATAAGCAATTGCCGTATAACTACCGCTTTCTTCGATATAGCAAGCGTTGTCAATATCATAATAGCCAATCAAGTCGCCTTTCTTATCATATACCGCAAACATGGCAAATTCATCGCCCTCGAAAGGAATTGAAACAGTTACTCTGTCTTTGAAATAATAGATTCTATCAAATTCCGCCGTAGAAGGCGAGTTGTTCCCTAACGCATAGTGAATGCTTTGGGGTTTGTTGAGAATATAGATTTCAAACACTACACTGCCGCCGTAACCGTCTTCAATCAAAAGTGTATGCGCGCCAGGTTCGGTAATCGTCAATCCCGTATAACCAACTCCGTCAAGTGTATAAATCAAACCTTCACGAAGCTCCACCGCCGTACCTACAATTTTCTTTTCGTCAGGATAAGCATTCAAATCACCGTCAAGACAGCTTTCGGGTTCTTTCTGCCAATAATACCAATGCTGAATCGTCTTTTCTGCATACTTCTTTACCACTTCATCCAATCGTGCCTGTGTGAAATAAGCTACCTGTTTTTCAGGATCGCTTTCGCTCTTGTACACGTAATAATTGCCGTTCTTTGCATTTGCACTATCCTTGGTATCCATGGGAATGCCCTGATCCCAGGTAGCCGTATTCCAAGTCTTCAAGGTCACGAAGCGTTTTTCCGCCGTCGTTGCATAAGTCAATGCGTTTTCGTATTGACTGAACGAATACACGTAGTCACTCCAACCGTCTTTTACTTCCCAATACTCTTTTTGCAAAGTCATCATTGCAATGTCTTCGCCTCTACCAGTAAACTGCGTTTCCCATACGTTGCCCGCTTTATCCATACATACCACTTCATACGTTGCACCGTTCAAAGTGTAAATCGTTTCGCCTTCATACAACTTTCCGTTAATAGTAATGGTATCAACGGGTGCATCTACGTCAGCATTTCCATCCGTCCAAGAAATCTCTACTTCACCGTTTGCGTAGCCGTTGCTAACCCCCGTAAGTGTTAACGCTTTAGGGGTGCGGTCAACAACGATAATCGTTCCTACCTGACCGCCTTCGTTTTCTGCCCAGAATGCGTATTTACCTTCCGCCGAATAGGTCGTTCCCGAAACGTAATAACTGGAAGGTGCATTAGGTGCAATTACATATCCTCGGCCTTCATTGAAAATAAAGCTAATAAATTCAGCATTCGTATAACCATTATTATCTAACGCCAACGCGCCATTGATATAAAGGTCGCCCTTAGGAGCCGTGTGATTAACAGTTATAGAGTACATGGGAGAAGCGTTATTCCCAAAATCAAGCGCGTAAAATATATATTTCCCTTCTTCGGTAAATTGCGTTCCGCTATTACATTCTACATATTGCGTCGCGCCTGGTGTCAACACATAACAAGCCTTCACACCTGATAAAGCGTCCGTGGCTTCAAAACGGATATAGTCCGCACCTGTCACAGGTATGATTCCATCCCATTTCGAATTCTCACAATAAATACTGCCCGTTGGCCCAGTTTTATCCAAAATGATATTACATGTTGCCGAAGTTACCGAAGCATTATTAACTGCATAAAATGCATAGGCTCCCTCCGCCGTCAATTCCGTTCCAGCTGTATAAAGCGAATATGCACCGCCGTTGCGGCTTACATAGATTGCTTTGATGCCCGAACCAGTATCTACTGCCGTCGCGCGAATGCATTCCGACGCTACAACAGCACCACTGTTTACCACCGTTCCGCCAACACCGATATTCGAACTAATCAGCGTCACAGTAGGCTTGGATACGTCGTAAAAAATCTTGCTTTCTGCCGATACGTTACCTGCAAGGTCAGTAGCTCGGAAACTATACCAACCTTCCGCGCCTGTAATAACCGTGCCTGCCGTATAGGTTTCCCAACTTGACGAATTCGGGCGTTTCATTTGCAAAATCGCAACCCCTACAGCATCCGTTGCACTATAACTAAACGCCTTGCTTGTATAGCTATTATTTGAAACGTTTACGCCATTTGCCTTTAACTGTCCTACGGGAGCAGTCAAGTCCAACGTAATTTCATGCGTCGTGGAAGTAACATTCCCTGCCTTATCATAAGCTTTGAAATAATACTTACCTTCCGCTGTTAATTGGCTATCGTTCGTATAGCTTACAAAAGAGCTCGAACCAGGCTTTTTTACGTAAACTCTATCAATACCCGAACCTGAGTCCGAGGCTTTATATTTTATATACGATTTATTCGTAATCGAACCGCTGCCCCTTGCGCTTCCTGCGTCAAATACAGCACCAAGGGGCTTCGTGGTATCATAATAGATACGGTATTCATCCGACACGTTTCCAGCTCCGTCCGTCGCACGGAAATAGTACCAGCCGTCTGATGTCAAAATCGATACGTTGCCAGGGTAAGTCGTCCACGTAGTAACCGTAGGCGATTTATATTCTACCTTTGCCACAACCCCAGCATCCGTTGCCGTATAAATAAACGGCGTATTCGTTGCACTGCCGTTAGCAAAAACGACTTCGTCTTGATTGTATACGCTCCCAACTGGCGCAATCGTGTCAATACATCGATTGACGATTGCAGTGGCATTACCAAGGCGGTCATAGGCTTGAAAAAACCAAAAACCATTATTTGCTTCGTTCGCAATTACGGTCGCCGAGGTCCCATACGAATACTTATATGCGCCATCTGAATCGTGCTTATATCGAATGTAGCTCAAATTCGGATCGCTTGCCGTATAAGTGATATTCTTGTTCGTAAAGTAGCTATTGTTGCCCGTACCCGTCCCAGCACTAATATTGTAAGTGGGTTTCGTGGCATCTACCTCAAACGAATACTCGTATGTGTAATAGGTGTATGCTGTAAAGATATTTTTCGCATAGCGGCATTCGTATTTCAACGTGTAATCCCCATCGGGAAGCCTGCCCAAATTGTACGACAAATTGTTGTCACCCGACACCGATTTTTCGTAATAAAGCGAACCGTCTTTATAGAGTTCAAAGGTTCTATGGTCGCTAACTTTATTTACGTCCACCAAGAAATAATACGTCGACCAGTTCAACAAGTCGCCGTTGTAAATGGTATCCGTACCGCTAATACTCGCACCATGCATATAAATCGCAAAGTTGGACGGACAACCCGCAGTTCGCTCGCCGTCTACCGTCGTTACGCCATACGTCAAGCATTTCGCCGTTGTTCCAACATAATCCGCCGAGGCTGTCTTCGTTTCCGTATTCAATCCGAACACTCCACCGCCTAATGCCATCAGCGACAATGCCGCCGCTGCCGTTCCAAGAATAAATTTATTCTTTCTTTTCATGTTTTCTTTTCTTCTCCTTCTTAATTATTTTTTGAAATGAAAACACCGCCTACCTTCTTTCAGATAAGCGGTGTTTGTTCCTTTTTACATCCCCATATTCGGGGTAGTTTCTTCCCCTTCGCCTTGCGTGATTAACGGTTGCTCATCAGCGATTACAAACGCGTCTTTCGTGTATATCCTCGCCTGCTCGATATCCGTCCGCTTTTGGAATTCCTCAATCGCCGCCTTTCTTTTGAATAGCTGCGTATATTCGTAAAGGTCATCCCCAGGCTTTCTGAATACCGCCATTGCAATATACCCGTCCTTTTGGTATTTTTTAAACTCTTTCTCGTGTTCGGTAAAACCTACCAACTCGCTCATGAACATTTCCTCGTTAGGTTCCAAGCTCGAAAACTCACCCGTAAGCGGATATTGCGCGTAATACTTCACCGTTGCTGCCTTTAGTAAGTCGGACATTCTTTTTCGTTGCTCAATCTCGCCGTAAAAGTCTATATCCGCCATACCTCCGTCTGCATTGTCGCTGTACCACCCGACTTTTTTACCATCGTAATAAATATCGCCTTGACATCCCTCTCCTTCCCGTCCCTTAAAAGTCTTAATCCCTTTCAAACTAAAACCGTAAATTGTTGCCACTTTTGCTACCCTCCTTTACCTTTGATTTTATAACAAAGACTGCTTTTCCCGCCGTTCGGTCGGTAACGCTGTCTTGTCGTTATTAAATTTGCTTTTCTCAAATCCTTTAACGCCCTGCGAATGGTGGACTCCGACATTTTGAGCTCTGCCGCCATCCTTTTAATACTCGGCCAACACTCGCCGTTTGCGTTTGCTCTGTCCTCCAAATAAAAATAAACCGCCACGGCGCGACTTGGCAGTTCGGGATTTTTGTATAAGAAATCATGGATGCCCATCCGATTCCTTTGGCAACGGCACTTGCCTGCGGCTTCTCGGCGTTGTTCTCACTCTCTC
>JAZQGK010000114.1:0-6697 GCA_045539975.1 Candidatus Scatosoma sp. | reverse complement strand
GGGAAATTATTTCCCTGTTTTGTGGGATTCTTTCACAAGATATTTAATGAAAATATTTCAATACAGCGAAAAAGGTTTTACAAAGCTATTATTATTTGTTATAATATTGATATGGATAAAAATACGCAAGCCAAAAAATTTTATATGCATAAGATTTCTCACTTAATAAACGTGCAAAAAATTGTAACGATACACTATCAAGCTTTGGAAAAAAATTATTCTTTCCCTGAGGAAAGCCATGATTTTTGGGAAATCAATTACGCCGACAAAGAGAACGTCTTTATTGGTGTCGATGGCGAAAAAATTGAACTGAAACAAGGTGAAATGCTTTTTATAAAGCCGAACCAAAGACACTTTGTTGAGAGCGGTAATAAAGAACCTAATCTCTTTATTATTTCCTTTTCTTGCCGTTCGGAATCCATGAACTTTTTTGGAGGGAAAAAGTATGCCGTTCCCGAAAAGTATCGTTATCTTTTACAAAATATTATGTCTGAGGCAGAAAATACGTTTGCTTTACCCGATTTCGATCCTAACCTCAATGAATTAAAGTTAAAAGAAAACCCCAATTTAGGCGGAGAACAAATCATTAAAAATGCTCTTGAATGTTTGTTAATCTATATGTTGCGAATAGCGCAAAAACGATCGGCAACCCAAGAATTTTTTGTTTCTAAGATAGCAAATTCCACGGAATTGCAAGATGAAATTGTAAAAATTTTAACGTCTAATATATATGGCAAATTTACCCTTGCGGATTTGAGTAATCAACTCCACTACGGAACGACAAGGCTTTGTACCTTTTTTCGCGAAAAGACAGGGAAAAGCATCTATCAAACCTATCTTAAATTAAAAATTGATGAAGCAAAAAAGTTGATTCGCAAAAAGAAAAGCTTCTCAGAAATTACCGATTTGCTTTGTTTTGATTCAATTTCCACGTTTGCTTTTGTGTTTAAAAAACATGTTGGCATGACACCCAGCGAATATCGTGCAAGTATCAAATAGCAAAATCCCCGATAGAAAGCGAGGATTTTTATATTTTACATTCTATTAAGATTCAACAATTTTTCCATTCTCTACCAACCAAACTTTGTCGGCGATGGCAAGTGCCGCAGGGCGGTGTGTCACAATTAAACAAGTTTTATTCTTCAAATTTTTAATATTTGCCAATAGCTTTTGTTCGGTTTCATTGTCCAAAGCACTCGTTGCTTCGTCCAATAACAAAATCGGTCTATCAGACAAGATTGCGCGTGCTATGGCCAATCTTTGTAATTGCCCCTCAGAAAGCCCTCCCCCACGTTCAATTAAAGCAGTTTGCAAGCCGTCCGGCAAATCATTGACAAAGTCGGCACAGGCAACGGATAAAGCATTTTGAATATTATCCTCTTTAATATTTTCTTCGTTGCAGAAAAAGGTAAGGTTTTCGTAAATTGTGCCTGAAAATAAGAAGTTCCCTTGCGGAACATAGGCAAATAACGTTCGATGCGCCGCGGTTAAAGGCGTTATCTCATTTTCACTGCATACGTTAATATTTCCGTTAGTGGGTTGAAAAACTTGCAATAAAAGCTTAAAAATAGTCGATTTTCCTGCACCGGACGCACCGGTTAAACAAGAAATTGTTTCTCGTTCCAACGTAAAATTTGCATTAGAAAAAATAGGTTCTCGTCCATAAGAAAAGTCTATATTGTCAAAGGTAATTTGTGAAAAAGTTGTTGTCACATTCTTCACGGTTGTACTTTCATCATACGTTAATTCTTCAATCTCTGCTAATCTTTCGCCGCTTGCCAATCGAGAATAATACGCCGGAATTACAGCGGAAAACGACGTAAGAGGCTGCTGGAATTGCATCAATAATAAAATAACGGACAAAATTGCACCGTAATCAGCGTTTGAGCCGTTTTTTAGAATGGAAATCCCACCCCAAATAATTGCAATGATTAACCCTGAATTACTCAAAAGATTAAAAACTGCATTCATACCGACTCTAACGTTATTACGTTTCATGCGCGCCTTATAATAGTTATCAGCAAAGACAGAGTTTTTCTGGGTTGTTTTATCTTCTGCGCTATAAGCCTTAATTGTCATAACCGAAGATAAACCTTCTTGCATAAAAGCGCGATGTTCGCCGTCGGTTTGCATTACCGCTTTATGATTCTTTTTAATATATTTTCTAAAAAATGCCGCAATACAACCAAACGCCCCGCCGCATACCACGTAAAGCAAAGTAAACCAAGGATCAATCGTTAATAGTGCAACAACAGCCCCTAAACATTGCACAGACATTCCAACGAGAGACGGCATAAGTCCTACGGTGTCCACCGCTACTTCGTTGACGTCTGAGGTAATTCGATTTAATAACTCTCCGCTGTGATAGGTGGTGACTTGCGCATATTGCGACTTTAATATTTTCGAAAAAGTTTTTGTGCGAAGCTCGGCAATCATTTTTGCCCGAATTCTTTCCGCGTAAAAGCTTTCTATTGTTTTTATACATATTTTAAAGAGCAATAATCCCAAGAGAACCGCAGATAAAAGCCAAAGAAGTTGATTTAATCCATTGCTTGCACTATTGATTAAATAACGGACCATGTAAGCAAAGGCTAAAGACAATACAGTAGAGAATACCGCCAAAATTGTTAAAAGAAAAACGGATGCACGATAAGAGTGCATCTTATTTTTTAACCAAATTTTTCCTTTTTGATTGACGGTTTTTGTTTTCATTCTTTACCTGTTTTTCTTTTTGAATATTCGTAAAACACGCTTAATTGCGCCTTTTATTTTCAGTTGAAATATCACGCGTTTGCGGCGAGAAGGATATTTTTTTAAATGTCTATGTACATATTTAAGATATTTAGAATCGGAGCAATGAATATGTTTTCCTTTGCGGAAAAATTCCGATAAAACGCCTATTACTGCGCCTTCCGGGACATTTTCATCCGAGTAACAATTATCCCCTCGGATAATATAACCGTCCTCTCTCACCTCTAAAACCCGGTGTAAAATATACGCGTCTCCGCGTCGATAAAGAGCTACGTCAAGAGGTTTCAAGCGTTCCGTTTTAGGGACAACAACAATAGTATCCCGACGATTTTTAAGCATGGGCAACATACTAACGCCTACAGTAGGTCCAATATATTTGCCGTGCTCTTGCAGAACTTGTTCAATTGTTTGTTTATTCTGCGTCATCTTATTCAACAAACCCATTTTGCGTCAGAATATCCGCAAATTTTTGCACATCAGACGTTGCCAGTTCTCGCGTTACGTCATATTCCCCACAGAGCGCGTCAACCCCTTCTTCAATGGTATGTTCTTCGGTAAAAAAGCGCCACAAAAACGCCCCGGTTTCATTTAAGTTAATCATGCCGTGGAATTGCTTACTCATTTCCCCTACGGGAACAACAACGCTTTCACCGCCCACAACGCGTAAAACAAACCCTTTTTTTATCTTCATAAATTCTCTTCCTCTTTTCTGTTAGATTGATATGACTGGCCTGTCAAGGCTTCAAACGACGTTTTAACCGCTTCTTCTGATATATTACAAGAAAGTAAATATGCAGGTACTTTTTGTATCAATTTATCTGCAAAATCTAAAGTAGCAATCGCATCTTCCTCTTTTTGAGGGATTAAAATCTGCAAAAAAAGTCTAGAAGCTGTTTCGGCTGGTGATAGTTTTCGAATCGAATTTTCTTTTGCTTGTTCTAAAAAGCACAAACCAAGCAAGGGTGCTTTGCACTTTTCCCCCCAGCCTTCTTTTCCTTGCCAAGGCGTTCCATAGGCATAGAATTGATTCAACGCTTGCTCTAAAATTGGCTTATCTCCATTGACGATGGACGTATTTTTAATGTATTTAAGCCAAAGTTTTGTGTGGGTAGATTTTCCTGTTCCGCTGCGGCCCAAAAATGCGTACCCCTTGCCATCATATTCCAATATAGAAGCATGGAGTAACATACGTTGGAATTGCGGGATTTGCAGGCAAATACTGCGATATAAGCATATATTTTCAATATAACCGTCGGAAAAACCCGGAGAAAGCTCTTTTTCTTGCAAAAATTCTTCCTTGGTAACCCTTGCCGTTAAATCGACAGGAGAAAACTGATCCTCGGATTTATATTCTTGACAAAAATTATCCGTAAAACTGTAAGTATTTTCTATTTGGATTCGCAATCCTGCAATTTCATATATCATAATCAATAATTATTAGTCCAATCGTCGTTGCTTTGCGTATTGTTTCCTTTTCCGTTGGAACAATTGCAATTAGAATAATCGCCTACAATAACGCCAGTTACCATACACAACGCACAAAAGCATAATAAAATAATAATAATTTTCTTCATAGATAATCCTTATACGCGAACGTCGCCCTGTTCTCCAAGTAAATCCGCATGTTTTTCTAAAATGGGATCGATTTCATTTTCAATAAATTCAACCGTTTGAGAGGGAGCTCTACCAATAAACTGCGTTGCATCCAAGATTTCATCCAATTTATCCCATACGGGTTTAAACATTTCGTCTTGTTTAATCAAATCGATAAGGTTGTTTTCACCGCCTTCTACTTTGACGTTTTTACCTGCTTCCATAGACAAATCACGGATTCTTGCATGCAGATCTTGGCGATTTCCGCCTGCTTTTACACAACCCATCATAATGTTTTCTGTTGCCATGAACGGAAGCTCCGCCCTAATATGTTTCGCGATAACTTTTTCGTAAACGACAAGGTTTTCCGCTACGTTCATGTAAATATTTAAGATGGCGTCAACTGCTAAAAATGCTTGCGCATTGACAATACGGCGGTTGGCAGAATCGTCTAAGGTTCTTTCAAACCATTGCGTAGAAGCCGTCAATGCACTATTCATAGGCAAGGAAATCACATATCTCGCCAAAGCGCCAATGCGTTCGCTTCGCATAGGATTGCGCTTATACGCCATCGCGGAAGAGCCGATTTGATTCTTTTCAAACGGTTCTTCTATCTCTTTCATATTTTGCAAAATACGAATATCGTTTGAAAATTTATAAGCACTTTGAGCGATTTGGGAAAGCACGCAAATTACGTTATAGTCTAACTTTCTCGGATATGTTTGTCCGGTTACGCCATAAACTTTATTATATCCAAGTTTTTCAACAACTTTTTGTTCTAATTCCTTGACTTTATCCTCGTCGCCACCAAAAAGTTCCATAAAACTTGCTTGCGTGCCCGTCGTGCCCTTTACGCCGCGCAATTTGATGCATTCTTTTGCATGGATGAGGTTATAGTAATCCATTTCCAAATCCTGCAGCCAAAGCGTTGCGCGCTTGCCGACCGTAGTCAACTGTGCAGGCTGTAAATGGGTAAAGCCAAGCGTAGGAACGTCTTTGTACCGTAAGGCAAATTTCTTTAATTTATCCATTACGTTGACAAGCTTTTTAAGGACGAGATCCATAGCGTCATCCAACATAATGGCTTCCGCGTTGCAATTTACGAAACAACTCGTAGCCCCAAGATGAATAATCGGCATAGCTTTTTTGGCATAAGCGCCATAGGCTTTTACATGCGCCATTACGTCATGACGAACTTCTCTTTCAAATTTAGCCGCTAATTCGTAATCGATATCTTCGGCATACGTTTTTAATTCATCTACTTGTTCTTGTGTAACGTTAAGACCAAGTTCCATTTCCGATTCCGCCAACGCAATCCAAAGCTTGCGCCATAATTTAAAACGTTTTTCATCGGAAAAAGCATGCTGCATTTCTTTGCTGGCATAGCGAGTAATTAACGGATTGTTATAAATGCTATTATCAATCATTTTTCTTCACCAATTATGCTTTTATAGGTTCCGGATACGTAACCCCAAAGGTTTCAGCAGTAACGGATTTCATCTTTTGGTCTTCACGGGGACGATCGTACCAGTCCGTCTTTACGTTGGCAATCTCATCAACCGTTTCCATACCTTCAATTACTTTACCAAATGCTGCATATTGACCGTCAAGATAGTCTGCGTCATCATGCATTACGAAAAATTGCGACCCTGCAGAGTTGGGATGCTGCGCTCGAGCCATCGAAAGTACCCCTCTAACGTGCTCAATGTCATTTTCTTTAAAGCCGTTACCAGAAAACTCGCCCTTAATGTGATAACCAGGTCCACCAGTACCATTGCCATCCGGATCGCCGCCTTGAATCATAAAACCTGCAATAACGCGATGGAAAATGATTCCGTTATAAAATCCTTTATTAACTAAGGACAAAAAGTTATTAACCGTGTTAGGTGCTTTGTCTGGGAAAAGTTCTGCTTTGAACGTTTTTCCGCTTTCCATTTCAAATATAACGATAGGATTTTTCATAATACACTCCATATTTAATTATTCTTCGTATTTTTCAATTTTAACGTTCGCTTCATTAAAAAGTTCCAAGGAAAATTCATCGGGATACCCTTGTTTATATACGACGCGAGTAATACCGGCATTGATAATCATTTTAGCGCAAATGACACAAGGCTGATGCGTGCAAAACAAGGTTGCACCACTAATATTAATCCCATATTTTGCCGCTTGAATAATCGCATTTTGTTCCGCATGAACCGCATAGCAAAGTTCGTGTTTTGTACCGCTGGGAATATTGAGTTTTCTACGCAGACATTCGCCGCGTTCTTCGCAACTGGTAACCCCTGCAGGTGCGCCGTTATAACCCGTCGTCATCACTCGTTTATCCTTTACAAGTCGGATCGTAGCCATG
>JAZQGK010000113.1:0-59664 GCA_045539975.1 Candidatus Scatosoma sp. | reverse complement strand
GCGTTGGGTATCTCTGTCACCCGTATTGTGAAATAAAACTTCATTCCTTTATAAAAACATTTAAAAATCCCTCACCGACATCGGTAAGGGATTTTCTTTATGCTTTGTTACTTCGCTTCTTTAATGGTGTTTACAAGCCCTACAATGCCTTGCAATTCACTGGGAATAACAATCTTTGTGGCCTGGCCATCGCCCATCTTTTCCAATGCTTCCAACTTCTTCAAGAGAATATACGCCTCTTCAGGCTTCGATTCGTTAATCATCTTGATGGATTCTGCTTGGCCTTCGTGAATGCGCAAAATGCTTTCCTTTTCCGCTTCTGCTTTCAAAATAGCCGCCTGTTTTTCAGCTTCCGCTTTCAAAATCGCTGCTTGCTTGTCTGCTTCTGCTTCCAAAATTTGGCTCTCTTTTTTACCTTCCGCAACCAAAATTGCACTCGCTTTTTCGCCTTCTGCACGCAAAATTGATTCACGTCTTTCACGTTCCGCTTTCATCTGTTTTTCCATGGCGTCTTGAATCGCTGCAGGGGGCTTGATATTCTTCAATTCAACACGGTTGATTTTGATACCCCAAGGGTCGGTTGCTTCGTCAATAACGCTTCTAATCTTCGCATTGATCGTGTCGCGCGAAGTTAACGTATGGTCGAGTTCCAACTCACCGATAATATTACGAAGCGTGGTCGTTGTCAAGTTTTCAATCGCAACCAACGGTCTTTCTACGCCGTATGTGTACAACTTTGCGTCCGTGATTTGATAGAATACAACCGTATCGATTTGCATCGTTACATTATCTTTGGTGATAACCGGCTGCGGATCAAAGTCTGCTACTTGCTCTTTCAAAGACACAATCTTTGCGATTCTGTCGATGAACGGAATTTTAAAGTGCAAACCCGTTTCCCAAGTCGCATAATAAGCACCCAAACGCTCTACGACGTATGCTCTTGCCTGCGGTACGATTTTGATACCGGAAATGACAATGCAAAGCGCCAAAACTACGACGACTACGATTGCAATAATGATAATTTCTGTCATAATTCCCTCCAAGGATTTTTATTATTCGTTTTCGCTCTGTTTGCGTTCTACAAACAGCTTGTTTCCGTTGATGGATTTTACCGTAACCAAAGTATCCGCCTCGATTTCTTCACCGGAAACAGAACGCGCACTCCAAACCAAGCCGTTGATTTTTACCGCACCGACGGATAAATCGTTGTTGATTTTTTCAACGACCATCGCCGTATGGTTTACAACCAAATCTAAGTTGGTTTCCTGGTTCTTCTTTTTCTTTAAAAATTTCTTAACCAGTGGTCTTGTAGCCACCAAAAGAGCCGTGGAAATCCCAGCAAAAATCAATAATTGCCATGCAATATGCAGCCCCGGCGCGCACGCCGATATAACGGTTAATACAATGGCTGCTATCGCAAACCAAATTGCAACGAAATCAATGGTGACAAGTTCGGCAATCAACAGAACAACCGCCAAAGATATCCAAATGATCCAATACACAGTTCATATCCTCCACTTTTTTATTTACATATTTATTATACCATTGATTGCTACGTTTGTCAATAGGCGCATTAAAAAAACCTACGGTTTAGGGGGGTGCGAATTAGGGATTTTCCATCCCTGAGAAAATGGCATAGTCGTTAATTGATATGAACCTCCAAAAGTTTGTCTAAACTTTGGGGTGCACTTCATTTTGGTACGCCTTATCCTAATCATTCCGCTTTTTCTTGTTTCCCTTTTGTCGCAATACAGTACGCCCCATACACGCCCGCACGGTTGCCAAGCTGCGCACCGACGATTTTCAAAGGAACGATGTCCATGGCTACGTACGTTCTCTCGTCTACCGCTTTGCGCAAGGGTTCAAACAGCATTTCCCCCTCGTTGGAAATACCGCCGCCGATGACAATCGCTTCAGGTCGGAGAATGTTGACAAAGTCGGCAATCCCTTCCGAAAGATAGCCCACGAACTCGTCAATGACTTTCTGTGCCGCTTCGTCGCCTTGTCTTGCCGCCGTAAACGCCGTTCTGCCGTTCACGTTTTCTATTCTTCCCTCGGCAATCTCCCACATCTTGCTTTGTAAATTTTCCACCATCGCATGCCGAGTCTGCTGGATAAGCGCCGTTGTGGACGCGTACTTTTCATAGCACCCTCGACGCCCACAAGCGCATGGAATACCGCCCTTTCGAATGGTGATATGCCCCAACTCCGCACCGGCGCTCTTATATCCCTCGATGAGTTTTCCGTCAAAGACCATGCCGCCGCCAACGCCCGTGCCAATCGTCAGCAAAATACTGCTTTGGTAGTCCGCCGTTGCGCCGAACGTCGCTTCGCCGAGCGCAGCAACGTTTGCATCGTTTGCCACGAAAACTTGTTTGCCTGTTAATTGCGATAATCTTTCCGAAAACGGAACGTTGTTCCAATCGTAATTACTCCAACGCAAAATGACGCCTTGCGTGCTATCCACGACGCCGGGCGCACCTACGCCTATCGAAAGAACGTCCGAAAACGGGACGTTGCCCTTTTCCGCAAGCGTTTTTGCCAAATTTGCCAACTTTTGCAACGTGCACTCAAACCCGTCCATATTGCAAGTTGGCACTCTTTCTTCACATACAATTTTTCCGTCTTCGGTAAATAATGCGCCTTTGGCGCTCATGCCGCCAAGGTCGATCGCTACGATGTATCCCATACTGCTTACTCCTACGTTTGCCCTATCCGCGCGGGAGCGAAAAAGACAAATATTTCTCTATTTACTTTTTCTTAATTCTTAATTTTGCGACGCGGACGGAAGCGCTTATTCCGTACAAGAAAGGCGTCACGGAGAACTCGTTTTTCTGCACTTGGATTTTTTCACCGTTATCTAACCATTCCGCCGACGTAATTTTGCCTTCAACGCGTACCTTTCTCATGTTTTCAGCGCGTTGTACGTTGGGGTCTGCCGCCATGGGCACGTTTTTAATGATTGCGTAATAGCAATTTTTACCCTGCAAAAGCACGGCGTTTTCCGCCTTTATATCACAAGATTTGACGTCGTATACCGCCTGCTTGTTCTTCTTGACCCATTTCCCGATTTCGCGCAACATACAAGCGTCCATCGGGTTGACGCCACCGTTGCCGCGCAAACCCGTGTTCAACAGGAAATTACAGTTATAACGTCTGCAATCGACCAAATTTTCAATGAGTTCTTTGACGGATTTATAATTACAGTCTCCGCTTGCATAGCCCCAGTGGTCGTTGAGGACTTGGCACATTTCGCCGGCGCGGTGTTTGTCGCTATTATCCACAAAGGCAGGGTTGCCGCGTTCGAACGTAACGCTATCGATTTGGGGATGTCCCACCTTACCGCATTCGTCAAGCCCGGTATTATTGATAATCATGGCTTCGGGTTGGTATTTTCTAATCGTGCCGTACAGACGGTCTTCCTGCCAATCTTCGTCCTTTTTATCCCACATGCCGTCAAACCAGAACCCACCGATTTTACCGTAATTTGTGCAGAGAATTTCAATGCTCTTTACCAGGTAATCGATGTATTTCGGGAAATCGGTTTGATAACTTTCCACTTCCCAATCAAGCAAGGTATGATAGAAAAAGGGCACAATCCCCCCAGCGCGGCACGCGTCTACAAATTCACGAATCAAATCGCGTCCGCAAGCGGAATGCGGCGCGTCAAAATCGTTTAAACCGCAGGTATCGTACAAGGAAAAACCATCGTGATGACGAGTGGTCAACGTGATGTATTTGCAACCTGCCTGCTTTGCCGTCGTCACGAGTTCCTTTGCCCAATTCTTCTTTATTTTGAATTGATGTATCAATTTTTTATACTCGGTTTTGTCCGCCGTGGGATTGGCGGTTAAATACCACTCCCCTTTACCTATGACGCTATACAAGCCAAAATGCACAAACAAACCAAAACCCATTTTTTCAAAACTTTCTATGTACTGCAATTTTTCCATCTCTCGATTTCCTTTCCCATTTTTTGCCTTCTTTTTTTAAAGACGCTATCATTATAAACTTTTTATCCTCGTTTTGCAAGCCTTTTTCAAAAATTTCTTATGTAAAAACACAAAAAAACACCTCGCCTCTCCAAACCGAAATCGATATGGAGAACAAAGGTGTTTTTTTCTTTCATAAATCAAGCATTACGCCACTGGATTTCCATGGGCTTTAACGTGATTTCTTCCCGTTTTCCGTCCACGTCATAGAAAACCGTCGTCTGTGCTTCGTTGCTATTGTTTACGATGGCGTATTTACCGCTCGCAGGGTAATAATTGCACTCGGTTAAAGGATTGCTTGCGTAGCAAACGTGCAACGGCTTACGACTTACGTAACACATTGCTTTATACAAAAGCCTTGCGTTCTCAAAAGAGTACGGAATACCCGTTATGTAAAAGCTTCTGCCTTTGCCGTATTCGTTGACAGCCATCTTTACTTCGCCGACGTTGACGTTGCGTTTAAATCTGTCCGAGAACTGGATATCCAAAACTTTCGCGCCGTCCAAAGCATAGATATTTTTCTTGTCTTCGCCGTAATCGAACTCTGTCATTCCGTCCGTCAATTCATGGCTGATTTTTGCAATGTTGTATTTATCCACCGACAGCGTGTATCCGATTTCCTCGTCCACGCCTAACACGTCCGCAAGCTGGAAATATCTACCGTTTGCCGAGCATGCAGTCGGCTCGCCAACGCCGATAAAACCGCCGCCGTTATAGACAAATTCGCGAATGGAAGTCTGCAATTTTTCATCCAACCAAGCCTTGCCGCCGCTAAACGACGTATAGGCGTCTCCTACATTGATAAGGACGTCGATATCGCCCGGAACGCCGTCTTTTACCTCGTCAAAGGACAGGAATTCAATGTCCACGGGCAACCCGGAAATTGCCTCTAAAATCCCTTGATAGGAATAGATGGATTGATACCAAAGCTCGTGCGCGACCATGTGGCTCATCCAACTTCTCTTTTTCCCCCAAGCATTCAAAAGCCCCACTTTTAAACGGCAATAAGGTTTTTTGTTATCGATTGCATCGTATATCGTTCTAAATTCGTTGGCAATTTCTTCGACGCGGTCGATAAAGCTGGGGAACTTCGCCGCAAGCGACAAATATCCGCCAAAACCCATTCTATCCAAGGGTTTGCGCATGTTGGCTCTGCGTGCCGTCAGCCAGTTTTTATTGAGCTCTGCCAAGGCGTTTTCTTCATTTCCGTCAAAGAAAGTATCGGGGAAGAAATAGGGCAAAAATCTGCCTTCGTGGTACTTCACGTGCGGAATTTCCGAAAGCATTCTTACCGTTACACCGCCGCCGACGCTGCCTACCACGGCGTCGAGGTTCATCTTGGCAAAATGGTCGCCGTACGGTTCCCCGCCGATCCAGTCGTCGCCTAAGAACATCATCGCTTCCTTATTATATTTATGGCAGATATCCACGAGCTCTCGAACCGTTTCACTGACAAATTCTTCGATATATTCCATATATTTTTTGAATTTTTCCGTAGGCGTTCTAAAAATATTGTTGTAGTGCCCGTTGTCAACAAAGTCCTCTGCCGTGAGCTTGATACCCGTTTTTTTGTAGAAATTATCAATGTGGATCGGGTTCGCCGTCTGTCCGTACCCAAACCATTCCACCTGCTTTTCTTTGCCCAAATGATTGAAAATCAAGGTAAATTGATACAAAAAGGTGGTAAATCTGACAACGTCCGTGTCCGGGTTCTGCTGACACCATTCTTCCATGTGTCTTTTGATGTATTCCTTGGTGTTAGGGAATGCAGGATCGTAAGTGAGCTGTTTTTCGCACGTCCATTCGTTGGTTAAATAGTTATAAATCTGTACGGGATGCCACGTTATTCTCGCCAAAAAAGAAACGGTGTATTCGTGGAATTTTTTGACATTCCACACTGTCACGATGCCCTTACTTTCATCGTAAGACCAATCGTTGACAAGCACGCCTTCCGTTCTATCGTACACTTCCCATCTATCCAAATAAGAAGGATCGGGGTCAAATTCGTCCTTCAAAAAACACTTCATAATCTCGATTTCAACCGTATCGGAAACGGCAAGCGTTCTCTCGGAAAGCAAGAAAATCCGCTGCGCTTCTTCGGGGTGCAATCTCCCCCATTCGTTGTCCCCTCGAACAATGAAATACGTGTTATATACCTTCCCAAACTGTTTGGGATTGTCAGGAAGTGCCGTACCGTCGCAATCGCGAACGGCGTCCGCGCCCCAACGTTTTGCTATTTCTTTCGTCTTTTCGCCAAGCGAGTTGTCCGCCGGCAACGTAAATCTGCCTTTTTTCATACTTACTCCTTAAAAGCATCTTCGCCCAAGATTTTTCACTTGTTTTTTATATATCGGTAGCTTGGGCATATCTTCCCAAGCTACCGTTTATTATTTTTAACCGTTATTCGTCGCTCTTTTCAGCGTTCCAAACATTATGCGTTGGGAGCGGTTTCGCCGGCCTTCAAGCCATAGAAACTGCTAATCTTCCATTCGCCTGCCACCGATACGGCGTCAGGGTCTTGTACGATGAAATGAACTTGCCCAGCGTCGCCTTCGGCAAACAACGTTGCAGGCAATTCTATCAACGTCCAGCTTTGCGCGTCGAGCATGATGGCCGCTGCGCCCCACGTTGCGATGCCGTGTACGTTAAATCTCATCGCATTCGCGCAAGGATTATACACGTAGAAATAGACTTTTTCAAAGCCCGAAGTGTTGATGGTCGGGTGCTGAATGCCCTGTTCCACGCCTGCGCCAACCGTGACGTTCCATACATCGCCGTACGTTGCGTCATTTGTACTCGTTACCGTGATTTCTCCGCCGTAATCCCATCTGCCAAGCGTTTGGGTTGCCGCATTGAGCAAAACGTTGCTCGTAGGCTCTTCGGGTTGTACGGGTTTTTCCACTTCGGGAGCGGTTTCGCCGGCTTTCAAGCCATAGAAGCTGCTAATCTTCCATTCGCCTGCCACCGATACGGCATCAGGGTCTTGTACGATGAAATGAACTTGCCCAGCGCCGCCTTCGGCAAACAACGTTGCAGGCAATTCTATCAACGTCCAGCTTTGCGCGTCGAGCATGATGGTCGCTGCGCCCCACGTTGCGATGCCGTGTACGTTAAATCTCATCGCATTCGCGCAAGGATTATACACGTAGAAATAGACTTTTTCAAAGCCCGAAGTATTGATGGTCGGGTGCTGAATGCCCTGTTCCACGCCTGCGCCAACCGTGACGTTCCATACGTCGCCATACGTTGCGTCATTCGTACTCGTTACCGTGATTTCTCCGCCGTAATCCCATCTGCCAAGCGTCTGCGTTGCCGCATTGAGCAAAACGTTGCTCGTAGGCTCTTCGGGTTTCCAATCATAGCTCATCACCGCATAAACGGGGGAGCATTGCCAGCCCTCTTGCGCCGCGCCGTCGCCGTTACCGCCTTGGATATATGCATACCAAGCGCCTTCCTTATTCAATTCGATATCTTCTGCGGAGATGGTGACTTTCGTCCAAGTCTTACCCGCCAAAAGGGTATCGTTTACCGAATCCGTCCAGCCTGCCGCGATATTGCCTGCCAAATGGAAGGTGTATTCCGTGTCCGTCGGGTTGTAGAGCCAGAATTCGTAATATTGTCCGCCTGCAGGCAACCAAGCCGCCAAAGCGCCCGCCTGGAAGTCCACCATTGTGTCTACTATATTATTATCAATGAACCACTGACCTCGTTTCAAATCGTACACTTTGCCGTGTTCGTTCGCTTCGCCGGTGTCCGTCATTTGCCCTAAGGGCAAGCCTACTTCTACTCTTGCCGCCTTTTCTCTCTTTTCCCACTTCGCCGTGAGTTCCATATCACCCGTAACAGGCGTATCGAAATCCCATGCCGTTTCCCCAACGTACCAACCGAGGAATTCGTATTCATACTCCCCGTCGGCTTCCTTTACGGGATTTGCAGGCGCGGTTACTTTCTTGCCCTGCGATACGCTGATAGGCTCTACTGCGCTGCCGCCGTTTGCGTTGAACGTTACGGTATAATATGCGAAATAGGTAAACGTAATCGTTTCAGGCATCGTGGTCACTTTACCGTCGTCGATTGCGAAAGGATTCACGCCTTTTTCCGTCAAAATCGATACGTTTTCAAACGTACATTCATTAGCAAATTCCGCTACTTTATAGGATTGAGATTCATAGGAGAACTGAATATCTACGTTCGTCAAGAACGAGTTTCTCATAACGAGAGCAAACATATTTGCCCCTTCGCCAAGAACTACGTTTTCAAACGTGATATTTTCCACTTTGCCGTTATACCCAAGCGCGCCGAAAAGCCCGTTCGTCCACTGGGGAATGGTCAAATTGCTGATCGTATAACCGTTCCCGTCCAACGTACCGCAGAACCCAAGCCCTGCTTCCCATGCGTGCGTGGAAACATCCAGTACCAAACCGCTTGCGTCGATGTCGTTTGCAAGCACGTAGCGACCGGTAATCATCGTGCCGCCCGAAGCGCTGTCTGCCGCGCCTTGGTAGGTGAGAACTTTCAAATCTTCCGCCGTTCTAATTACTTTTTCTATGTATTTTGCCGTGAAGACAACCTCAACGGTGTTCCCCTCGCCAAATGCATAGACAACGGACAGTTTCAAATAATACGGCGTCCACTCCGCCGTCAGTTTTTCGTATTTTTCCTTAGCAAACGTATATACCGTACCGTCGTTTTCACCGTCGATGGCCACTTTTTCTTCGTTGCCCAAAAGCAAAATCTGCTGAACGGATTGAATGGTATAATCGTTGCTCCCCGCTACCAGTTTGGAAAGGTCGATGGACATGTCTGCGTCGTCTACGTACATCTCTTGGTTATTCATAACCGAATACCCTTCGCTTTCACCGCAATTACATGCGTAGACAAGTCTGTCGGGGTTGATTTCGTCGTTTCTCCAAGCTGCCTTGTGGCTTACCGTGATTGTTGCCGTTGCTTCCGTGCCGAGAAGACTATCCGTGTCGGCAACCGTCATCTTAACCGTGTACGTCTTGCCTGCCACAAAATCCGCCGCCGTCACCGCCGTATCACCGTCAAAATACTCGATTACGATATCGTTATCGGGAGAGTTGGAAGTCACTTCAATCATAGGCGCAACGCCGCACGTCGTTTCATAGTTTTCTTTAACGCCGAGAATTTGCGCTTGCTTTTTGCCCACGTTGATTTCTACCTCAAAGGACAAATCATTGAACTTTACAGTGATTTTGGTATCGTTTTCCCCAAAAGAGGTAGCCCCTACCGTTTGATATTCGTACGTCAAGAACTGATTGTCGATAATTTCCCCCTCGCAATCGTTGCACTTAAACACAACGACCATACCCGTAGGGTCGAACGCTTCGCCGACGTTATACGTCTTTTTCGTAGGCTGCGCTTGCGCCGTAAGTATCGAATCCGAAGAGTGCACGGAATAATCGTAATCCCCTTCTATCGAAGTAATTTCCTTCTTCGTCAAATCAAAAAGTTTGCCGCATTCTTCGCACGTATAATGCGCAATTTCGCCCTTTTGCGAACAGTTACCCACTTTTTCCGCCACAAATTTATATTCGTGTTCATGCACCGCGGAATCACCGGAATTAGAACTATCCGTTACCCCAGAATCACTGGAAGTAGCACTATCCGTCGCAGCGGAATCGCTGGAAGTAGCACTATCCGTCGCAGCGGAATCGGTGCTGATACTCGAATCCGTACCAGGGGTAGAATGATTGCTGCCGGAGTCGCCGCAAGCTGTCATAGGAACCATCAGCAATGCTAACAAACTGACCAAAGCTAATTTTTTCTTCATATTTTCCTCCAAATTTACGTGTTTTATTTTTCCGTATTACACCAACGTCAATCCGTAGGTAAAAAAGGCTTGGTGTATTGTTCTACAAGTTTCCATTTGGCTACGAGCGTGATATTATGCGTAACGACGTCGTTTTCAAAATCCCATTCCTCTTCCCCATAATACCAACCCAAAAACTCATATTCCTGCGTTTCGTTGATTTTTTGAGGATTTTCGGGCTTTTCGACCTTTTCGCCTTTTTCTAAAATTACCGCTTTCACCTCCGTGCCGCCGTCACTGTCAAACGTCACTTGCACGGTATTGCTGTCTTCTACGCTACTATCTTCTTCGCTGCTATCTTCTTCGCTGCTGGCTTCCATACTGCTATCCGCAACGAAAGAGCTGTCTGTCTCGAAAGAACTATCTTCCGAGCTAGATTTATCCTCTTCCAAAGAACTATCCGCCTCGGGAGAGCTTGTCAAACTGCTTGTTTCATCTTCGCTCGAAGAGGATTCGCCGCCAACAGAAGACGCTTCGTCCTCGCTTGAAGCCGTTTCTTCGGCGCTGGACGAGGCGTTGCCTTGTATGCTTGACGATACTTCGTCCATGGAAGACGACGTTTGTTCGGGCGAGGAAGAACTCTGATTTGCACCGTCCTTACCGCCGCAGGCAACCGCCGCCAACAAGGCAAGAGCGCAAATCGCCGTTAAAAAAATTCTTTTTTTCATCTTTATCCCCTTATGCTTGTTTATGCGTCAACGGTAGAACTTTCCGCCACCGTAAACCCGTCGGGATACGCAACGATATCCCCCGTCGTGCCCTTCGCCGCTTTCAAAGCAAACACGGGCGCTTTATCGAGGTCTGCAACGATAAGCGTTACGTTTTGATAGGTGGATTTATTTTCCGAAAGATACGGAACGTCTGCGCCGTAGAAACATTCGGTTGCATACAATACGCTGCTCACGCGCGAGATGTCGATGACGATGTTTGTAAACGTACAGTCAAACGTCGTTTCATAGAACATCAAACCGCTCGTATGATAAGCCGAATTGCCCGATACGTGTTCTACAAACTCCATTGTAACATTATCTATCACGGTATTAAAGCATCTGTTGGAAAGCAACGCTACGTAAGCGCCTTGGTCGGCTTCTTTTAAGCATACGCCCGTGAAATGAACGTTTTTAATCGTCGCGTGCGCGATGGCGCCGAATAGACCGTTTTGACCGACGGAAAGGTTTTTAATGGTGTAGCCTCTTCCGTCGAACGTACCGCCAAACCCTCTCGAATTTTCCCAGTACGTACCTGCATTTTTCAGCGTAAGCCCCGTGCAGTCGATATCGTTAATCATGACGAACGTACCGATAATTTTCCCATCGTAACAGCCTTTATTGCCGTACGATTCCACGGTGTAATCTTTACGGATATAATGCAAATCTTCTGCCGTTGCGATAACTTTTGCTACGCTTTGGCAGTTAAATTTATAGTACCCGTCCTTGGTAACGGCAAGCATTTCTTTAGCTTCTTCGCCGTCCTGCGCATATTCCGCCGCCGTGCCGTCTGCGTTGGTGCAGTAAAGCACTTCGCCGTTTATCTTTGCGCCAAGCTCTGCAAAATACACTTTACCGACCGTAATATCATAGAACGCCGGTTCTTTTTCGTCCGTTAAATCGGTCACCTTTTGTACTTCCACCAACGTGCAGGTAAAGGTATCCTGTTTCGAGCTATCGAAAATAGACGTTGCGGTAACCGTGACTTTTTCAAGCCCGGGCGTTGCTACACCCAAGACGTTTGCTACGCTGCCGGTTACGGTGACGTTCGCATTGTCCGTTTTTATCAAAACATAATGGTTGTCTACCGCAAACTTGTACGAAGTCCCCGTCGCCAAATACGCAATTTCTTCCATGAAGTTTACCTCTTGGTTGTACACTTGCGCATATCTTGCGTTGGAAATGGGCACTCCGCTATCTTTCGACCAGAAATTCTCGTCGAAATTTTTATAACGGCTTTGCGCGTTGGTACTTTCCGTAAATTCCATAACGGAATCAAACGAAAGCGTTGCGTTGGACTTCGCCTGCGCGGCTTTCGTACCGCCGATTACGAAACAATTCTTGATTGCCGCGAACTCGCTGCCGACGAGCTTTAAGGAAACGTTGGGATTGATGAAAGCGTCCATAACGTCCACGACACAGTTGGAAATATTCGCCGTTGCCGTGGGTTCTTTGAAACTGAAAAACGAACCGCAATGACTGTTAATTGTTACGCCGTCCCCTTCATAGTGTTGCGTGCCTTTGCCTATCGAATCGTACTGGATATAAATATTTTCCACCGTACCGCCGCCTGCATGACAGACAAACGAGCTGTTTGCCGCTACGCTTGCTTTGGTAAAGGAAATATTTTTGATAACGCCGTCGATATGGAGCACACCGAAAATGCTGCCCATTTGACTGCCTTTATCGATGCTGATACCCTCGATATTGTGGCCCTTGCCGTCGAAAACGCCCTTGAAACCGTATAAACCGCCGTTTGACCAAGCGCCGCCGACTGCCGCCCACAGGGAATCCAAGTCCGCTATTTTGGATTGGAACAATCCGTTATAGGAAATGTCGCTATCCAAAATGAAATATCCGTCCCAAAGCGCTTTGTCCAAGGACGCCGCTTTCGACCAACCCGCCACGTTTTCAAAATCCGACTTCGTGCGGATAATCTTCGTGTACAAATCCACATTGACAACGTAGCTCGCTAAGTTGGTTTCAATCACCAATTCTTTATCCTCGCCCATTTGCGCGGAAGCACTGGGCAAAGCCGATTTGTTCAGCGTGACTACGTTCTTATTCGAATCGAAAGAACCTACCGCCTCGCCGTTGTATAAAACTTCTCTTGCCACTCCTTTTAATGTGGAAGAAATCGTCAAAGCCGACAAGTTTTCTCTTTCCACGACAAAGCTTTCATTTAAGGGAATTCTCGGTCTGTAAACCTCTGCGGAAACGTTGACTTGATACGTCTTTCCGTCAATTTCACACGCACCGACAAGGTTCGCCATCCCTTCCGCCACGGAAAGGAACTGATTGCCGCTAACGCTGACCACGTGGGGCGTATCGCTCGTCCAAGTGATGCTCGCAGGAACAATTTTATTGTTTTTATACACGGTTGCGATAGGGCTAATCGACGTTACGTCGCCGTTTTCCGTAGAAAGCGTAGACAAACGCACATGATACCCCTCGTTATCAAAGCCTACGTTGTTACTCAAAACAATCGTTACATCGCTTTGTTCTTTGATTTCCACGTCCACGCTCTTGAAATAAACGTGGCCGTTGTATTCCAAAGAAACAATCAGTTTGGTCTGCCCGACGGCAAGCGCCGTTATCGTCGCCGTATTCCCCGTTTGCGCAAGGGAGAGAACCGTGTCGTCACAATCCCCGTCCACCGCCCAAACAAAGGCTGCGTCGTCGATATTTTCCGCATCGGCGGTCAGCGTGAAGGTGTCCCCCACGCCGAGCGTTACCGAGCTTTGATTCACGGAAATCACGGGCGTTTCAACCACAGCCGAGCTTTCCTGATTGTTAGATTCTGTTGACGAGTTCCCATTTCCGCTGCTTTCGGGTTGGCTCGCGCCGCCGCAGGCGCAACCCAAAGCGCAGAGAAAGGAAATTGCGGTCAACAAAACGAATTTTTTAACTTTCATTTGAACCTCTTTTATTTAGGTAATCATACGCCCCAGTCGCTGTACAGGCTGGACAATAAGCCGTCTGCTTCGCGATATAAAGTCATTCCAAGGGCGGTTGCGTCTGCCTTGAACGCTTGACGCATCTCCTTCTTAGCGCTGGACGAGTACTTGCTTGCAAACGTCGTGCAAAGCACGTAACGAGGGAACAAGCTTTCCTTGGTGATTCTGTTCTTGATAGCCGTCTTTTGTTCCTCAGTCAGCGAGCCATCAGCGTCTACCGCCGCTTTTGCCTCATCGCAAAGGGTAACGCATTCTTCAAGCCAAGTCTTTTCCCAGTACGTCTTCGCGCCGATGCCCAAGAAACCGCTCGTATTTTCAAGCTCGTCGTAGATACCGCGGCCCAAACCGTCGTAATTTGCTTCGATTTCTTCGCACTTAGCCACAATCTTATCGAACAAAGCACGCATCTTTTCCGCGCCTGCGCCGAAGTAGTTGGTGAAGTAGCTATCCAAAACTTCTTCGTAATTCGCGTTCACGTTGAACATGAACTTGGAATCGATATAGCCCTTCAAATCGCTGAATGCCGTAGCTTCCGTTTCGTTGCTCTGGCTCCATACCGCTTTCACACCCAAATCCGCCAAAATCTTATAGTTTTCTGCGGAAGCTTGCCACGTGTTGTAAGGATACATATAGAATTTGAAGTTCGTACCGTAAGCCCAAACGTATACGCTCTCCGAAATCGCGCACCACTTCTTGACGGTTGCAAGCGTTTCTGCGTTGTCCGCATGGTTGAGGTTTTCTGCATACAAACCGTGGATAGGTGCAAGCCATACCGTTACGCCTTCGTCACACTTCAAATCTTCACTCGTTTGCGTGTAGCTGCCGTTATCGTCGATGTCATAACGCTTCATCAACGTGTAATTATCGTTTGCAGGCGCTTTTTCCGTCCCACGGTATGCAAGGAATGCGATGTTCAATACTTTGTCTGCCGGCAAGCTTTCGCGTACCTTTGCATTGACTGCGTTCATCAAGTCAATCCAAGCCGCCGCAAATCCGCCTTCGCCGTACAAGGTATCGTACAACGTACAACGTGCGCACGTACAGTCATCGCCGTCGCCCGTATCCATAATCGAGAAGGAAATGTTTTCTTTCTCGGGCTGCTCGTTGATTTGGACGAGCATATTTGCCGCAATCGCCTCTACCATTGCATTAAATTCTGCCGAAGAGCCGCCTGCCGTAGGACAAATTTGCGTTCTTTCTTCGTTAGTAGAGTCGGTATAGGTATAATACCAATCGGGATGCGCCGATTGATAGGTTTCCGTAGGCAGGTAATGCAACGTATTGTGCATATCCCAACCTTTGAGCGAATGAACCCAAAGATCGGTATTGGACTGCAAGCCCATGCCGTACACTTCGGAGTCTGTCATATACGTTTGTCTCTGTCGGTAAGCAAAGGTAGGCGTTTCCTTAATATCAAGAACGGAAATATCGTCGATTGCATCTTCGTAAACGACACAATCTTCTGCGAACATTTCATAGCCCATGACTTCGCGCAAGAATGCCAATGCCGCCATATGATAGCCGTCAGGTCTGCTTGCTTGAATGAATACGGCTCTTTCGCCCGTACCTTTGATAACGTATCCGCTATTATTTTCCGTAAGAGGCGTACCTAAGCATACACTCTCATACAAATCGTTATAGCCAAGGACAATCGCATAGCTGTATTTGGTCATCGTCGTGGGTTTATCGTCTACGATTTCGAACGATACGCCCGTGGAAAGTGCAAGATATTCTTGAATGAAACTTGCTGCTTTCTTGATTGCATTATTCATTGCTGTATCGCCCGTTTGGTCGATATACAACTTATAATACGTTACATTTTCGTCATAGTTGACGAGGTCTTGTGTGATACCGTCATAAGCCTCTTCGCAAGCAATCAAATTATCGATGATAATCAATTCTTTTTCTGCTTCGGAAAGTTCTTCGTAAGCCACACGCGCTGCTTGTAACTTGTCTGCGTCAATACTACCAACGTCCAGAGCGTCGATTGCAGCTTGCACCTGAAGAACTGCCGCATTTAAGAGTTCTTCTTGCGACGAGAAGGAATAGATAGGCGAAATCTGCCAACCTGCCGTTCCTGCGCCGCTCGTTACGCACATATACGTGAGGTATGTATTATTTGAAGCGATAATTTCAGGGGTAAGTACAATTTCCGTCCATGCTTTTGCGGTCAAGGTCGCTTCGGTTAAGTGCGTCCACGTTTCATTTTCCATTGCATAGAACGTAACGTCGCTTTCGTTAGGGTTATAGATATAAAAACGCAAATTATCATGGCTCGACTTCAACGCACTGCTTAAAATACCAGGGTTGAATGCGCCCAAGTCGGTCTCGCTCGCCCAGCCTTGCGTGAAGTTATAAACGGTGCCGTATGCATTCTTCGTGCCGCTATCCGCAATATTACCAAACGAGGTATTCGCTTCTTCGCCCAAGTTAGGTTTTACACCGATAATGTTCGTAATTTCAAAGGAAACGTCCGTAGTATTCGTTCTAAGCCCCAACGCCCAGTTGGAAGAGAAAATACCCGTAGAAGGATCTACTTCTTTCTGAATCCAATTACCGTTGTTCGCCCAAAAACCGCTCATAGACCAAGAGTTATGCCAACCGTCCCCCCAACCGTGAATACTACCGTCCTCATTGTAACCGATACCGTCGGAAAGGTAAATATCACAAGAAGCACCCACTACGCGGATATTGAAATAAATCTTCAAATAGCCGCTAACGTCCGGAAAGTTTTTAAACTGGATTGCTACCTTACCGCCGGCGTTGGGTGTTACTTTCAAATAATCGCCGTAATAACTGTCGTAACCAAGAGCTGCCGTACCGCCGATGGTAGAGGTATAATTAGGAACGTGCGAAGGCACAACGTCTACCCCTTCAATCGACTGCGCGTGAACGGTTTCATAGCCCTTAATTGCCACAACCAACGTTTTCAATTTTTCATAGTTTTCAACCATGCCCTTACCCTCGCTGGTAAGCGCATTGTATGCGTCTTTTGCCTTTTCAATTCTGGTAACAAAGACAAGGTGATCGGGCATTACTACGGTATCAGGCAAGTTTGCAATCAACGTATCCACATTTTCTACCGCTGCTTGTAAATCTTTTTCTGCCTGAATCTCCGCCTCGTATTTTTCTAACGTAGAAAGGTTGGTAACCAAACTCTTTGCTTCGTCCGATAAAGCATCATATTTTTCGCGTGCTTCTACTACCAAGTCTTCATCAACGGCCACGGGATCAATCGCATTGATAAGCGCAACCACTTCGCTCGCCTCTTCTATCGCTGCAATCGTATTTTCTGCCGCCGTCAGCGTGGAAAGGTTGGTAACCAGGCTTTGCTGCGTTGCCGTCAATGCGTCATACGCCGCACGCGCCGCCTCTACCGCCGCTTTGTCCGCAAGCGTTACGGTTGCAGGAATTGCGTCAATGAGCGCGATCGCCTCTTTCACGTCCGCATGATCCGTGTAGCTGTATTCTTCGTAAGGACCTGCATAAATCGTCGAAATCTTCCAGCCGTCCTTTGCTGCACCAGCACCATCTCCACCAAGGATATATACGTACCATTGACCGTTCTTATTCAGCGCAATATCTTCTGCCGAAATCGTAACTTTTGTCCATTCGCCTACTTTCAAGGCAACAGAATCCGCAGAATCCGTCCACGTACCGCTTACGTCACCCGCCAAATGGAAATTATATTCCGTATCCGTACCGTTGTACATCCAGAAATAGAAAGTTTCATAACCACTGGGCAGTGCGTTGGCAAGCTTATTCGCCTGCAACGTACCGATTGTATTCACATTATTATTGTCGATATACCATTGCTCGCGGGAAATATTATAAATCTTGCCGTATTCGTTGGTTTCGCCACTGTCCACTTGCGTACCAAACATAAGGCTCGTTTCTTCTGGCGCAGCATCGGTATATCCGTAGAAGTCGGAAATTTCAAAGGTAAAACCAGTCGTTTCCGTTCTAAATCCAAACGCAAAATTCGTACCTATGTAACCGCTGGAAACGTCAACCTCTATAAGTCTCCAAATATCCGCATTACACCAAAGACCGCTTACGCTCAAAGTATTCTTCCAATTTTCACCCCAACCATCGTTGGTGATACCATCGGAAAAGTAAATATCACACCCAACACTTGTCTTCACGTAGAAATAGACGTGCGTATACGCTTCCACGGAAGGAAAGTTTTCAAAGTGAAGCGCCGCTTTGCCGTTTGCATCCGATTTTACCGTCAATACGTTGCCGTAAACATCATCTTCTCTCGTCGTTGCGCTACCGCCTATGGTAGAAGTGTAGTTGGGAACGTACGAAGGAATTACCGTGCCGTCCGACTCGCCGTTTTGGTATACGCGGTCGTAGCCCTCGATTGCCGTAAGCAAAGCTTCTACTTTTGCATAGTTTTCCACGCTCGCTTTGTTTTCAGCGCTGAGCGCATTATATTTCTTTTCCACTTCTCTGATTCTGCCAATCATACCGATTGCATCGGGCATCGTCACCGAATCGGGAAGCCCCACAATCAGCTTGTTGACCTCGACCAATTCCCCAGATCTAATCGTAGGTGCTGTTTCCGTGTTTGCAAAGACTTTTTCGGACGTTGCTTCGTTTCTAACTGCAACGTAATAGTCGGAAAAGTCAACGTTAGACTTATTGACCGTTTCAACCAATGCGGTGTATTCTGCGCCATCTTCTACGACGATAGGGTATTGTTCGGAACCGTACCAGCCTTCGTTTTCACCTGCTTGCACATAGCCGCCTGCTTTGTATTCACCAAAAAGTTCTTCGGTGTAAAGGCCAGACAATACCGCCGCATTTACCGTATCGTATAAATTATTTCTTGCCAAATCGTTGTATTCGGTATAACGAACTTCGCCGTTATATTGAATATACGCAATCGCCGTGAACGAGCGGGTAAGGTTTGCCGCCTTAATGTTAGCAATACAGCCGTTTGCAAACCAATAATTGTCGTCTTGATATATCTTGGCTTTATCTACTAAGCCGCCGATTTTCTTCTCCATATTGAGATAATCGCCGTTTGCCGCAAGAATCAAATCTTTAGGCGCAATGACAAAGCCTAATTCCGCCCCCTCGGTCTCTTTAACAAAAGTTGCAATCGCTTCGTCCATACGAACGACAAAGCGCAAACCGCCGACTGTGCCTAATTTAAGCGAAGCGCCGTCGTCCATTTCGAATACGCCTTCCGGCAGCCCGTTGCTTTCTGCACTGGCTTTCTTTTGCGGTAACATACCCGAAAACGCTACGCCTAACATAGAAGCGAACATAAATACGGCAAAGCATATCGATAATAAAATATTTTTGATAACACTCTTTCTCATCTTATTCCCCTCCATTAATTTTCCCAATCGATATCATCAAAGTTGTTGTCGTTAGGATTCGATGCTGTGACAATATCGTTCGATTCAAAGTAGTGTATTTCCAAGATCAAATTTTGATAATCTTTCATACTTGTCTCCTTATCTATATATCCAAGTCTAAATTAATTCTTCGAAATTTTGGAAAATTACAAGCCCCAGCCGTTGAAGACTGCTTGCATATCCCCATTCGTTTCCTTGTAGATCGAGAAGCCAAGCTCATTCCAGTCGTCACGGAATTCTTCTCTAAGTTCACGAATATTAGAATAGTAGTCCCCATAATGTACGCAAAGCACGTAACGAGGGAAAATACTTTCCTTTTTCATCCGCTTGATAAGATTTTCATACTCCGTCGGGTCGGTAGCTTTGTATTTTTCTACCGCCGCGTACGCTTTGTCGAGAATATCGAGCATTTCCTCTACCAAGAGTCTCGGCCAATATTCCGATATTTTTTCCGGTAACCCGATATCATCGTAAATACCGCCCGTAATCGTGGGGACTGTCTGTTCTAAATACGAGCTGCGCGCTTGTATGAGATCGAACAAACTCCGCATGTACGGCGACGCGTCTTTGAAATAATTATCGAAATAATTATCAATCACTTCATTGTAATCCGCATTGACGTTGAACTGGAATTTCGCGTCGATATAGTCCTTCAAATCCGTAAACGCTGTCGATTGATTGCGTTCTTGCGCCTGCGTCCAAATATATTTTACACCGCTTTCGCGCATGTAACGATAGGTTTCGGGAACAACGCTCCACGTGTTGTACGGGAATAAATAGTATTGGAAATTCGTTCCGTATATCCAAACGTAAACGTTGTCGCTCACCGTGTACCACAAGGATACGTTTTCCGCATAGCTCTTGTTGATTTCGCTATAAAACGACGAAGTAAATTTGGAATAGATAGGCGCGAGCCAAGGATATACGTGATCGTCGCACGTAAGGTAAACGGGGTTTCCCGCCTCGTCCGTTTCATACACGTAGTCGCCGTTTTCATCTTTGATGAAACGCCCTTCCTCGTCCCTTGCGTAACGCTTTAACGGCTGATAAGCGCCGTCCTCGTTCATAATCGGGTCGCCCCAAATCACGTTGCCCTGTTCGTCCGTGCGTTTCTCTCTTTCCACAGGCGCAGGTTCGGCGTCGTGATAAGCAAAGAACGTGAGGTTCATAACGCGGTCCGGTTCGTTTTCCGCTATGTACGTTTGCACGAGCTCATTCAAGTCGTTCATGAAATAGATACAAGTTGCCGCAGGCGTACCATAGAGGTCTTTGTATTCCGAACACGTTTCGCAAAGGCAGGAATCTTGCCCCGTACCGTCCATTGCCGAGAAGGAAATGTTTTCCAAGGTAGGACATTCCTGCATACGCGTCTTGATGACTTCAAATACCGCTTGCTGCATCGCCTCGTATTCTTCTTTATTGCCGTGCGCCGTGTGACAGACTTGTTCTCTGTCCGCACGGTACCAGTCAGGATGCTCCGCCGCGTATTTTTCTACGGGCAAATAATACAAAGTATTATGCATATCCCAACCGTTGATGGGAATCCAAATATCGCTGTGCGAATGCATCCCCGTGCCGTAAACTTCGATACTGGTCGTATAGTTTTGAATCTGTCTGTAATCGAAATCCGGTCTTTCTACAATATCCATCGACGGCATCGTTTTTGCGTCCCTTGCATACACGATACAATCTTCCGTTATCATATCGTAGCCAAGCGCTTCGCGCAGGAACGCCAAACCGCCCATGCGATACCCGTCGCTGCCGTTCGCCTCAATGAATACCACGTTGCCTTTCGTTTTGATGTGATATCCGCTCGCCGCGATGTCGTCCTGCGGCATTGTCAAGCCCATTTCCTGGAACAGTCCTCTATACCCGTACACGATGGCGTAGCTGTTTTCATCAATCTCCGCAGGGTCGGTCACAATTTCCATTTCCGCACCCGTGGCGTTAAACACTTGCTCGCACACGAAGCTTGCCGATTTCAAAATAGCGCCCTTTAATTGCTCGTTGGACAAATCCGCGTAAACTTTATACTGCGTTTTGCCGTTGACAACGAACGGAACGTTGCTCTCCGTGACGTTGACTTTGTGCAAAGTGCCTTGGACGGTGTGGATAACGTTATCCCCTTTTTCCGTCACCGAAGCGTTGTTGCCGCCGCAGGCGAACGACGCAAACGCGAACGTGGTGCAAAGAAGAGCCAAGGTTATTCGTTTTGTCGTTTTCATGCTCTTGCCCTCCTTATTTCACCGTCACGTCGATTTCATAAATCGTTAAGTTTCCCATCTCGTCGCATACGTATATCTTCACGTTGTACGTGCCTGCGTATTCGCAGCGGATTGCGTTTTCTTCGCCGTAGAGATAAACGGGCAAGCCTTTCGGGTTGGTAATCATCGTCATTACCGTGATATTTTCCGCTTTCGTGTAGTTATCGGAAACGACGTATTCGGGAATCACCAAGCTATCCCCTACTTTTAATTGGGTTTTGAAATTATTTTTAAAGGTTATCGTCGGTTTTTCCCCGTCCACTACCGTAATCAAATATTCATACATGGTAGGGTTGGAATATTTCCACGAGGAAGATTCCTGGGCGGTAACGCAAACGTAATATTCACCGTATTCCGACAGCAAAACGTCGTAATCCACACAAGCGTCCACCCCTTCCAAGGGTATACCGTCCACCGTTTTCGCCACCGTACCGTCGGGATTCAATACCGTTAAAGACGTTTCGACGTTCGGGCAAAGGAAGTCGCAAGCCACCACGCCTTCAATCGTATACACGGTATCTTTAAACGCGTTGGTTACCGCATTCCCCGTCAAGGAAACGAACGGTTCGGTGTTGTCCTGCTTGTTATTGACGTTGATATTGCAAATCTTATGTAAGAAAATTGCCGCTTCCGCTTCTACGCCGCACAGTTCGATTTCGAACAGGATTTTTCCCGAAGGGAACCCGACAAAATCTTTGCCGTCAGCCGTTTTGCTAATCGCGAACGAAGCCGTATTGACAACGAGCTTGCCGTCCGCATACCCGATTTTATACGACGTACTGTTTGCGCCGTCCAAATCAAACGCCGCCGAAAGCGCCGTATCGCCAGCCAAAACCAACGTTTCGCCTTCGTTTTTGACAAGGCTTATCTTCACCGAAACGTTCTCGTCTTCCGCGTCCGTCATGATAACGTTGAGCTGCGAGAACTTCGACTGATTGGGTACGGTCAAGAAATCCAAGGAGAACGCGTTTGCCATCTGTTGATTTACAAACCCGATTTTTGCGCTTTCCGTCGCTTGGTTTGCCGTGATAAGCAACCCTTTCACGTCCGCCAACGAATAATTATTCGTAAAGGATACGTCCGCTTCCGTCGTGAAATATTTTTCCACGCTGATGACTTCGCGGTATCTGTCCGAATTTCCGGGAATTTTTTCCCTGCTGAATACGATGAGCACGGGAATTTCTTTTTCCGCAAGCGTAACGCCGTCGCAGCTGTACGTCAGTTTTACCTTATCGCCGTCGTTTGCCGCGATGGGCGTAAAGCTTTCGCCGGCTTTGTATTCCTGCGTCTTTCCGCTAAATTCCGCCGTTACCGAGCAAAGTTTTTCCACTTTCGAACCCGATGAATAATCGTATGCATACAGCAAAGGCAATCTATACGAAGAACCGGAAATATATGCCGCAGGGAATTTCGGTTGCGCGTCCAAAATCGGTTCGTCGCTGACAAAACCGTTCAATACGCACACGTCCACCGCGATATTGCCGACGTAATCGACCGCCGTACAGGTTAAAATCCACTCCCCTGCTTCTTCCAAACGGAACGCGCCGTCTACGATTTCGCAGGTCTTTTTGCCTTGCGTTAAGGCATAGGTTATGGTATTGTCACCGCTGCCGCCGCTCACCGTCACCTGCGGAAGAGTCCGCCATTCCCCGACTTTTACGTCCGTTTCATAGGCGTCTTCGATATGGACTGTAAGCTTTTCAAGATAACTGCTTAAATACGCTTTTACCCACAAAACGTTGCGGCTTACGTTGCCGCTGTAATCCGTCGCTTCGTAAACGATTGCGTACGTGCCGACGGAGTCCACCTGGAATTTACCGTCCGTTATATTCACCATCTTTTGGCTGTCCGTGCCGTAACCATACCAAACGGATACGTTCACGTCGCACTTGCCGTTGACTTGGTCAAACGCCGTTGCGCTCGGAATCGGATAACTGCCGCCCACCACTGCATTCGGCATGCTTTCATACTCGTTATCCACGGTGAGCACGGGCGCGTCCTCATCTACGTAATTTTTCGCAGACAAATCTACCCCTAAAATACTGGTGAAACAGATATTTGCCGTCGCTTCGTTATAGTTCGCTGCGCTGATGGTCAATTTCGCTTTTCCACTGGGGAAGCCAAACCACAGTTTGTCGTAATAACTGCTGTCGTCTAAATCGGAAATGATTTTACCGCTTGCCCAAGCTTGGTTGGTTTTATAATCATAGCTGATACAAAACGTTTTGGAATCGGGCGTTGTCTTTTGCGGAGCTTGCGCGCCCCAGTACAGACCGGTGTCCATCGCCACGAAACTGTGCGGAACAAGACACCCCAGCGTCGAACCCACGTGCAGCTTGCCAACGTATTCCAAACCCGTTTGAATTTGACCGTTGCCCGCCGCCGTGAAGAACGTCAAGCCGTAAGCGTTGCTGTCGTTGTGGAAATTGCCATTATACGTCAAAGAGATAGACGGGTCTTCCACGTCGGTAAAGGTAAAAATCATCTTGGAAAAGTCCGCTTTGCCTTGCGTTGTGGGTATGACGAACCCTTCCAAAAGCTTGGTCGACGTCGTCACTTGCGTCATATCGAACACGTGGTCGAACGTGAGCGCGTCGCCGTTGGCGATTTGTACCATCAAACCCGTGGTGCTTGCGCCGAAATCGTCGCATAAGCCGTATTCCACCGTCGTTTTGCTGCTCTTGTGAGATACCAACTTGCCAACGACGAAGAAATCGTACTCTTTCGTGTACGTTTTCCCGTCGAGGGACGCGATGTATTTTAACACGTAATTACCGCTTTGATTGAGGGTCACTTTGCCCTCTTTGGTCTGCGTGCCGTCGGGGTATTCCAAGGACGCCGTAGCCGTTACCGTTTTTCCGCCCTTTTCAAACGAACATTCGGGCAAAACGAACTCGTCGCCGAACGCGTATTCCGTTTGAATTTCACTTGCCACGTCAACGTTTACTTGTGCGTTGGCACGGCGCAAACTCTGATGAATCCCTACCGTACCGCCCACGAAGCAAAGACTGCACACCGCCGCCAAAACAAGAACGCGTGAAGTTTTTGTCTTTGTTTTTGGTTTGTTCATTATTTTCTCCTTATCGCGCCGTTAACCCTTTAATCCGCCCACGGACAAATTGCCCATCAACCGTTTGCTGAACACGGAGAAGAGGACGATGACGGGTATGGTAACCAACAATACCGTCGCCATGATATAAGGGACTTGTTGCAAGTAGGTCATCTCCCCTTTCAATTCCTGACCCTGCGATTGCTGATACAAAGCGAGGGACATCGTTTTATAGTCGGGAAGATATAAGTTAGGAATGAGGTAATCGTTCCAGTATTCGATAAAAATAATCAAGAAGATGGAGAAGAAAGTGAATTTAACGAGAGGCAACGCGATATTGCACATAACTTGCCAGTCGTTTGCACCGTCTATCTTCGCCGCTTCGTAATACCCTGCGGGCATAGACTTGAATACCGAATAGAATACCAAGAAATACATTCCCAAGAAGTTGGAACGCATCAGCCACATACCCCAAATTCGGTTATACAGCTGTAAGTCTTTCGCCATTTGAATTTCCGCCGCCTGGCTGCCTACGATCGGTACGATCATCGTAATGATAACGACGTTATATACGATTTTCGAGAACCAGTTATCATATCTCGCACAAAGGTACGCCACCACGCAGGTAACGATAACTTTGGAAAGCGAACACCCCACCGCGTAGAGTATCGTGTTCCAAGCCATGCCCAAAAGCGTTCCGTCCGCAAAGCCCTTGTTGATTAACGAGATGTTTTTGAATAATTGAAACTTTTTGGGAAAGCCGATAATGTTATCGGGATACAAATCGGGAATGGACGAGGAATAATCCCCTTCGTACATCTTGGACGCCGTGATGATAACCCACGCAAGCATGATAAGCATCAGCGCTACGTATGCTATCAAGACAACGCACAAACCAATCGTTAAGGGAGAAAATCTCGTTTTCGTTGATGATAATTTCACGTTTTTCATAGCTCGCCCCCCTTACTCTTCACTCGGACCGAATTTTTCCAAGCAATACTTGACGAGGAAGGTCAAGGGAATTGCAACGAGCGTCAAAATTAAGCCAAGCGCCGCCACTTCGGGGACTTTGTCTTCACTTCTTATCGTATCCCCGGCGAGCTGGTACATATAAAAACCAAGCGAACGCCATTCGGGGTCGGCATAGAACAAGAACAGGTTATACTGGTTGGTGAAGATGGTCGCGATACCCGTAACGAGGAACACCGAAAGCGTCGAATAGGTCAACGGCAATACGATATACCAAAATTCTTTAATCCCCAGCGCGCCGTCAAGCTTGCCCGCTTCTATCACTTCGGGGGAGATATCGAACATCTTATTTGCGTACATCAGTACGGAAGTACCGAAACTGACGTACAGATTGTAGAAGAGTATCCACCAAAATTGATTGTTATCGAACTTCCAAGAATTCGTCTCAAAAATGACGGGCGTTACGTCGTTGAGCATAATTTTATACGTCAAAACAAACGCAGCCGCAGGGATAATCGAGGGAATAAACAAGAAAATTCTAAACAACTTAGAACCGGGTAATTTTTTGAAAATGTAATAGGAAAACAACAACGCCAAAGGAATGCTGACAACCAGTACCCCCACGTAATAAATCAAGGACATTTTCGTCGTAGAAAGCAAATCCTTGAACTTTGAAGAGTTGCTAAACCATTCCGTAATATTGCTAAACGTTGCGTGCCAGACAATTTGACCGTCGGCAAGTTTTTCCTGTTCCATAAATGCATAGCCGAAAGATTTGAAATTGACGGCTATGTAAAACACAAAAAACTGAATAACGGGAAAAAGCATAAGTGCAGCGTAGAAGATATTGCTTCCACGTTGCATCTTATTGTTTTTCTTTTTATTCGTTTTTGCGATGGTTTCGTTCGTCATAAAAAATCCTTATTTCGCTTTTTTCCAAATGGTGAGTTCCTTAAAGTAATCGTACATACCGCTGAAATATTTTTCCAAGCTCACACCGTTTTCCAAACCCTTGGTAAAATACGTTGCATATGCCGTCGATTTATACAAGGGGCTGCCTGCGCCGGTATTGTCGATTTCTTTAAACGTGCCTTGGTTGTTTGCAAACAAAAGATTGTTATCATAAGGGAATACGATGTTCGAATTTTTGAACGCGTCGTAATAGGCTTTACCAAAGTAAGGCAACGCGTTATACTGTTCGTTCGTCAAATCGTACTTTAAAGCTTTGGTGCAACCGGTGATTTGCGTGAACTTCGCAAGCTGTACGTCGCTGTTTGCGAACTGAATGAAATCCAGTGCGTACTTATATTCCCAGCTGTCCTTATTCAGGCCATTCTTCATCATGAGCAAGGGGTACATGATATCGTAGGACGTTGCTTGTTCCCCTACCATATCCGCGTTCTGCTTGGGAAGAGGCATCCAACCAATTTTTCTGTTCTGCTTGGAGTATGCCGCGTTTATATTCCCCATTGCATTGAAAGTGCTCGTCGCTTCGGTCAGCCACCAGCTACCGTCCAACAGCATCGCGTTCTTTACGCCGTTGCCCGAACCTTTCAAGAACTTTTCCTGTGCGTTCAAGTGCGAGAAAGTGGAGCTATACAGCGTTTCCTTATCATTGAAAAGTTTTTGGATATAGGATTTGTTAAACAGCGTGTTATAGAAATCCATTGCATAATATTTACCTGCCTGACGAGCAAGCTCCGCGCCGTTCAAGCCGTCGATCTTTGTCGCGGTTTCGTCTTGGATAAACTTACCGCCGACAACCGTACCAAGGTTGGTAGCCTCGCCGTCGAAAGTAAAGTTCAAACGCGTTTGCTCGTAACCGTTGTAATCGGTTGCAAGCGCGTTGATGAAGTGAGTCAAGTAAGCGTCTCTGTGCTGACCGGACCAAATCAAAGGATTGTCGTTGCCGACGTTCGCGATGTAATCGCAGAGCAAGAAAAATTCTTCGTACGTCGTAGGCAAACCGTCGTCCTCGTTGCCCTTTTCCCCATCGGGGCCAGCCGTCTTCGTCCAGCCTTCCTTGCCAACGAACATATCTTCCAACGCACCGTTCTTATCATAACCGTCCGCAAAATAATAACCTTTGCTGTTGAAAAGGTCTACGTCGTACGCGATACCGAAACTCGTGTAATAGTGGGGATATGCATAATAATGCACTTCTCCGTCCTTTTCACGGCCGAGGTAGGATTTCTGGTCGTCGAACATTTTGCTTTCGAGCGTTTTCCCATCATACGGGTTAGCCGAAGTAATTGCCTCCGTGATATCTGCTATGTAATTGCCTGCCAACAGTTCGTAATAGTCTTGCTGTTCCAAGAAATAAACAACTTCCTGGCGTCCTGCCATTTGCGCGCCGGGCACGTCCGATTTTTCAGGCGTAGGCACTATATCGATACCTACCTTGTCCCCGATAACTTCGTCTTTCTTCAATTCTTCATAATCCGTGATAAGCGAAGTGAGCCATTCCGAACCGAAACCGCTCGTAAAGCTGTAAATGCAAAGTTTTGCTTTATTGCTGTTGTCGCCTCCGTTCCCCGTAGACGAACCGCCGCAACCTGCCAACGAAAGCAACGTCGCAGACGCCATCACGCAAGATAAGATTTTTTTAGAAATTTGTCGCATAATATCCTCCAAGTTTATCATTTTCCAATTTTATTATAGCACAATCCGCATTTTTACGCAATATGCATTTTTTACCTGCCCGTATGGGATTTTTACATAAGAACCCCCAAAGGGGGTTAATTTTTCCGCCTTTGGGGGGTGACTTTCCTATTTTTTGCATTTAAATGCGTTTTTCAACGTGTTTTTTGTATAATTTTTATTGCAAGAATTCTTGTATCGTTTTTATACTTGTTTATACTTGCTTTACGTGTTACGGTACTCGCTCGGCGTGCAGCCGTACTTGTTTTTGAAACGTTCGTAGAAGGTGTTTCTATCGGAAAAACCGCATTCCAAAATAATTGTATCAATGGTGTAATCGCTGTTTTTCAACAGTTCGCAACAACGCTTTAAGCGCAAATTCATGATATAGTCGGTAAAACTCATATTAAAAGTTTTTTTGAATAAACGACTAAAATATGCAGGATTATAAAAACATCTTTGCGACAGGTCGCTAAGCGATATTTTCTCGTTGAAATGTTCGGTAATATAATCGAGAATGTCTTGGGGAATAAGCAAATCTTTATCGCTGTCTTTTACGAAAATTTTACGGAAAACTTTGCATAAAATTACGTTAATGTACGAATCCAAAATAAGGCTCTTCCCAATCTCGTCCTTTACAAGTTCTTCCTCGATATTCCTAAACAGATTGAACATGTCGTTGCGTTCGCTGTAATTGAAATTTACCAGCGGACCTTTGTCGTTTAACTCACGCTGAAGCTTTTCAAAAGAAGTCAAGGCAAGTACGTAAAATAAGTTATCGTTTTTTATCATATTTTGCGTGAAATAATCGACGCGAATCATCAAATTATAGGCAACCATTTTATCTTTAAGATAAAATGCATGCGTACAACCGTAATTGATAAAAAGCAAATCCCCCGCCTTTACGTCAAACTCCTCGCCGTTGATACAATGCTGGGCGGCACCCTCCATAATGTACACAATTTCGACGAAATCGTGATCGTGGATTTCCTCATTTCGATAGTCGCAAATCTTCTTGATTGCAACCATAGCGTCGCTTTGAAATTCTTCTTCCGCTTTATAATGAAGCAATGCGCACTCACCTCCTATCGATTTGTTATGGACATTATGCTAATTGTAGCAAAAATTTTGATAAATATCAATCCGTTTTTTTTATTTTTCTCTATTGATTTTTTACTTTTTTTCTCCAAAAATCGCCCTAACGTATTTATTATACTACATTTCTTCCCGTTTGTCAAGTTTTCCCACCAAAGGATTTCTTTCCATTTATTATTAAAATAATAAAAATAAAATCAAAAATGTACGCCTTGATTAAATGTATAATTATTCATTTTTACTATCAATGATGTAATTTTTTGCAATTATTTTGAGTAAAAAAACACCCCTCGGGGCACGCCGAAAGGGTGTTGATTTTTTTTATTTTCACCATTAAATCATCTAAATAAAACCGATGAAAATCCTTAGATGGAAAGCATCTTTTCTATCTCGTTCCACACGATATCTACGCACCAAAAATGTGCTTTTTCCGTCTCCACCAATCTACAATTTTGGGCGCAGTTTTCCTTTTCAAAGATTGCCGTTGCCGTCGCAAAAGCGTCTCTAACGCCCGTAATGGGGAAAATTTTATCCTCTTTTCCTGCCACCGCCAAGAGTTTCCTCGGCGCAATCAGCGCGGCCAAATCCCCCATTTCGAACCATTCCAACATATGCGGAATATAATTGCACGCACAGTGGAAAATATCCAAAATCGAAGTCTTATACGAACAAAAAGCACAGCTGGGCGCAGACAGTTTAATCCGCTTATCAAAGCACGCGGCATAAAAGGACGCAGTACCGCCGCCCGATTGCCCCGTAATAAAAATTTTATCCAAATCACAATGGGGGAAGTTGGACAGCGCGTCGATGACTTTCGAAACGTCCCACATTCTTTCCCCTGCAATCGTCCTGCCAAGCGCAAGCGCCGCAAACGCCTCGTACGAACACATCTGTCCTTGGTCGCGTGCATTTTTCGTAGGGCTGCGTTCCCCAAAAGAACGCTGTTCGATGGCGATTGCAACGTAGCCCCTCCGCACGGCTTGCACCGCGAAGTTTCCTCGGCCAAGCGCGTACTCTTTTTCCGCCTCGGTTTTCGGCTGCCCGATAGAATTATGAAAACCGCCGTCGTGTCCCTGTAAAACGATTGCAACGGGGTATTTTTCCTTGCCTGCATCGGGGATTAACGCATACACGGGTACTATGCAGCCGATTTCACTTTCGATGGTAAAACGAATTTGTTTATACCCGTCTTTTTGCTCCTCGTGCTCGACTTCAAAATGCAAAGGACATGCGTTTCCCTTGATTTTTTCGATACCGACAAGCTCGAAAAATTTGTCCTCTATTTGCTTTTTCCACGTCGCGTAATCGCACCTTTTATCAAAGGACAGTTTCGGGTTTGTTTTTTGCACCAACAAATCGTGACAGGAATGCGGATCAACTATCATAACTTCTCCTATGAAAATGAATACTTTACCATATTATAGCATCATTCCTCTACGGCAAGCAAGCGAATCGCATAACCATTTTCGCGCTTTTTCTATACAAGTCGCCGATACGTCGATTATGATTCGCCGCCTTATCGGTTTTTTTATTTCAAATCATTACGTCAAATTTCATTTCAACGCGTACCTGCCCCCGCCATTTTTATTTTTTTAGGAAAAAACACAAGCGGTTATTTTGCGTATTTGCACGCGCCCATTAACTCGAAATAATCCACTTTATCCTTTCCTTGCAGCTTTTGCGTCAACTCGATTTTTACGCCGTTTAAACAAAGCATAGCACTGTCCACCATAGGGCCGCTGACAGTAAATTCCGCCTTACCGGGACACATGGGGTAGCAGCCAAGCACGGCAAATATGTACCAGCACGCCATCGTGCCGTTGTCCTCGTCGCCTGGAAATCCGCCGTCTTCATAGGAAAACAACTCGTCAACCATACGCTTGACAATTTGATGGGATTTTTCCTTTTCACCAAACTCTGCGTATAAAAACGGGATATGGAAAGAGGGTTGGTTGGAGATTGCGCATTGCCCGAAGTCTACCGCCGCCATTTCCGTCATTTCATGGATTTCCAACGGATACCCGACGGGGGTATAGTACGGGGGCGTTGCAAACAACTGGTCAATCTTATGCAAAAACTCGCCCTTGCCGCCGTACAAAGCCGCCAAACCAACGTAATCCTGCGGAACAGAAAACGAGTTTTGCCAAGCGCTGCCTTCCGTGTAATCCCTACCCCAGCCAAAGCAATCGAACGGCTCGTTTCTAAAATTGCCGTTAGAGTGCTTTGCGCGCATAAAACCCGTTTCTTTATCAAAAAGATGCACGTAGTTTTTGCTGCGTTTTATAAACCTTTCCGCAACGGAAGTTTCACCGCATTTTTCCGCAAGTACAGAAATGCAGAAATCCCCGTAAGCGCAATCCAACGTTTCGCATACGCTTTCATTGCATTTATCGTACGGAATATAACCCAACGCTTTGTATTCGTTGGTGCATTTCCTACCCACGCGCCAGCCCTCGGAAACCCAGTCGGAATTTTTTAATGTGGCGTGAAAGGCGCGCAAAGTATTCTTTTCCGACAGCAAATTTTTACATGCGGCGTCCGCAAAAACCGCTTCAATCAACGTTCCCGGCATATAGTTTACTTCCGACGGCGTCAACCATCTGGGCAAAATGCCCGTATCGTCATAGATATTTAAATACCCTTCCGTCATTTTGTCAATAAATTCGGGGCGGACGATGGAATACAACGGATATACCGTTCGATAAGTATCCCAGAACCCGTTGTTGGTAAAGGATATTCCCTCTTTCACTTCGCCTGTTTGCGGAACAACGTGGTACGCCTTTCCATCCTCGGCAATTTCATAAAACTTGTTGGGGAACACGAAGGCTCGGTACAAACAAGAATAAAAGGTGCGTTTGGTCTTTTCCTCGCCCTCAATCTGCAAACGAGACAACAACTCTTCCCACTGTTTTTCCGCTTGCAAAGAAATATCTTCAAAGGATTTTCCCAAAAGCTCCGTTTGTAAATTATATTTTGCCTGTTCCAAACTGATAAAAGAAGACGCCAAGCGCGCCGTGTATTTCTTTTCTGCAACAAACACGCCCATAGCCTCTGCTTTATCACCAACGCGGCGCGTCGTCACGTCAAGAATATCGCAATCGAATTGCAATACGAAATACATCTTAAAATCGTCCTTATACGGTGCTTCCGTATAAGAACAGGTATATCCGTACACCGTGCGGTTATCCTTGTCTATCTCGATTTTTGTATGGTAATTGAATGGAATCACCGCAAACAACGGTTTCCCGTTATTTCTCGACGCGTCCACCGACATGATAGCGCCTCTTTCCGTGGGCGATAGTTTGAATACCGTCTTATGCCTTAACAGCTCGTATTCCATCACGTACGGTTTTAACACCGCCCTTTCAGGACGAAATCCCGACCATCTAAGCGCCGGATCGGTGATGATCTCATCCGCCTGCGGCATAAAACAAAGATAGGAAAAGTCGTTTGCCCAAGGGCTTGGCTGATGCGTAAGGCGCACGCCCTCAAAACTCCTATCCGCCGGATGATAATACCACGGGCCTCTGCTACTATCCGTTTGCGGTGCGAACATATTCATCCCGTTCGGCAGACAAACGAGCGGTAACGTATTACCACGCGAAAATCTCCTGCAAGAGTCCGTCCCCTGCTTTATATTGACCCAATCAATCACTTTCATTCTATTCTCTATTCTCCTATTTGCAACGTTCTTCAATTAGGTTTTATATGTCTTTAGAAGCCGCGTTAGATAAAACACGGCTTCTATTTCAGCTTTTTTAAGGTCTTTCTACCTCAGGTAATTCAATTTCGCTATGCTCTTGGTCGGTGATAGACTCGTCTTCCCATGCCGACCCGGGAACGGAATCGGGTTTCGAAGAAGAACTGCTTTCTCCGCCTCCGCCGCAAGCCCCCATTAGGCAGCATGCCGCCAACATAGATACAATCAAAACCCATAATTTCTTTTTCATGGTTATACTCCTTCGGCATAATTTTGCAATGACACGGAACAATTATACAAGGCTTTCAAATAACTCTTTTCCGCTTCAATTGCGCTGTTTTGCTTTTCATAGACGTACGATTTCACGCTGTAAATCAAAGTCTGCACAACCGTATCCCCTACGGTAAGCGTAATTTTATATCTATCCTTGCAACCGAGAAGATGCAAAGGCTTCGCCTGCACTTCATAAATACCGCTGCCAGTTTCCACCTCGGCAAACGCAACCTCGTTGCCGTTGATTTTAACGACAAGCCCCTCGCTGGACGTTGCCGTGAAACGAACCGTTATACGGTTGCCATCTGCAGTCGAAAGGTATACGGACGTAATCTCTACGCCTACCTGCAAGGACGCGGATTTTTGATAATCCGTATCCGTCAAATCCGAATACGCCGTACCCGTCAAGCCGTCAATCGTGCGAATGCCGTCTTTCATACCGGCAAGTGCTTCCGCAGCCTGCCCGTAAGCCACGATATCCGCAATCAACGTCTTTAACTCATCGCCAATCTCCGTCTTCGAAAGCGCATTCAAGTATGCTTCTACGGAGTACGTCATGCTGTCGATTTCGTCTTCATTCTCTACCAGTCTCAACGAGAACTCCGTTGCAAGCTGCGCCGCCGTGATATTTTCTACTCTGTAAACGTATTTATTACTTTCTTCATTCACCAACGTGCCGTCGAGCCATTCCACGCGTTCGTCCATGGTAACCTGCATAACGGGTACAACGTCGCCCAAAACGCCGACGTAAATATTCATGGCAAATCCGTCGCCAACGGACAAGCTATAACTGATGATTTGCGTAGGACGAGGCTTTGCGGTGGCAATTTCCGTAAACGTGTAATTTTTCAATTCCAGCGTTTCCGGCAAAGCTTCCGACCAAGCATACGTGTATTTCGCATCCTCCGCCGTCAACGTTATTCCCGCAAGCTTTTCCGCCCTGTCTTCTACCGTAAACGAAATGCTTTCTTCCGCGCCGTTTGCTCTTACAATGGTAATCGTATAAACAATCGCCTCATAGCTTGCAACCGCCGTCTTATCGGCGTTGTAATGAAATACCGTTTCCGCATTAATCACCGCGCCGTCGATTGTCCAACCCACCACGCTATATCCCTCTTTCTCGGGAACGGCAGGAAGCGCGCCGATTGCATCGCCCGTCTTAACCGTCTTGGTCGTTTCCAGTCCCTCAAACGAGAGCGTGTATTCCTCTTCGTACAAAGGCTGCGCTTGCTTATCGGCGGTATAATTCCAAACGGTCTCCTCGCTGATGATAACGCCGTCGATTGCCCAACCAAGCGCCTTTTTACCTTCTAACGCAGGCACTTGGGGGAGTTTTCCTATCCTTTCGCCCGTCTTAACCGTTTTGACATCAGCCAACCCAGCAAACGTAAGAGTGTATTCTTGAATTTTCGTCACAGCGCCTGCTTCGTAAAGGAATACCACGTCCTCGTGCAGCGTATCGATTTTACCGTCCGAGTTGAAGAGCTCGAAACCGGCTTTTAACGTAATCGTATAATTCTTTGTAGAGAACGCGTGTAATACCGTTACGAAAATACCGTCTGTTACCGTTTCCACAAAGGCAGGACGGCATTGGTCGCTATTCGTCAGCCAACCCGTTGCATCGCCTACCGGATAGGTATTATTTTCTCTGTTATTATTAGACAGCGTACGAAGGTCTTGGCCGTTGATGCAGATATATTGCATAATATCCGAGCCGTTGTTTGCCGCAATCAAAGTTTCCCCTTTGATATTCCACCAAGCGTCGCTGGTAAGCGTGCTTGCAGGGGTTAATTTAATGGCGAACTGCGACTGATTTTCTTGGCAATAACCGCTTTCGATTTCAACCGTCGCCGCTACGTCTACTTTTTCGATAATCTTCGAATACTGCGCCGTAGCCGCCTTGCTTTCGCTATACGTATATATCGTGTCCTCAGTAATCACTACGCCGTCAATCGTCCAACCGACTGCGTGATACCCATCTTTTGCAGGGATTTGGGGAAGAGAACCGATTCTTTCGCCTCCCGTTACGGTAAGAGTATCGGTCAAGCCCTCGAACGAAAGCGTGTATTCTTGCACTCTCGAAAGCCCCGAACCGTCATAGTTATAAACAATATCCTCGGTTGCCGTAATGACGTTACCCTTGGCTTCTTTGATGGTGAAGCCTGCCTTGATGGTTACCGTAAACGTACCGCCAAGGTCATTGACGTAATCGTTCATGATTTTTAAGAGCAAACCGCTGCCCCCGGTGGATTCCACCGTAACGGGCGCATACCAACTGCCTACGCTAAACGGGAAAGTTTCGCCTACGTAAGAGGTCGCGCCGTTCTTGTTCGCCATGACAATCTCTCTCGTCGATTTATCGTTGATATAGAGATACTGCATGATGTCAACGCCGTAGTTACCGTCCGCTTTTTCGAGGTGGTCGTTCCAGTACCCCACCAGCTCCTCGTCCGCAACGTTCAGCCAGCCGTTATCACCGTCCGTGTACGTGAGCGCAAAGTACAAATGGTCGGGGTTTTGTTCGGGCGCCCAGTTCGAGCGGTTTTCCACGCCGATTTTGCTTGTCGCGTCCACTTTATCCACTTCGGGCGCAACGTAGACTTTCGTCAAGATTTTATCCTCGAACTTATACGTAATATCGCTGGACAATACCACCGTATTCCCCGACGCGAGTTTTAACGTAAAACCCTCTTTCACCGTAATGGAGAAATTCTCCTTGTAATCGGATAAAACTCTTACGTTCAGCCCCGAAGAACCAGCGCCCGCCGTTTCCACGGCAACGGGAGCATATACGCCGTTCATACTAAACGGGAAAGTATCCCCCTCTTTACCGTACGTTCTATCCGTTGCGTTTTTCGTAACAATCGAACGCGTCGATTCGCCGTCGATATAAATATATTCCATTAAATCGCAGCCGTTGTTTAAATCGGCAGTCGCGGCGTGGTCGTTCCAATAGCACAAAAGCGCGCTGTCTGCTATCGTGTAATCGCCTTGCGCTTTGATAACGAAATAGGAATCGTTTACTCCGCTTGCGCTCGACCAGTACTCGATCGTTAAGGTGTCTTGGATTTCTACCGTTTCCGCTTTTGCTACCATTTCGCTTTTGCCCATTGCAGGCAACGCAAGCCATGCGCCAAACGCGCAACAAGCCAACGTCACCGCACTCAAAAGCTTTGTAACGAAAGTTTTGCCCTTTCGCATCATCATTTCCTCCTTAATTTGTATTGTTTAACCTTTTACGCCCACCGAAGAGATACCTTCCATAATCGCTTTTTGGAAGAACGCAAACAGGATGAGGCAAGGAATCATCATAATCACCCCTACCGCCGCCTGTACGTTGGGCATCGTATTACCGCTGGCACTGACGAAATCGAAATACAAAGCAAGGGAAAGCGTCCATTTATCTTTCGCGCTGAACCCTTTCGAGCCGACGTACGTCAAAGGGCCTTGGAAATCGTTCCACGTTCCGATGAAACCCGTTACCGCAAGATAAACCAAAATGGGCATAATCATCGGCAAAACAACTTTCATATAGACCTGAAAACTGTTTGCCCCGTCCAACTTCGCCGCTTCGCAATAGGAATTAGGGATACCGCGCATAAATTGACGGACGAGGAAAATGTTCATCGTACCGCCGCCGAGCCACATAGGCACCCACAACGGGAACAATTCACCGTACCAACCGATTTGCTTGTAGATGATCGTGAGCGGTATAGAAAGCACGGTACTGGGCAAAAGTACGACCGCCATGATCATACCGAAAATGAAATCTCTGCCGAAAAAGTCAAGCTTTGTCAATGCGTACGCCGTCAACGACGAAGCAATACACACGCCGCCGGCGTTCATCACGCAAACGAATAACGTATTGAGCGTATATCTTAAATAATCGCCATTTTTAAAAAAATGCGCATAGGTATTAACGTTGATATACGCAGGCCACAGTGCTTTTAACGCGATGTCCTCGTTGGGCATCACCGAAGTAATCAAAAGCACGTAGATGGGGAACAGGAATACTAAGGATACCAACACCAAGAAGAAGTATTTTGTGCAGGTAAAAGCGATTTTGCCCACTTGTATGCGCGAACGTTTCGTTTCTTCCATATCACACCTCCTCTCCGTAGTAAACCCACTTTTTACTCGTTTTGAAGAGTACCAAAGTCATCAATGCGATAATCACGAAGAGTATCCACGACAAAGCGCAGGCTTTACTCATACCGTTTTCAATCGTTCCGAACGCCAAATCGTATATGTACACAACGATAAAGTTGAGTTTGGGTTCTTGGAATTTATCGTAAAGGGGTTTTACGTTGGTGAATGCCTGAATACCGCCGATCATACTCGTTACAATGACGTAGAACATCATTGCGGTAGACATCGGAATGGTGATTTTGAACGTTTTGTGGAAATAATTTGCGCCGTCCAAATCAGCGGACTCGTACATTTCCGGCGGAATATTTTGCATTTGCGCAAGCCACATAATCGCCGTACCGCCCCAAGAAAAGATATTGACGAACAACAGCGTCGGCAATACCGAATCGGACGATTCATACCACGTATAAGGCGGCAAGCCTACCATTTCAAGCAACGTATTCAAATATCCGCCCTGCGTACTGGTCATATTCGCCCAAAGCATCGTTCCGGCAACGGCTGGAATCAGGTTAGGCAAATAATAGATGATACGGAACGCTTTAATTCCTTTCGTGTTTTGATTGAGGAAGAGAGCCACCGTATACGAACCGAGGATCTGCAACGCCAAGCTAAGAATGGTAAACCCGAACGTTGTGGCAATCGAGGTTAAAAAGGTGTTCATGCCATAGGCTGTTCCCGGCGTGAAGAAGTATGAAAAATTGCCAAAGCTAAACCCGCCTGCCTTGTCGTCGCCGCGGAATTCCGGGTTGTAATAACCGCGGAAAGAATACGCCAACGAAGTAATCATCGGCAGGATGGTAAAGAAGATAATCCCTGCTACAACGGGTATGATATACAGCCAGCACGGCACGTTTTTCTTTAAAAAACGAGATACCCGGCCGCTGTTTTTTTCTTTTGGTAAGGAAACGATGTCGTTATTCATTCGTTTTCTCCTTGCATGTTAGGATTTTGCTTTCGCTCCTTGTTTAGCGAAGATTTTCTTGAGGTTTTGCCGCAAGATACGCGTCGTTGGTCTTTTTGATAAGCTCTGCCAACGAACCGCCGTTATAATCCTTTCTTTGGAAGGACATAAAGAAGGTTTGGACGGTTTCTCTGAATTTAATTCTGTAATTGGATTTATAAACATTGAACCAAACCTGCTTCAATTCCTCACCGGCGAGCCATGCGTCTTGGTCCATGCCATCAAAACCTGCCACCTTTCTCCAAGCCGGCGTTTCGCCGCCGTTGCTATCCGCGTTGCGCAAGGATTTCAAAACGGGAATATTGCTGCCCGTGGCGCCTGCTATTTCTTGTCCCTCTTTCGTGATGATGAATTTCAAGAAATCCCAGCAAAGGTCTGCATACGATTTGTATACGCCGTCTACCGTAATCCCTTTCCCTTCATATACGCTATTGATTGCATACCCAGAGCATCCGCCTGCAATCCATTCGGTAGGGATACGAAGCACCTGCAAAGGCGCTTTGCCGTATTTTTGATAATAATCCGCATGAATTTGCACCAAGTTGTTTCTATAACTAAGCAAGATAGGTCTGGACGCTACACGCATAAACGTTTCGCCGTTTTTGAAGTTGTTATCGTCCACGTCGGAATAATACAAATTATCCTCTGCATACATCCAACCGTGCAACTGTTCCAAAACTTCCGTGTTGCTTTCCAAATCGAGCGTGCCGTCTGCCTTGATGATATTTTCAACGCCCATTGCATTTAAAATGGTCGTGAAGCTGGGTTCCCAACTAAGCTTCAAATCGAGCACGGTTTTATACTGCCATTGTTTTACAACCTTTTGCCCCTTTGCCCCCAGTGAACCTGCGTAATCGAGAACGTATTGAATTTTTTCCGCCGCCGATTTCGCAAACGAGAACAAATCGTTTAAATCGTCCCAGTTATTACCGGCAACAAAATCTTCAATACTCGCCGTCGTGGATACGTAATCGGCAGGCATTTCCGTTACGTTTTCTTGTAATTTATAATACTCCTCGTACTGTTTATCCAACATTTCAAACAAAGCCGTATTGCAGACAATCGCGGGCTTGTTGTAATCTCTGGGCGCGAAATACAAACCGTACTGCGAATGGTTTTTATAACTCTCTAACCCGTCCGAAGTATCCAAATCGTCGCTTCTAAACGAACCTTTATAGTTCTTGGTAGGTTTGAATACACCGTTGATAGAAGCCGTATCCAACATCGAAGCATAGTACAAGCTGTAATCCGTTTCCGCGTCTCTTTCATAGAAAGGACGAAGGTCGGTAAAGTACTGTTCCCATCTTGCGTGATAAGCGTCGGATGTCCAAATGATGTTAGGCGAGCTTGTTTCATCCTGCGATACCTGGTTCATGAAATTTTCAAAATCCTTGCCCGTAAAGGATTCCAACGTAATTTTCACGTCGGGATGGTCTTTTTCGTATGCCGCAATCAACGTGCTGAGTACTTCCTGTTCGGACTCTTCCGATTGACAAGCAATCGAAATTTCGTAATGGTCCATGACTTTATTATCCGCAACACCGTCGCCGCCGCAAGCCGAAACTGCCAATACCGAGCCTGCCATCAACGCACTCATTGCTACGCAGCTAATTTTTTTCATCTTTTTCTCCTTTATTAAACGTATTTTATTTCACTTCAACCGTCACCGACGCAAGCGGTACGCTGACTGTCACTTTGCCGTTTTGAACGGTATACCTCGAAACCTGTCTGCCGTTCACCAGCACGGTGGGATTCGCACTCTTCGTTGCAAGCGTCACCTGCACCGTAATCCCCGCCGCGTTGCCGCGAACCGAATCGATGCGAACGGAGTTTTCAAAAATCGTCAAATCGTACTTCACTTTATTGTACGCGAGGTTTTCCATTCCCCAATAGGACAAGCTATTAGGCAAATTCGGCTCTATCTTTAAGATATCGCCGTTTTCCGTATCGATACCGAAGAACCCGTACGGGATCGCCGATACCATCAAAAACGATTCTAAGAATTCGCCGTCGATGCCCATAACGCCGTTCGGGCCGATATCGCGTTCTGCCGTACCCTTGATGCCGTTTTGCAATGCGAAATAGTCGCCCTTGCCGTCCCCGTTTGCGTCCCATTGTTCCTTTTCATAGTAGTCCCAATAGAAGCGGTCGGGATTCTTGTTGTAATTATTACTGGAAACGTAATACTCGTAAATTTCCATGTACCAGTCTTTAATCCCGATCAAACGCTGGAACGCGTCGTCCGCGCCGTACGCATTGATACGCGACATCAAATCGTAGAAAGACGTATACATGATCGCGCCGCCGTTTTGCACCTGCGTTTCGCCATAGATACACGAGGGATTATTGTACGAACCGTTAAAGATAGAAATATCGTTTTGGTTCTTGTCGCTGTACGTATTTACGCGGGGCGCAAAGTCAAAGAAATAAATATCTTCCCCTTGCGAACCGTATTCGTCCTTGGCAACCGTGCGCTTGCCGCTAATCCAGTCCATAATGGATTTCGCCTGCTCTTGCGTGGCTACGCCGTAGTAGATGGCTTCCATGTTCCATACCGTATAGCCGTAGTCGTACCATTTTCCGTCCGCCTCGCAATATCCGCCGACAAAACGCCCCGTTTCCTCACTCCAAAAGCCCGTCTTGTCTTGGTCGTTCGTCGTTTGACGCAACGCCGCCAAAACGTCTTTGGCTATCTCGTTGAGCCCTGCGCCCGTGTAGGTGTACGCACGCGTGCCGTGATGGAAAGCTCTGTCCGCCGTCTTAATCGTTGCCTCTGCTTTATCCACGGAAACGCCGTTTTTCAACAGGATATTTTCAAGATACGCCAAGTCGGTGAGCGCTTTATAGAAATAGACGTTGGTTTGGAAATCGAATCGGGTCATAAAGGAAATATCCCAGTACCCGTTTGCCAAAGTCATCGCCACGCGCTCGTATTTATCAAACGAAGTTTTATCCGAATCGTGACCGACAAGGTAGGCTTGGTCGTTCAAATGTCTTTCCTCGTCGTACATTTCCATATAGAAATTCATCGCCTTGCGGGCTTTGGTGATGTTCGACTTCAAGAAGTCCATATCCCCTGTGTAGTCATAGTCCTGACGAAGAGAGGAAATAAAAATCGAGTTGTTGTTGATATGCCGTGTATCAAAGGTAGAACGCACGTAGTTCAGCGCGAATTTGCCGCTAAACGTCGTACCCTCTTTCGCCTTGATTTCCACGCGAATCTGGTTGACGAACGTTTCACATTCCTTGTCCGATTTCCAGTTTTCTTCCGCATACATAGGCAGGAAGATGATGTGTTCGTACGAGGGAGTGTAATCATAGGCGATAAACGCTTTTTCGTTAACGGAAACGCTAAACCATTGGTTGGGGTCGTCCGTCGTATAATGCACGATGATATCCTCTATGTTTTCACAGTCCGTCGTGTACATGCGCAAATCGATTTCCAAAAGCGGACTGTAATACGCCAACGTGTAATCGTTAATGGGCGAGGTAAAGTCCAAACCGCTCACGTTCTCAACCGTCGTTTCATACAAACCGCTCTTAATCCCTGCGGCTTCGTTATCGAAATATTCCCCGTCGTTTTGGTAACGGCTGCTCCACTCGCGCTCGGTTGAAACGCCGTTAAAGTCCCAACTGGTACTCAAATCAACGTTGTACGAGGTGGGAAACGGCCATCCCATACGGTGTTCGCCCGTGTTCGTTGTCGAGTACGCGTCGCGCACCGCGTCCGTTTCCTGCCAAACGTATCCGTAATCGTCCACGGGAATGTTAGAAAGAATTTTCCGCAATCCTGCAATACGGTCCGTTTCATAGCCGTCGAAACTGTTGTACCAGTAATAGGACATCGAGTTCCATTCCTGCCAGAAAAACTGTTTTGCATTGACGCCTGCCGTAACGGAATTCACCTTTTGGTCCATTCCCTTTTCGTCTACGTAGCCTGAATGTCTTTTGAAATAATCGTTTAAGAAAGTATCCAGCTCCTTATCCGAGCTTTTAAATTGCAGCAGCTCTGCACTGGATTTTTCGTACGGATAATCGCCGGCGGAAACCGACGTTTTCGAACCGCAGCCCGTCGCCAAAACAAAGGCGGAAGATAAAAGGATAGAAGCGACAATCTTCATCTTATTTTTCCTCATCTTTCTTCCCTCCTTTTCCGATGACGGCTATCGCCGCGCACGCCGCAAGCAATATCATAGCAGGACGTATTTGCACCGCCGAACCGCATCCATGCGAACCGCCCGATTTCACGATATCTTCCACAACCGTGAACGTGAACGTTTTTTCACCGTCATAAGTAACCGTGTACACCTTTTTTCCGTCCGCTTCCGTATGAGAAATGATATAATCTCTTACCCCTTCCACCGCGATACTTGCGTCGGAAACCGCCGTCAGCACCGTCACTTCTTGGCCGTTTTTTACCTCTCTGCCGTCATAGTAAACGTGAATACTGCCCTCTTTAGTCTGCAATCTAAACTCGCCGTCTACCATTTGGAAAACTTGCGTTTTTGCCGTTGCGTTGTTCGTCATAAACTTGAGCCCGGAAAGCACTTCTATCGTAACGCCGTTGCCATTCGATACCAAATCGTACAACTGATTATAAGTGCCCTGAGTAGCCGATTCAAAACGAATATCCATTCGATTGAGCTCTAATCCCACGCCGTAATGAATCTGCACGTTGGTCAATGCCATCGGGTTGGAAGCATGCCATTCGCCGATGGTACGCCCATTGATAACGACGTTATCGAGCAAAGAGGATTTATAACCGCCGGCAATGAAAATATCGCTGCTGCCCGCGTCGTAACCGATAATCTCACTCGTCGCCTCGTCCGAACGCCAGTCCTCTCTTTCGCAGGCATGGTTATACAGCGACGTCGTTATCGCGCCTGAGAAGTAAATGGAAAAGTTTAAGTTATTGCTCGATTCAATAAAAGAAAAATAAACGTTTTCTACTTCAATCGTTTGATACTCTTGTACCAGTTCGCTATCCACGATTCTCTCGCCTGCGTACAAATGACAGGTATAGGATTTATTCAATGCCTCGCCGTCGGGGAAAACGAGCCCTTTCAAAACGCTCATATTGTTCCCGGCGAAGTTATAGTCTGCATTTTTAATCTGCGCTTTGCCCGTGTACGTTTTCGGCAGGAGAACGTTGATTTGGCATACCCCTTTCGCCGAGTACCAAGCCGCCGTCGCCTCACTGCAATCCGCCAAGACGTTGCTGAGCAAAACCCCATTCAAAGCGACTTTGGACGTATCCAACCCCGCAACGCCGTTTGCGGTTTTATTGAAACGGAACGTAACCGCGTACGAATCCCCATTGTCTACGACCAAGAAAGAATCCTCGGTAACGAGCGCGCTGTCATTCCCTTTTTCTACGTGGAAAGAAACGAAATGGAAGGTATCGCGAACAATTCTTCCCTGCGCGTCGTAAAGCATATCGCCGCTTGCGTTATATTGCGGTTGACAATCCTCGGCAAACTTAAACACGATTTGAGAAATTTTCCTCTCGTCCCCTGCATACAGAGCGCTGTTCAACGTAAGATAACTGTATTGTCCGCCGCCCACCGTAAAGCTTTCCAAAGCCGGGCCTAAATCCCCTGCCGTGACCGAATCCGCGTTATACGTCAAAACGTCTACTTGGTGGTTGATGTATACTCGCAAATGCAAGCGGCTAAACTCCTGCACATCGATGGGGTTGACAAAACGCAACACCATGAGGTTATCCTTTTCCGTGTTCGACGCCGAGACCAAAACTTTCCCTTTCAAAAATTCGCCTTGTACGGCGTTGTCTTTAAAGAAATCGGTAAAAGCATTCAAAGGCACAGCGGTATGACCTTTCCATTCCTCCTCCAAAGAGAGGTTGAAATTATCCTCATTGCCCTCGTATTCAATTCCCTCTTCATAGCCCTTGAAAAATTTCAGCCAAGTACCGTTGCGGTTTTCATACACCGCGTCCGTCTCTATCGTAATCGAAGAGAACTCCCCTTCGCCCAAATAGGAATAGGCAAGAGTGGGCAACTGACAGCCGGCTTTGATTTCAATGACGTTTACAGACTGCAAAACGTTGGGCGCAAAGTCAATCGAAACGGTGTTCGGTCTGGTGCGCTTGTTGGCAAATAGAGCATACGTATGCGTCTGTGAAAATTCCGCAAGCGATACGCCGTCCACGTAAATATAGTCCTCGAAATTATACTCGTCAAGGTGTTGGTCAAGCTGCGCGTTCGCGACGTTGTTTGCCGATAAATCAATATTTTTCCTGTCCGCAACGTTTTTGACGTCTTCCGCGTTCAACCATTTGTAGTTGGTATTGCTCCATTCGTCCGCCGTCATGTAATCGTTTGCGCTTAAAACCATCACAAACGAATTTCCATTATCCAGCTTTTCGTTATTGATTTCCGTTACCGTCGCACTGATTTGGTTCTCCGCGCCCGCCTCCGCAGCCGCCGAGAATGCGTTTATCCCGACTGCACCGATACACAATGCCGCCGCGAAACTCAACAACCCTTTGATGATTGCTCTCATGCATTCATCCTCCTATCTTTCCTGATGCGTATTTCTATCCCGCGTAATTTTTTTATTACCGCCGCACAAAGGGGGATTTTTCCCTTATATCCCTACATTATAATATAATTTTACAACACCTCAATAGGAAATGCAATAGATATTCGTAAAAAACTGGTTCAAGTGGTTCAAAATATGATTGACAAGTAAGGAAAAAATTGTTATAGTATAAAACAAGAAAACAGCGGAGTGCGTAACTTTTTATGACAAATCAAAGACCGTACAAACAAATACTGGATTTTCTCATGGAGCTTATCAAACAAATCTCGTTTGAACCCAACTATAAACTCCCCAGCGAGCGAATGTTGGCTGTTAAATTCAACGCCAGCAGACGTTCTGCGCGCATGGCGTACGAACAGTTATTAGAGCGGGGTTTGGTGCAAAAAATACACGGCAAAGGGTATTTCACTACGGGCAATTCCATCCAAAAAGAGCTCGCGCACCCCTCGATTCCTAAGAAAATCTCTTTCGTCGTTCCGGCTTTGCGGACGAGGTTTATGCAAGATATCTTATACGGCATCACCGAGTTCTGCGACGAGCACACCATCGACGTTTCCATTAAATTATCCAGGGGGGATTTGAAAAAAGAGGCGCAATATATCCATTCGGCGCTCACTTCGGACACGAAAGGAATTATTTTGTTCCCTATCGATAACGAGCTCATCAACCAAGAGCTGTTAAAATTATCCACCCAGCGGTATCCCTTGGCAATTATCGATAGATATTTCCAAAACATCAACTCCTCGTTTGTTTCCACGGACAATTATGCCGGCATGCGAGAAGCTGTTAAATTTCTGCACGCAAAGAAACACAAACGATTCCTCTATCTCACCTCGCCCTCGACTCTTGCGACCTCCGTTTCCGAACGTCTGCACGGGTATTTAGACGGGGTAGAAGCGCTGTATGATAAGTCGGGCGAGGACAGCGTTTTAACGTTGAGTACTTTTAGTTTTAAAAACATATACAACGGAGTGTTGGAGTATTTACAAAAAAATCCAAAGACCGAAGTCATTATCACCAGCGGCGTGCAAACCGCCACCGACGCCGTACTTGCCGCTGTCAAAGACTTGAATTTATCCATTCCCGAGAACGTCAAATTGATGATTTTCGACAACGACTTTTCTTTCACCGAAATCGACCTCGTGCGCCCCTACGTCATCTCGCAAGACGCCTATCAAATCGGGTACCGCTCCGCGGCGGCTCTTTACAATCAGCTATACGGCGACCTGCGCACGGAAACCGTTCGTTTGCCCGTTAAAATCATCGACTACACGAAAAAACACGACTATAAACATTTTTACGAATAATCGTAAAACCGCATTTACGCAGCAAAAAAGGCATACCGCGCAGGTATGCCTTTTTTATGAACCGACAAAGGAACAGCGAATATACAAAAAATGAACACTATTTTTCAAACCTTTGCCATTTGATTGTATCTCTTCTTATTTCTTAGCTTTTTTATCGGGCTTTGCGGGCTTGTTGGGGTCACTAAGCTCCCCGTTCATTTGATTAAGTACGAAATAATGTTCAATCATTTCATCGAGGTCTTGGTGCATATCGATAACTACACCCTTATACTTAGGATGCGCATCGCTCGCATTCGCGCCTTTGAAAGTCGTTCTTTCTTCGAAGTGCGCATTCTTAGAACTGTGAATGGAATAAGGAATAGGTTGATTGTTATTGTAGTCGTCCACTGCGCTCTTAACAGCCGCTTCCAAAGAACCGGCAATTGCGTTGTAGCGAGCCACACTTACTTTCTTTTCTTCCGCATGGCATTTAAAGGGTGCAGCGTAGTATTTCAGCTGTTTTACTGCGCCGCAATTAGGGCAGGTAAGCGAAACGGACAAAATACCGACAGACGTACCGGAATATCTAACCGAAGAATACTCATTGTCTTTGTTCAATTCTTTCGAGCCAGAGTAGCCATTGAAAACAGCCTTATTCGACTCTACGGTATAGGAAATATATTTCGTATAATCTTCCATAGATTTAATCTGTGCCAAAGTCTTACACTTATCGCAAGTAAGCACTTCGAATCTTGCCTTTATCTTCTTAAGCGCAAAGAGCAAGAAACCAAATACCATTACGCCAGCGATACCAACCAAAGCAAAAATCATAAGGAAGCCGGTGCCAAGGATACCGTCCAAAACACCAAACAAAGCTGCAATAGCAATCGAAACGTAAAACCAAGGCATAATCTCTTTCTTTCTTGCGTTGGCTTCGTCGATTGTGTTAACCGGGTCTTTAAACAGGTGCTTAAGTTGCTTAAAAGGGTTTTTCATTTTCCATTCCTCCTAATGGTAAAAATTATAATCTTTATAGCCGATATTTTTTGACAAAAATCTCAAATTCTCTCGACTATTGCATTTATTATAACCTATTTCAGGTTAAAAGTCAATAACCTGAACCAGATTAAATTATAATAATTTCAGAATTTTTCTGGAGGCTAAAAATGTACCGCAGGATTCGGGATTTAAGAGAAGATAGAGACCTTAATCAAACGCAGGTGGCGAAAATGTTGGAAATGTCACAAACAGGGTATTCCAAATACGAAACGGGCGAAAACGATATTCCAACCACCGTTTTAATCAAGTTGGCAAAATTTTATAATACCAGCGTTGATTATTTGCTTGGGCTGACCAACAACCCCAAAAAATACAATTAATCGAATACCCTATAAAAAGGATTTATAGCGCAAAAAAGCACCACCCTTTTTTGGGTGGTGTTTTTTGTGTTAGTACAACAAAATCTCTAAAATTGCCATTTTTTATTGGTTAGAACAACAAAATGACTATAGAATTATTTTTCTTGCATAATACTATATTACATGATTTTTACTAAAGTATCCAAATTAATAATTTTTTCAAGCAAATTTCTTTCCGTATAATAATAGTGGTTAGACGCTTCAAATCCAACTTTTGAACTTTTATAAAGTAATTCTAATAAACTTTCCGCGTTTTTCTTTTCTTCCAATAAACTCTTTTCTATTTCTTTACTATTTTTCGTCAAATCATTTTTCAAACAGGAAAACTTAGTTTGCAAATAATCGGACTTAAAGTGCGAATACGCTACCTGCGCATATATTCTCAAGTCCTTGATAAGCGGTGTTTCTTTCAACTTTTCAAGCTCGCCTAATCCTTGTTCCCATAATACCAACAATTTTTCATATTGCGACAAATAAATATCAATCGGATATGGTTTAATCCAATTTTCATAATCATCAAAGGCAAAACATACCATTGTAGATAGATTTTCTTGCGATTCTAAATCCCATAAATTTGCCACACCCAAAGTTTTTGGAGAATAATATAAAGAATCTATACTAAAAGGGTATTCACTAAATCCTTTGCAAAACAATCGTACTGCATTATGCACACAATCCGAGTCTTGCCCAAATAATTCTTTATACCACGCATTGAGATTGAACGTTTCCGGGTTGTTACTATAAGAAGATACCATTCCAAGCATAGGCGAAGGATAGCCGCCAAGCGTCCACGTGAGCATATAGTCTTCTACTCCAATTGAAGTCAAATTTTTTATATGCTCATATACGAGATCGAAAACGGGCAAATACGGAACAGCGGAACACTCCCAACTATTGTTCGTTTGTATTTTTGCATAAATTTTATGCCCTTCCCTCCTCGCTTTCTTTAAGGTTTTTTTCGTAATTTCGCTCGGACCTGGATTCCCAATCGAATAATCAATAATTCGACTTTTTATTCCACCCTTTTCTATATTAAGGTCGTACTCACTCACGCACATTACGGAAACATCTTTATCCAAAAACTCAATCCCTGCAAGCGTTTGTTCTTCCGTCCAACCCATAAACGGCGACCAACCCCAAAGATTTGCAATAAGCTCGGCGTGACTACCGCTATCACGAATCGCTCGCGCTATCACGTTATTTACTTCCGCTGCCGATTTTTCGGGTGGAATATTTTTACAAACAGGACAATTCGTTTCAGGACGATAATTGCAATGCGTGAGATTTTCACTCATTGTAATCGTAATAATACCACCAAGATTTTGTATATCCAACAACAAATCTTTTACTGCTTCATATAAATAGTTTTTAACTTCTTCTCGCGCAAAACAAAAAGACGCATAGCCGTTTTCTCGTCTACCGATAAGGTTTGCATATTTTCCAAATTTAGTTTCAGGCAACGCTCTCGGCTCGTTAAAATACAAATATAGTTTTATCCCATATTTTGCAAGGCGCATTATCAATCGTTTAATTTCAGCCCTACGTTTTAAATATCCAAGACAAAGGGTTTCATCAAACGGATAAAATGAAAGCGCGGATAAAACACCGTGCAACCATATTCCGTTTACTCCTTGCGATTGATATTCTTTAAGTAGAGTATCAGGCAAATACATTTCGCTATTGATTGCAAACGCATCTCCACAAGGGGATAAATATCCGTGAACAATCCGTTTGTTTTTAGATAAAAAGTTCTCGCTTTTCCCTGAATTTTCCAAGAAAAACTCAAAGGCGTTTTGCAAAGGAGTCTTGCGATAACGCGATACCGTATCTGCTATGATATTCGTTTCTTTCTCTTGCTGTTCCGTGAGCGGTTCATACCTTACTTCTTCACAGTTAGGCTTAAACCCACCAAGTTTTACAGATAAAAAATCATCGTTTTCAAGAATATACTCTAAACGTTCTTCCGTTATGCCCAACAATTGCAACAGTTGGGCATACGGAAGCAAATACCAGTTATTTCGAATTATCGTTATGTAGCCTTTTTCTTCCCATACCCGATTATAAACGGTATTGTACAACCCTAAACGTTCTGCTTCATGCAATACTGTTTTTTCCGAACATCCTAAAACTTTTGCCATTTTATCAAGCGAAACGTAACCGTAATTACGAAAAATCACAGTTTGCCATTTCGTTGGAAAATTTTGAATATTTAATTTTACGAATTCAATTTCAGGCAACATCTATAATCATTATCCTCTAAAATGAATGCTGTTCACCTATATTTTTTTATAATGATGTAGTCTAATTATAACATATTCTTTCAAAAAAATAAAGCACATTATGGAGTGTATTGACTACATTATGGGCTTTTCAGGGTATTATTTAGTTCAAGTCCCGTCGTAGGAGCGTAAAATGTTGTACTTTATCTAAGTTAGTTATTGAAATAGTCAAAAGGCGTTTTTAGAAATTCAGACAACCTAACCACGCCGTTTTTGATTTCTTGGTATCAAAATTTTACCTAAATAAGCAAAAAAGGGCTTAAAAAGCCCTAAAAATGCAAAAAAGAGAAGTGAAACTTGCGTTAGACAAATTTCACTTCTTTATGTGGCTGGGGCGAAGTGATTCGAACACCCGAATGACGGAGTCAGAGTCCGTTGCCTTACCGCTTGGCGACGCCCCAATATGCAGAACTCACGTTCCTTTTACTTGCGTTATTTTATCAAACTTTTTCTTTTTTGTCAAGCGTTTTTATACCCTTTTCAAAACTTTTTTCTTTTTTCGGCAAAATTTGTCCATCCTTACCCTTTTTCCCCATCACCTTTTTGCTATCATGCTATAAAAAGGAGTTTTTTATGCTTTTATCCGACTTTCTTGACAAGCCCATCGTCGTTTCCGGCTGCGTACGCGGCGTTTGCCGAGGCGTTGGCATTTCCCTTAAAAATTACGCCGTAAAATATTTACTCTGTGCCTCTTCCCCCGTCCGCGACGTCGATTTCTGCGTCAACTTTTCCGCTGTAGAACAAAGAAACGAAGCCGTTTTTTTACAACGGCTTCGACCTGTATTCCCTAAAAATTGCGCGCAAATTACCCGACTTTTGCCCGTGTTTTCCCATGACGGCAGCTCGCATGGAAAGCTCCTGGATATGGAGCTGCAAAACCAAATCGCCGTGCGCTTTTTTACCGACAAAAATAAAACTTTCCCCGTCAGCGCCATCACCGCTTGCTCCGACGCCATTCTCTTAAAAAAGCCGCAAACCTATCCTCTTGGACAACCCCTTCCCTCAAAAACAATCCCTTTTTTATCCGATAAATCCGCTACTATTGTAACAAAAAACGTCTTACGCGAGTGCATGGAAGGAAAAAATCTCGTCAAAATGACGCTTGCGCTGCCGCCGTTTTCGCTTGATTTTTTCTCTGGCGAGCCCGTTTAATCACGGCGATACGGCATATTTTGCCGCCATCTTCAACAGCAGAGAAAACCCGTCGTTTACCACTTGCAAATCGGATAATTGTAGGTGTTCTTTCTTGCCGTACAAAGCCAGCAATCCGCCCAGTTCTTCCACTTGCAATCTGTCCGTCGCGGAAAGATTTGCCGCGCGGAGTTTTGCCAGCAAACTCTTGGCGTAATCGAACTGTGTACACACGCCCATCGATTGCTCCACGCCCGCATTTTCCATCGATTGTTCCCGATTTTGCAATACGGTATTCAAGCGCGCCCTGACAAAGGAATTTTCCCTTTCGGGCAACGTAAATTGCAACTGTCGCCAAGCTTTTTCCCGACGCAATCTCTTCTCCCTCTTGCGCCGAACCAACCACGCGATACCGCTTGCAATGAGGTACGCCGCACCGCCGAACACCGCCGCCGTCGCCAACGCAAACACCGCGTCCCACGCCTTGACGTTCTCGAACAAAGCTGTAAACGCCGCGCTTCCCCCGAGCACCGCTCCCACGCCGAGGTAGACCCGAAACGAGCCAACCGCGGCACTGATTGCCGCCGCGAAGCTCAACAACACAAACGACATTCCCACAACCGCCGACAACGCGACGTTTTGTAACACCCAATCCAATACGAAATCCCACATATAGTCCTCCAAAAAATTTCGGTTACTTTATTGCCGAATGGAAGGATTTTTTTATGGATTTTTTTGTCGAGTTTTGAGTATTTTTGTAAAAATGGATAGGGCAGGTACGCGTTGAAACGTATCTGCCCCATTTTTTATCATGCAACATCCACCTGAAAGCCTCTATCAATATTGACGATGGTACAACGGATTTTTTCCTTGTCCACTTTCAAAATTTTAGCGACTGCCATTCGGTAAAGTTCTAACTGAGCGCGGTATTTCTCTTTCAAATATTCCGCACTCTGCGAGGAATATTTATAATCGATAATCCGCACCTCTTCCCCCACCGCCAACAAGTCCAAAGCGCCTTGGTAAATCACCTCTTCCGCTTCCGCATTCGGCACGTCGGGCAAAACCGTTCCCACCAAAGCGTAGGTCGTTTTTGCCGGCAAAGATACTAAAAATTGCTGTTCCTTATAAAGCCGCTGTCCGCGCAATTCATAAAAGACCGGATTAGACAAAATTTCCACCAACTTTTCCTGCCGTAAAAGCTGCGCGTTGGACTCGTCCATACCGCTAAACGCCGCAAGCGCATTCTCGACAGTTTCATTTAATCCGTCGCGGTCAATCGGCTTGCCGCCCTCGTCAAACAACCGAGAAAAATCAAATTTTTCCAAGAATGCGTGATACGCCAAGCCCAAAGCAATCCGCTCCTCACGCTCCTTTCCCGAAACGGCAGACAGTTCCTCTTCCACCTCTTCCGTCTTCCCAAAACCGACGTCAAAAGGCGCGTCCGTCCCTTGTTCCGCCTCGCTATCCTGCATATGCATCAGCTTGCTTGCAGAGCTCTTCACCAACAGATTTTCATAACCGCCGTAGGCGTATTTTTTCAGAAAAGCCTGCATAATACTGCCGGCCAACGCCTCGTCGGGGCGGAAGACAAGCGCCGTGCGTTCCTGTTTTTCCAAATCGAAAAGAGTGTCCTCGACAACGTACTTTTCCCAAACGGAAAAATCCGTCAAATCCGCGTACGACCGCGCATACCGAACGTCCGAAAAGGCTTGTCTTTCCGTGAAAATCATATGCAATGCGTACTTCGCACGCGTGAGCGCGACGTAATACAAATTCAACCCGTCCGCAACCGAACTCTCCGTTTCTTTCACAACGAACAATCGGCGAAGCACCGTCTGCGATTTGAGCATTTTTCCTTCGTCAAAGGCACGCGGCGCAAGGCCGTATTCCTCCTCGACAAGAACTTCGTCATGGTCAACGCCGTGGAATGCGGCGCTCAAATCGTCAAGAATAACCACGGGGTATTCCAAACCCTTCGAAGAGTGCATCGTCAGCACTTTCACGGAGTCCTCGCCGCCGTTTTCGCTATATTCGATTTCGTAATCCAAATCCTTTAACCGCGCCAAAAACTGGTGCACGGAAAGGGGTTCGGGGTTGTTGGTTTCCTCAATAAACCGCCGAATCCTGCGCAGGCAAGCCACTCCGTTTTCCTTAGCAAGCAGCCGCGCTTCCATATGCGTTTCCGCAAGCAACCGCGTCAATATTTCCCCTGCGCCAAGGACTTGCGACGCCGTCCGCAGCTTTTGATAATACCGGAAAAACGCGCGTAATTTTTGAGAAATTTCGTCCGTCTTTTCCATGGCATAGCGTTGGCAAGCCTTTCTAAAATACCCCTCGTCGCGATACGCCAAACGGATTTCCGTCAAGTCGTCCGTCGTACAATCGCCCATTGCGGAAAGTAAGGCGCTGCAAAGAGGAACGTCCTGCTGCGCGTTGTCCAACAAGGACAAAATATCCATCAAAGTTTTCACTTCGGCGTAATCGCAAACGTTCACCGCAGCCGCCGCCGTCACAGGCAAGCCTGCATCCGACAAAGCCGCCACCGTCTTGGCAATCTGCCCTTGTTTCTTTCTCGACAAAATGGCAATATCCGAGTATTTCACTTCGCAATATTCCCCTTTGTCGGGGTTGAACCACTTGCTACGGCGCTCGTCCTCGATGATTTGCATAATGGTTTTTGCAGCGAGACTGCGTTCGATTTCCTTTCTTGTCGCGTTCGCCCGTACCGAGTACACACCGCGCTCTTGTTTGGGGGCTTTTTCCGGTTTTCCGAGGAAATGAATTTGCACTTTACCGCTGTTGAGTTCGTACCTGCCACCCTTTTCCATCACCGAATCCCGCGCGTAATCGACGTCGCAAACCTGCGGCGTCATCACGAGTGAAAACTGTTGATTGACCGCGTCCAAAACCTGGTCAGAACTACGAAAATTGCGCGTCATCGCAAGATTTTGACCTTCACCATCGGCAAACGCCTGCTGTTTTTCGACAAAGAACCTCGATTTGCTGCCGCGGAAGCCGTAAATGGACTGCTTCACGTCCCCAACGAGGAATAAATTATCGCCGCCGATTTTGGAAACGATAGCTTCCTGCACGGGATTGACGTCCTGGTATTCGTCCACGAACACATAACGGTATTTTCCGCGCATCTCCTCCGCCACTTCCTCAATGGATAATAAGCGCAGCGCAATATGCTCCAAATCGTTATAATCGAGTACCCCTCGTTCCCGTTTCAATTCCGAATATCGAGTGTCGAACAGCAACAAATACTTCGCCAAAGCCGCCGCCGTTTCCCCCGAACGGATGAATTTATCCAGTTCTTCCTCTCGGGTTTGCAGCTTATCCCTTTCCTCTTCAAAAGCCTTGATAATCCGCTCTTTCAGGCCCGACAAGCGCGCCATTTGTTCCTTTTTCTCCGCCGAATCCTCTTTCGTGCCCCGATTGGTCGTAAATCTCGGCTTTTCAACGTCACGGATAGCAAAATAGTCGCGCGTGGACAACATTTCTTCCAACCAAGCGCAAAGTTCTTCGCTCAGCTTGGTTTGCGACGAAGCTTGTATTCCCTCGAAATAGTTTCTGGCGTCTTGCGCCAAATCGTAATAGTAGGCGCACTTTTGCAAGAAATGCTTATGCAAATCGCCGCACACCTTATCAAAGACCTCTACCGTGTATTCTGCGCGCTCTAAATACTCTCTATAATCGGCACGGATACGCAATTTTTCATATACTTTTTGGAAGATTCCACGCAACGCATTATCGCTCTTTTTGCGCCAGTACACCGACAAAAGATGGGTAAAATCCGCTTCGCTTGAAGCGTATCCCTCCTCCAAAATTTCTTCCAACGCCTCGTTTTTTAACGCCACGCCCTCCGCGTCCTCGCTGCCGATGACCCGAAACGCACTGTCCACGCCCGCGAGGTAAAAATGTGAACGAATGAGCTTAGAACAAAAGGAATGAATGGTGGAAATATCCGCCGAAGGCACTTCGGAAAGCTGTCTTTTCAGTTCCTTTCTCTTCGCCTCGTCCGTGTCTTTCGCGTTGATGTTTTCAATCAGAGCCTTGCAGAGTTTTTCTTTCATCTGCGTCGCCGCTTTCTTGGTAAACGTTACGGCAAGGATATCCCCGACGTTTGCGCCGTCCTTGATCAAACGAATGATTTTTTCAATCATGACCGTCGTTTTGCCGCTGCCTGCGGACGCGGAGACAATGACTCTGCCCTGCGCGTCAAGCGCGGCATTCTGTTCGTTTGTAAACGCCATCTTACTCCTCCCCGTCCCGTTTTTTTCTGGCGATCTCCGCAATCTCCGCGGGATCGATGTTTTTTTCCTTTCTCGGCTGCGCGCAGTCCTTGTTAAAACCGCACATGCCGCCGTATTTACAGTACTGGCAACCCGATTCGTACGGGGTCGCCGCGATATACCCCTCTTTCAGCTCCGTACACCCCTGCCGCGCGACAAACACGGAATAATCGAGAAAATCACGGAAAGTCTGCTCGTCCATGACTCGTTTCGACGTCCTTTCATTCTCCAAAGCCGCAGGGAAAAACTCGCTCTTTTTCTTTCCGCTTAAATTTTTATCCCCACACAACAAAGCGTCCTTATCGCCGTTCAAGAACCCTTTCATGCGGAAGCGTCCCTCTTCTTCGCTGTCGTACGCGACGGACGCAGGGAAATAGAACACCCCGGCAGGAATGCGTTCCCCTTTCAACTCGGACATGTACAGCTGCATCTGCATTTTTCTGCCCGTGTAATAACTGCCGGCGGTATCGTCGATGCTACCCGTTTTATAATCGATGATGCGCACGTATTTATCCGTGCCGTCCACACGGTCTACCTTGCCCCTGAAAAATTCCGCGTCAATGCCCGTTTCCGTCTCTTCTACCGAGTAATCGGAATTTTTAATCTGTCGGTACGCACCCACGGCAACGTCCGCGCCCTCTTTTAGAAGTTTTTCCGTATAATAATTCCCCGAATCGGTGTCCTGCTGTATCGCGTATAACGATTTTTTCAACATTTCACGCCCTAATTCGGTTGCATAATTGCGCATATCTTCTTCCGTTGCCAGCTCCGCAGACTTGGGCACAGCCTTTTGCAACAATTCGTGGATAAAATTCCCAGAATCCATCGCCATGACCGTCGCTTCTTCCCGTTCTTTTAACTTCAAACCGCGTTCGGCAAAGTTGCGGAACGGACAGGAAAAATACGATTCCAAAGCCGTCGGCGAAATCTTGCCCCCACGGAAAAACAACTCTTCCCCGCGCGCCACGTACTCGATGGTAGCCCCCTCCGAAAGATAATCGTTCTTTTCTTGGACTCCTAATTTATCCAAAGCCGTGTACAGCGAAGAATATTCCCTTCGCGTGTCCTCGCGTTTGGATTCGTACTCGTTTTTCTCAATCAAAAGCTGCCGAATGGCAGGCGCAGGCGCGCTGCATCTGTATGCAAAATCCTGCGGTTCGTATTTTTTACGGTGCAATAACTTCCCACCGCTCTCCTCGCAGAAAAGTCCGTCCAAATACCGGAACAGCTCGCTGACGGAAGGTTCGCTGCCGTCCACCGGCAAGGGATAGGAAAGGTATAATTTCTCCGTAAACGTACAAAGATTTAAACACACGCTTTCACGGCTGCGCAAATTGACCTGCGCAACGGTGGGTTCTAACAACGCTTTCACTTCGGCAAGCCGAGCAATATCCTTGTCCGAAATCAACGCGGTATCCACCGCACAGCGCGGCACTTCTTCCGTCAAACCCATCGCAAACAGTACCGCCGCCTTTTCCACGCGGCTGTCTGCTATATCCCCGATAAACACCGCGTCGTATTTCACGGGTATCAACGAAATCTCCGTTGCCGTCAAACCGTCTTTTAAAATCGCTTCAAATTCCGCCAGCTGTAATACCTTTTCGCCCGTCAAAAGCTCCGCCTCGACAAGCACCCGTTCCAAAGCCCGTTCAATTTGTGCAAGGTATTCCTTTTGCGCAACGTCCTCCACGTCCGTTTCCAACGCCGACAAACCCTTATCCGCCTCAAATTTTTTACAAATCTCGCGCACCGCCGCGCAGTACCCTCTGCCACTGTCCTGCTTTTTGATGCATGACGTCGCCATCAGCAACCGCTCTCTGCTAAGCTCCAACGTTTTCAAATCAAAAGCCTGCGTCACAACGTCGCCCGTCTTGATAGGGCGAGCCGCGCCGCCGCGATAGTTGGCAAATTTTAAAAGATAGTTCCGATACTCGTCGCTTTCCCCGAAAAAGAAGTTCTGCGTCAACGATTGCACGGCAGAAGAAGAATACCCCTCGCGCACAACGCGGAAACAATCCAACAAAAACTGCGCCAACGGATGACATTTTAAGGACTTTTTCTCATCGATAAAATACGGAATCCCGTACTCCGTCAAAGCTTTTTTCAAAGGCAGCGAATACGCCGCCACCGAGGGCACGAGCAAGGTAAAATCACGATAGCGAAGCTTTGGATTTTCACCCATTTCCCGACGGATTTTCGTCGCCACGTACTCCGATTCCGCCGTTTTGTCCTCCGCCTCGAAAATGCTGATACCGTCCCCCTGCACCCGTTCTTGACGGACGGGATTAAAGAGCCCCTTACGCAACCTTTCCGCAACGTCGCAAAGGTTGGATTTTTCCTCGCGCAAAGCCACTTTTCCGTACTCGCCGCATACCTGCGCAAACGCGTCCGCCGCCGCATTGCAATAAATTTCCTCGTCGCCGCCGCAGAAAATCCCTATCACGTTCTCCGCCGTCTCCAACGCCGCGCGTATAGTTTCCTTTGCCTGCGCCGTGAAAGAATTGTACCCCAAGAAAAAGACGTTATACCCGCGCAAAGAACCCTCTTCGCGGATTTTCTTGGGCAATAAAGTGAGATATTTACTCTCGTCCAAGAACCCGTTTTTCAGCAAAAAAGCCGTATATTCCTCATAGATTGCCGCCAAATCGGCAACCTTCTTTTTCAAGGTATCCTCGGGCAATAACGCAAGGCTTTCGCGCAAAATTTCGGGCGTGATTTCAGACGCGGACATCTGCGCCAAAGTCTCGTAAATGCACTGCGCATTATTCCCCACGCCAACCACGGAAGTAAAGCATTTCAACACGTCTCGGCGCTGTAAATCGGTCATGATTTCCCCAACCGCCATCACCGAGCCTTGTTTGCTAAGCGCCTTGCCCTCTGTTTTGACAAAGCGCGCAAAAGTAACGACGGCAGACGAAAACGAACCGCCCATGCGCGCGAGCAGCGCGCGCTCGGCAAGCAGCGTTAATCTGTCCTCGCAGAAAATTAAATTTTGTCCCCCGCGCTGTTCGTACGCCTGCGCATATTGCGCCATTATTTCCATACAGCCGGAGAGCGTTGAAGCCCTGATAACGGTATGCACGACTTTCTCCTTATCTTCTTTTTCTCTATTATACCATATTAAATGGTAAAATTTCAGCTTTTTTTCACAATATTTTTCACGAAATCTCGATTTTGTTTTTACAAATTGAAAATTATGTGCTATAATGATAATATTATTTGGTAAAAAACCACGGAGAATGCTATGAAAATTAAAAAAATTGCAAGCTTACTGGCATTTATCCTCGGCGCGTCTGCTTTGGCAGGCTGTACCGGCGACCAGGAAGCAACCTTTAATAATTACTGGGAAAAGGACGTCCTTGCTCCGCAGACAACCTTGACGGAAACTCTTGTTTACAACGTCACTTTTGAAAAGGAAGCAGGCTTGAACCAAGTAAATTACGACCTCGCTTATTCCAACGGCACGTACACCACCGTGCTCAATAAAAAGAGCGACGGTACGTACGAATACACGACCAGCCTTACCATCGACGTTACGTTCACGCCCGACGGCAAGGAACCCTTGGTGAAAACGGACACCCTTACCTCGTACGTGCATTTCATGGAAGCAAATGACGAGCTGACGCCCATCTCTTCCACAAAGACAATGCACTGTCACACGCCTCGCAACATAGAATCCCCTGCGAATGCAAGCGATTGCTACGTCGAATTCTATTACGAGCTGTCCACCGCATACGCGGATAAGAAAGGCGTTTGCACGCGCGTAGATAAGTTGGAAAACCCCGAAAAGACGGACGTTTTGAACTTTAACATGGGCAAAAAGCTCACCTACTTGGACAACGAACAGCTGATTCTTGCCCTGCGCGGAACAGCGGATAAAACGACTTCCATCGCCGTAAACGCGTACAGTCCCTTTGATGAAGCGGTGCAAAAAGTGTCCGCATCCTTCACCACGAAAGACGAGGAAAGCATCAAACTTCCCATCTCGGAAAACGGCGCGGAAGCAACCGAAAAAACCTATCAGTACCGCGAAGTTACGATGAAGCTTGGGAAATCCCCCTCCGGCGTAACGCAAACCGTTTGGCTCGCTTACGGCAACCAGACGCGTAACCGGAACGTGATGCTTCGCATGAAAGCACCTCTTTCCTATGCGTTTGGGTATTTGATTTATCAGTTGCAGTCCATCACGCGCGTAGAAAGCTAATGATAGCATTACAATATCGCAAAAATTTAAAAGCCTCGGATTCTCTTCCGAGGCTTTTCTTTTTATCTTTTTTATTCAATAGCCGTTCGTTTTGTCATCAACCCTCGTAAACAGAACGCTTTAACACGCCCACGTACGGCAGGTTGCGGTAATCTTCCGCATAATCCAAACCATACCCGATAACAAACTCGTCCTCGATAACAAAACCCGTATAATCCGGTTCCATCGGCACTTCGCGGCGTTCGGGTTTATCCAACAGCGTCACGATATTGACGCTGGCAGGGCCGCGCTCGTTGAGGATTTTCTTCAAATTATACAGCGTATTCCCAGAATCCACAATATCCTCGACAATCAATACGTCGCGGTCTTTAATATCGCTGGAAAGGTCTTTTTTAATGTTTAAAACACCCGTCGATTTCGTACCGCTGCCGTATGAGGAAACCGCCATGAAATCCAGCTCCACAGAAGTTTTCATGTTGCGTATTAAATCGGTAAAGAACAGCACACAAGTCGGATCGTAGCCATG
>JAZQGK010000112.1:0-5273 GCA_045539975.1 Candidatus Scatosoma sp. | reverse complement strand
GTATCGGTTCAAGTCCGATCGCGGGCACCACATTTTTGGGGTAAAATCTTCGGATTTTACCCTTTTTTGTTATCTTTGGGAACTTTTTGGGAACCAAAAATTAACATTTTTTAGGGCTTTTCAGCCCTTTTTAAGGAAAATCCGCCGTTTTTACCGCATTTTTGTTCGTTTTTAACATTTTTACTCGTATTTGTAATCAATTTTGTTAATTTCAGCCAATAAGTACTCGTCGGAATAGGTGGTATACCCCCTATCCACCCTGCTGGTCTTTACGTCGCCGTCCGATTCGTGTCCTACCCAAAGCATAACAACTTCGGGGTTTACGCCGCACTCTTTTGCTCTCGTTATAAACGTATAACGGAACTCGTGCGTGTGCCTGTCGGGAAAGATTCTTTTCACGGCATCCCGAACGGTGTTGTTGTTTGAAGCAACCACTTTTTCCCAATCAATCATCGGAAGTACCCTTTTCATCATTGGTGAAACGGGTATTTTCCGTATCACGTCGGCGTAGCCCTTTCTAGTTTTGGCAGAAACGCAGGTTATAAACGTTCCGTCGTATTGCACGCTCGTCAGTTCTCCTACGCGCATACCTGTGAACATCAGCACGAGCATAGCCGAATTGCCTTGAAAGTGCGGATACTCTTTGCAAAAATCAATCACTTTCTTTTCTTCCGCTTTGGTGAACGCTTTGCCCTTCTTCACTTCGTAGTGGGACAAAACGACCTTCCGCATCGGGTTGGTAAGCTCGGGATAATCGTCCACGATAACGTCGAACATAGAGCCTAACAACTGCTTTAACTTATGCGCCGTTCGGTTTTTCCCTGCCTCTGCAATCTCAAATAAAAAGTCTTGAATAACCTTTCTTGTAATTTCGTTGACGGGCGTTTCCCCGAAACGGGGTACTAAATTAAAGTTCGTTAAATCGCAATACGCTTTGTAGGTGGACGGTTTTACCGTTTGTTTTTTGATTTTCAACCACTCCTGTAAAAATTCCCCGAACTTCGGGTATATTTTTATATTCGCTTTTTCAATCTCCACTCGTCTCAGCTTTTCCAAAAACTTCGTTTTCATCATTTGAAAATCCTTGGACGCGACCTCGATATTATATCCCTCACGGCGGAACCGCGCTTGATACATTCCGTTGATACAACGGTAGGAAACGATTTTTTCATCGACTACAAATAATCTTTTTAAATTGTCTGGCATAGTTTCTATCTCCTTTTTCGTAAATTTGACATAACCACGCTCTTTTTCCTGTTTCTTCTTTTCTTCCCGATAAGAAGAAATTTTTTTGATATGCTCCAAAGTGATACTTTCCGCCGCGGCTTTTAAGACGATTTGTATCGCTTCGTCCCGTCCCTGCTCACAAGGAATTAACTCCAAGCATTTCAAAACCTTCTTTAACTCTTTATCCGTCACCTCCTTCGCTGGTAAGGCGGACTGTGCGTTCGCCCCGTACTCCCTCCCCGTCCGCAAGTGGCTTTTTTAACGTTTCTTGCTTCGTTGTCGGACTTGTCCGCGCTACGTTTCGGGATAGTTATATTATACCCTAAAAAGCCTGTTTTTGTCAATTTTTTTGTATTGTAACTATGTAATATAAACATGATATTTCTCCGTAATTTTAATTATTTTTATCAAAATGAGTATTAGGAAACTGCCGCCTCGCCTTCGCTCGGCGGCGTACTTCCCAAGTCTGTTATACGTTTTTCATATCGTCAATCATAACGATTTTAGAAATGCCTTTTTCTTGCTTTTGGGCAGGCTTTTCTTCCTGTATTTCAGCTACTTGCTTAGGTTTGTGTTTCCGCTCAGGCTCGTATCCGTTCGCGTCCGCCTTCATAATATGCGGATAGGCAGGATGACGGGAATAATCAAACTTGTTAAGCGTCATTACTCCTAACCCGTTGCAGAAACATTTCAGCTCGGAAGATTTATTACACAAAATTTCATCGGGCGTAAACAGTCTCCGTTTGGTTTTTTGCGTACTGTGGTTATAAGTTTTTTCCATACTGCCCGTCCGTTCACTCTTTGAATAGATGTCGTATTCTACCGTGATTTCACCGCTCCGCGCGGAAAAATATTCCGCCGTTATCATATCGTTGCAACCCAAGAAAATTTGCGTATCGCAGTTGTTGAGAATATCCGACCATAAATAATTGTCATATTTGTTTTGCAATTGCCCAATGCCTTGAACTGCGAATATAACGTTGATATTTCTCGAACGGCAAGTGCTGATAAAACGGGCAAAATCGCTACCGTCCGCACTGATACCCAGTTTGCCTACGTTGTTAAACTCGTCTAACACGAAGTTTACGGGTACGACGCATTTCTTGTCTTGCTGTTTATCAGCATACGAAAGCACGCTTCGCATTAAGCAAGTGAAAAACAACGCCGTAATCATATTTTTGGACATATCGTTATCGCTCGTGATAACGTAATACACGCACTTGCTTTCGGCTGGATTCCAAAGATTGATATCCGCAGACGAGAAAAAGTCTTTTACCTGCTTTTCCTGCAAAATACCGAGGCGCGCAGCAAGCCCCGAACGGGTACTCATACGCACAGATTCCGTACTCGACAAATACGTGTTGAAAGGTTCCTTCGCAGGATGTGTACCGGGAAGACGCTCCAACAATAGACAAAATTCGTTTTCGTTTTCCATCGTTATCAGTCTATACACTTCCGCCAAGTTCTTTTCTTCGCTTGTCAAATTTTCGTCCAAAGCAACGTACAAAATCAAACCCTTTAACAGATTTTCCGCAACGTTATCCCAGAAATCGTCTCCGCTTTTGCCCGTGCCGGTATTGATAATCAACGATTTTGCGAGAATGCTCGCCTTTTCGGAATGAGAAACAACGTCCACCATAGGATTCCACCCGTCGCTTTTTTCAATCTCGACAAGATTGAGCACCTTAATCTCATATCCGTGAGACTCAAACAAATACGCAGTATCGGTATAGAGTTCCCCTTTCGGATCAGTCAAAACAACCGATTCACCGTTTCTTATCATTTGAAACAATGCATTACGGATAACCGCTCTCGATTTGCCCGTACCCGACGAGCCTACCACGGCGATATTTTTGTTGCCCTTTTTATCACGCGGAAGACAAACGAGTTTATCACGGATTTCGCCCAAAATGATACCTCTTGCTTCATCAACGGTGGATACTTCATAATTTTCTTTTATTTCGTTAAACGACAGTTCATTTGCCGATCCGTGAGAATTGCTTTTACTTCTTACAAAGCCTCTTTTATTCGTCTTACACCATTTTTCTATCCTGTTGATATTTAATAATGCAATAATAACGACTATTACTAAAAGAGCTAATACACCTTTAAGACCAGTTTCAGAAAACGTTGCTGAAATACAATCTAAAAATCCAGGCGATACTTCAGGAATATTGTATTTTTCAGGGTTTAACCCAGCAAATCTCATAACTGACCAATACTCTATAAATTGAGAGAAAAGCCCGAATATATAGAAAAATCCAATCGCCCCTACCATACACGCACTAATTATTCCAATTAGTTTCCAATCCTGTTTTCTTAAAAATACCTTTATTTTGTTTATAAAATCCTTAAACTTTTGCTTCATTTTTATATCCTCCTATCTTTAGCAAAATTTCTTGAAACGGCATTGTGGCAATACTTGCGATATCTTCAAAGTAGTCTTTGATAAATTTTTCTTGAAAGTCATAGCAAATTACCATAAATTTATGTTTGCCTTTTCCACGCTTCGCCGTTTCGTAAAAGCGTGTAAGCGCCGCTATATTTGCGTCCAAATACGAAAATACGTACGTACCGTCTACAACCGCGTGCCAACCGTAACCCGAATTTTTACATATATCCTTTTCTTCAAACATATACGCCAAAATCTTTTGTTGGAAGTTCGGTATTTTGAACAGTTTCAAAAGCTCAATTCCAATCGGATTTTGCGGTATCGCATAAACGTTTGGATAGATTTTGTCAAACCGAAAATCTTTTTCACCGTACGCCGTCGCACTGAAAAAGGATTTGAGCACCGTCCAATCATCCTTACCGAAAATAACCGCACTGTCGCATACGGATACGTCGCCGTTTACACGGGCTAAATCGGTTAAAATGTGCTTGGTCTTCATCTCGTTCATTCCCTTCCATTTTATCGTGCTAGAACGGGTATTATAGACCGCATACACGTTGTTCCCGGCAAACAACGCCCCGACTATTCTCGAAGAAACAATCTTGTTCATACCCTTGTTTAGCGTTTGTTTTAATTGCCTTGCAGAGTAAAAACAACTTCGCCCGTGAAACGAGTTATGCCGATTGTTTATTCTTAATGCAGGTAGCATTGTCGGAAGTACTTCTATTCCGCTTTCGAGTAGCATCAAAACCGCTTCGGCAACCATAGCGTTTCTAAACCGATTTTGTTCTCCACCCGACATTTTGTTCTCCGGGAACATTTCTTCGTAATACGCACGCGTGCCCATCCAATCCAATATCGGTATAGCGTTCTTATAAAGCCGACACCTTCGTTTATCGCCCCTGTCCGACATATGAATGAGCTTCACACGCATTTGTTCGTTCGTCTTTGTATTGATAAATACTTGTTTCTTTGACAACTCGTAGAACAGCTTTCGATAGCCTTCATGACTGCCCGCCTGGCTCGCTGCCACAAGTGGCATCTCGCCAGCCACTGTCAAGACTGTGAGCATATTTACGAGTTTCTTATTGTTTGGGATTTTTATCATATTTTCTTCTCACCTCCTTCGCTTAGCGCATTGATAACTCTTCTTTCCTGCGCTTTTCATTTATGAAATCCCTTGGTTTTCTGGGGAAAACGGTATTTTCCCGTGGTACGGTTTTTATCCCGTTTTTCGCCCTGTTTTGTACCATCCAAAAAACGCTATCCGTAGCCGTTCGATGAGAGCTTTGCGCCCTCTTTCGGTATCGTTTTCTCAAAATTAAACCACTCCCGAATTTGCTCTTTCGGAACAATATACACTTCCGTTCTTTCCCCGTTTCCCACCGCCGACATATAGCAATGATTGCAAAGCTCGGGCGCGTCGTCTTCCAAAACGAAAGTCGCAATGCAATCGTTTACCATGTTGATTTCGATATTGTCATGGTCGCGTTTTTTGCGCTCGGGGAACCGTTCGTCGTACACGTGCCTATACACAATAAACACGTCGCGCATTTTCAAGTAAGGCTTGTCCGTGAAAAATTTGGATAACGCGGTGTTCAAATTTTGCCTTATGTATTCAGCGGAACCCCTTTCCTTTTTAGGCAACAGTAGT
>JAZQGK010000111.1:0-6178 GCA_045539975.1 Candidatus Scatosoma sp. | reverse complement strand
CCCAAATGACCCTTTCAAGGGTGGCAAGTAATTAAAGCACGCTGCCAGGCACCCCGAAAGGGCACTTGTGCCCCGCTGGTAGTATTAGGGCTATGCCCGAAAAGTAAAAACCACTGGCTATGCCAGTGGATATTTATTTTTATTTATTGCCTTGAATGATTGCCTTGCACGCCTCAAAAATAACGGTGTTTTGGGGGAGTTCGCCTCTTGCATAACCAAAGTTTTGCGCGTCAAAGGCGTAATTTTTTACAAACAAAGGTACGTTGGTGGGGGTGTGACCCGTGCAAGTGTATAAATAATTATTCATTTCGCTTTCGTCACTTGCAAGTTTCAAACCGCCCGTTTCGTGGTCGGCGGTAATAAAGATAGCCGTCTTGCCGTCCGAGGCGTACTCGTAAAGAAATTCGATGGTATCCATCAAGGAACGAGCTTCGCTCATAGCGTCGTGGAAACGGTTAGAATGGCTGTATTTATCAATATACGCGCCCTCAATCATCAAGAAGAACCCGTTTTCATTTTCCAGGTAATCAATGGCAAATTCCGTCATTTCGTCCAACTGAAAATCCTCTTCGTTGCCCGGCATATATTCCGAATCGATGTTGGGCAGAAGCCCTATCAATCTTTCCGTATCCTGCGCATTTAATAATTGCGTTTCGTCCGTGACCATCGTATAATTTTTCGCGGTAAACAGAGTGGAACGGTTGGTGTATTCGCTGGAATAACGGCCAATCATCAAATCGATACCGCTGGTGGCTTGCGAGCGTACGATTTGATTGGTAACGCCGCGGTTGCTTGCATGCCCGGAAAAGGCGGCGGGCGTTGCGCCATCCAAAGTGTCCGTAGTGATAACGCCCGTTTTCATGCCAGCCGCTTGCGCAATCGTAGTGATTTGTTCAAGGTCCTTTCCATCGAGCTGTGCAACGCTGCCGTTGGTAGTTTTCTTTCCGGTTGCGAGCGCTGTGCCTGCGGCGGCACTGTCCGTTGTGCCGCTCAACGAGTTTGTACCGATATATCCCACTTGGTCTTGCATAAAGACGGGAATATCCAAATCAAAATACTCGATGGCATTCAAGAGGTGGTTTTCTCCCATACCGTCGCCGATGACAAGGATAACGTTTTCAAACTGTTGGTTGTCAGTGTTGTCATTGCACGCTGCAACGCAAGGGATTGTGGCGCATGCCATACCAACGCTTAATAAAAAGCTGAAGAATTTTTTCATAGGAGTCTCCAAAAATAGTGAAATTATGTTGATAATGATACAATTATACCATCTTTTTTGCAAGAAAGCAATACTTTTTAGAAATTAATGGCAAATTGGCAAACCTTTTTAATACGGAGGCTGAGGGTCGTTAAAAGAATGCGGCGGCGCGCCGAAACATTTGATAAACCCGTGATAGAAGGTGGAATAATACTCATAATTGAGAAGATTTGCAACCGCCTGCGGAGAGTGACCTTGCAATAATAATTTTCGGGCGAGCTGCATGCGTTGGTTAAAGATATAAGAATGCAAACTAATCCCGATTTCCTTTTTAAAAGTATGCTGTAAATGCGACGCGCTAATATGCAATTCTTTGGCTAAATTCTTGGGCGAAAGCTTGTCTTTTTCCGTTAGGTTTTGATGGACGTACTGAATGCAAACATGAGAAATTTTGTTTACCTTTACTGGGGGTAAAGCATTCTCTTCGTTCAATTTCAACGTCAGTTCGTTCAACGTTTCCACGACTTGCAAAATCAGCCCGACAAACCGCAAATCGGTATAGTGATTTCTATTTTGACACAGCTTTTCGCATTGTTGCATTAGATTAGCCAGATTAGAACGCTCGACAATCTTTTTGGGCAAAACGGGGGATAAAGCCGGGCTCTTGTAATTAGATAAGAAGTGCAAATCGGCAAACGAGGGTAATAAATCGGTGGAGAAATGCAAAACCATGCGCTCGTAAGGCAGCGCCGCGTCAATTTCCCGCGAATGCAGTTTATTAGGGTGGATAATGATAGCGTCCAAAGGGGTGATGTCGTAAAATTGACCCTCGATTTTATATTTGACCGACCCCGACAGCAGCAAAATAAGCTCACACAAATTGTGCGATTCGGGTATAAGAACATCCTCTGCCGCGTTTTCTTGCGTGGAAACCGAATGATGAAAACGAATCCCGTTTTTTGAAATGTATTCTGTAAAAATGTGTTTCATGACTTTATTATAGCATTAAAAATAATCGTTCGTCAATAAAAATAGCTAAATTTCACACAATTATAGTAAAAAATACTATTGTAAATAGTAGAAATTTGCTATATAATGATATGGTAACGTAAACAAATTTTCGTGGCTTTTGGAAGACGGAGAAAAAGATTATTTTGCGGTCTTTTATCGAATAAAAGCGTTGATTTTGGAGAGAAGATGGAGTATACAGTTATCAATATTTTGGATTTTGGCGCAATCGCCGATGGACAAGCTTTATGTACGGCTGCGGTACAGAGAGCCGTAGATTTTTGTCATGAACAGGGCGGCGGCATTGTTCGTTTTGAGGGGGGTAGGTACGTATTGAGTACCGTTTTCCTCAAAAGTAACGTACATATCGAAATAGCCGACGACGCGGAAATTTTAGGCAGTTTAAACTTCTACGATTACGCGCAGCAGGAAAAGATAGACTATCCTATCTATCAAGACGCGTCGCATACGTATTTCGACCTGTCCATGTTCGTAGGAAGAAATTGTGAAAACGTTTCCATTACGGGCAAGGGCAAAATCGACATGCGCTCGGTCTGGGACGAGGACGGGGTTCGCGGCGAGGCGATTATACATCGCGGTCCGAAATGTATCGCGTTAAAGGAATGTAAAAATATCGAAATCAGCGGTTTGGAAATCGTCAACGTCACCGACCTTGCGGTGTATTTTGCAGGTTGCGAAAACGTGGACGTGCACGGACTTAAAATGCGCGTCTATATCGACGGCATCTCGCCTGATAATTCAAAGAACGTGCGTATATACGACTGCGACGTGGAAACGGGTGACGACGCTATCGTGTTCAAATCTTCCTATACCTTGAATCGCTTGGATATTTGCAAGGATATCGAGGTGTGGAATTGCCGGTTAAAGAGCCGTTGCAATGCGATTAAATTCGGCACGGAAACAAACGGTGGCTTTGAAAATATCCATATTCGCGATATAGAAATCAGAGATACTCGTATCACGGGTATATCCATAGAAAGCGTGGACGGTGCAGTTGTTGACGGCGTGACGATACGAAACGTAAAAATGACAAACGTCAATGCGCCTATTTTCGTACATGTAGGCAGGCGCATGCGTGGACCTGCTGGGCGTAAAATCGGCAAGATAAAAAATATAACGCTTGAAAACATCACCGCGAGTGGACCATATGTGGAATATGAGATAATGCCGTGGAATTATTTCAGCTACAAAGCAGGAGATATAAGGCAAAATCCTAAGGCGTTTGGGGTAGCTGAAAGCTTTGATGGAACAAAGGAAACGGACGACTGGCAAATGACGAGCAATATTTGCGGTTTGAAGGAAAGTCCGCTTGAAAATATCACGCTTAGAAACGTGCATTTTAAGTTGGAAGGTGGCGTGCAGGAGTACAATCAAAATGTACCTGAAGAAGCACAGGATTATCCCGAAGTGTACGTTTACGGACGGATTTTGCCTGCAAAGGGGATTTATTTCCGCCACATAGACGGGTTGACATTTGAAAACGCAACGGTAGAAACTTACCGTGAGGATAGTAGAGAAGATTTTGTCTTTGACGATGTAAATGAGGTGTAAAATGATTAAAGTATTACAATACGGCGAAGGGAATTTTTTGCGCACGTTTGTGGACGTGTATTTCGACACTTTGAATAAAAACGGGCAGGGCAGGTACGCGGTGAATATCGTAAAACCCATTACCTTTGGCTCGCTCGAACGCTTTGAAAAGCAAGGGAATAAATACCATATTATCCTGCGCGGTATGGCTGGCGGTAAATCGGTAGAAGACGTCTATAAGGTAGATTGCCTTGAAAACGTTATCGATCCGTTTGTAGATTATCAAAGCTATATTGCGCTTGCGAAAGCCCCCGAACTGAAAATTATCGTTTCCAACACCACGGAAGCTGGGATTTGCTATAACGAGAACGATAAAATAGACGCGTTTGACGGCATTACGTATCCGGCAAAGCTGACGAAATTCTTGTACGAAAGATTTAACGCAGGCTTGGGCGGTGTGTATCTTTTGCCCGTCGAGCTTATCGATAACAACGCAGACGAGCTAAAAAAATGCGTGGATAAGTATATTGAGCTTTGGAATTTACCCGAAGCGTTCAAGAAATGGAACGATGAACAGAACTTCTATTGCAACACGCTTGTAGACCGTATCGTATCGGGGCATCCGCGCGACGAAGAAACGAAAGCGCATTTGACCGAGCTTATCGGGGAACAGGACGAGTTAATGTCCATTGGCGAGCCGTTCGGGCTTTGGGCGGTCGAAAAGAAAGGGGATATCGCTAAATACATCAAAGAAGGCGTACATAATATCGAAGTGGTACTGACGGATAATATCGGCTACTACAAAAAGAGAAAGGTGCGTGTTTTGAACGGCAGTCATACCAACCTTGTGCCGACGGCATTGATGCTCGGTGCGGTTACGGTATATGATTGTATGGTAGATGAAAAGCTTTCCGCTTTCGTTGAAAATACTTTGAAAGAGGAAATTATCCCTTACGTATCGAGTGATATTGCCGCAACGACGGTGTTCGCTGGCAGCGTAAAGGATAGATTTATGAACCCTTTCTTAAATCACCAACTTGTCAGCATTTCGCTCAATTCCATTTCCAAATGGCGCGCAAGAGTGTTGCCGAGCTTCAAGGATTATTATGCGCAGCACGGAAAAATTGCCCCCAACTTGACGGTAGGTTTTTCTTACCTTATGGCGTTGTATTCGTCTATCCAAAAACAGGGCGATAAATATATCGTACAAGTACCGAATAGGGAAATTGAGCTTAAAGACGATTTGCCGTACTTGGAATATTTTGCAAATGGTGACGGAATAAAAGCGTTTATGGCAAACGAAAGCGTTTGGGGTGAAGATTTGACGGCATACGAAAACTTTGCAGAAGAAGTGCAAAAGAACGTAGAACAAATTAAGAAAGGGATTTGCTTGATATGAAAAGCGTAATCATCAACGAAAAGGACAACGTCGGCGTTTGCTTGGACGGAAACGAAACCATCCCTGCAGGGCATAAATACGCCTTACGGAAGATCGCTAAGGACGAATACGTCATCAAATACGGTGAAATTATCGGCAGAGCCACGCAAGATATCCCCGAAGGTGAATGGGTGCATACGCATAACGTAAAATCGCATTTGGACGAAAACGTGGCATACAGGTACGAGTTTAAGGCGGAAAAGCCAGCCAAAAGCCAAGCTGCGTTTATGGGCTATAAACGTGAAAAGGGTAGGGCAGGGATAAGAAACGAAATCTATATCATCCCCACGGTCGGTTGCGTCAATAACGTATGCATGCGCCTTGCGAACGAAGCGAAAAAACATATCACGGGCAGTATCGACGGCGTGTACGCTTTAACCCATCAGTTTGGTTGCTCGCAACTGGGCGAAGACAATGAGAATATTAAAAAGCTGCTTTGCTCGATTGCGCTCAATCCCAACGCAAGCTACGTTTTATTCGTGGGTTTGGGCTGTGAAAACAACGGCATGGACGGCATTAAAGCAACTCTCGCCCCCTACAATCGTAACAACATCGAGTATTTTAATTGCCAAGACGTGGAAGACGAATACGAATACGGAATGGCAATCCTCAAAAGCTTTATTGACAAAGCAAAAGACTTGCAAAGAGAAGAAATCGATTTTTCCGAGCTTTGTATCGGGCTTAAATGCGGCGGTAGCGACGGGTATTCAGGCTTGACGGCAAATCCGCTTGTGGGAAAAATCACGGACAAAACGGTGGCTTTGGGCGGTAGTGCAATTTTGACGGAAGTTCCTGAAATGTTCGGTGCAGAACAGCTGCTGATGAATAAATGCAAAAACCAAGAAGTCTTTGAAAAGTATAAAAAGATGATAGAGGATTTTAAGGCATACTATACAAAGCAGGGTTTCCCCGTGTACGAAAATCCGTCCCCCGGGAATAAACAAGGCGGTATTACTACCTTGGAAGAGAAATCCTTGGGCTGT
>JAZQGK010000110.1:0-6504 GCA_045539975.1 Candidatus Scatosoma sp. | reverse complement strand
CTGCGCGAGGGCTAATATTTCTGCATTATCTGCCAACACACTCTCCATTGTGCACCATTCATCATCCAAACGGTTTTCAATGACAGTTGCATATTTCTTAATGTCAGCAAAGTGATTTTTGATATACTCCTCACTCATTACCAGACAGTAATATTTGATGCTTTCGAGATATTTGGGGTCAAAGTCCTTCTGCCAATCGAATGGAATATAGCAACCTTCGACAATTAGGTTCTGATTGTTCTCAACAGCAGTTTTTATCATTTCCCGAACAATCGGCCATAAATATTCGGTCAATTCATTATCATCCATAGGAGTAAGCTCTGTATTACCGCTACGAATTAAGCCCATTTTCAGATGGTCTATTGACAGATATGGATATTTATATTTTTCAAGCAATTTTTGAGCAAGCGCCGTTTTGCCTGTATGCGATGCTCCCGTAATTAAAATAATCATTATCTCACCTACAAATTCTTATTTATCGGTGAGTTTATTATATCATATTTCTATGAATTTTTCAACCGATTTGGCTTTTTTTTGATTACTGCGACGCAAATTCGAGGGCTGACGGTTGATTTTCCGCCACCCCCTTTTCAATGCTATTCTAAAATTAAATTGCTATATTCCGTACATCAGCACACCCAAAACGCCCGATATCACGATAAGCAAAATGGGTGAAAACGCTTTCTTTTTCCACTTGAAATAACCAAGCGCGACCACGAGTAATACTCCGAATATCACCAAGCCTTTCCAATCAAAGTTCACCGCACTTTTCACAGCCCTGATATTCAAAATCACGCTCAAAAACATCGTAAGCGCCGTTGCTAAAATCATTCCGACGATAGCAGGTTTAATTCCGCCAAGCACCGCCTTTACACCTGCGTATTTCAGCAATTTCGTGAGCAAGGTTGCCACCAACAAAATGATAATAAACGACGGCAATACCACGCCGAGCGTAGCGAGCATTGCTCCCCAAAATCCGCCCTGCGACGAACCTACGAAAGTTGCCATATTCACGGCAATCGGACCAGGCGTGGATTCTGCTACGGCAATAAAGTTCAAGAGTTCCTCTTCCGTCAGCCAACCGTATCCCAAACAGTCTTCACGGATAAGCGAAATCATCCCGTAACCACCGCCAAAGGACACCGCTCCGATTTTTAAGAAGGTCAAAAACAACTTCAAATAAATCATTGTTCACTCTCCTTCTTTTCGGGGGATTTTTTTGACTTGAAATACCCGATTAAGTAAATCAAAAGCCCGACAAGACCGCTGATTAAAATGTAAAAAATAGAAGAAAAGCTGACGGCGAACACGCCAAACGCTACCATACAAAGAAAAGTAGCCGACATAACGATGAGATTGAACGGTTTTTTCTTCATTTTCTTCAGCATTTTCACGCCTGCGGAAAGAATGAGAAACACAACGCAAACCTGAATCCCCTTAAACGCCGACGCAACCCAGCCAATCGACAAAAATTGATTGAAAAACAACGAAATTAAAAAGATAATGGTAAACGATGGAATGCACATCCCAAGCGTTGCCAAAACCGCCCCTAAAATCTTTTCTTTTTTGTAGCCGATATAGGTGGAGCAATTGATAGCAATCGGCCCTGGCGTAGATTCCGCAATCGCTACCAAATCCATGAACTCATCTTCCTCAATCCACTTCTTTTTAGCTACGAACTCATTTTCCAAAAGGTGAATCATGGCATATCCGCCCCCGAAGGTGAACAGACCTATTTTCAGCATATTGATAAATAACAGCCACAGCGATTTTAATCGCCCCGTAGCGTTTCGTTTTTCATCCTTCATCGCATACCTGCCCTATCCGTATAAATTGGAATTTACTTCATGCTATTGATAAATTCTTGCGCATTTACTAATATATTCTTCGTTTCGATAAACGTTAAGAGTTCCAAAGCCTTTTCATAAGGCAAAAAACTCGCGTCTACTACTTCCTCGACTTGGCATATAATCTCATTTTCTATATACATTCCTAGAAAATAAACGCATTGTTTTATTGTATCAGCCACTTTAAGCATTTTGTATTCTATTTGTTTTCTAAAGCCATCTATGACTTTAACCTCTACGTTTGTTTCCTCTTTAAGTTCTCGGAGAGCGGTTTGCAGTTCGGTTTCTTTTTCTTCCATGTGTCCTTTAGGAAAACCAACGTCACCATTTAAACTTCTTACGACTAAGTAATAATTTTGGTTTTCTATTTGCTTACAAACGACAAATCCGCATGATTTAATATACTTCATTTTCTCTTCACCAATTTCTTATTTATAGGTGTATTATATCACATCTCTACCAAGATTTCAATCATTTTGCTTGACATATCGCCATCCGCGCAGTATAATATTTACGTTGAATATTTGTCACCGGAGGCTGTGTACCGTAGTACCGTAATGCCGGATTAGGTGTCCAAGTGAGCTTGGGTTATTGTATAACAATAGCTAGGGCTCTATTTTTATTTTTGGAGGTAGTTATGAAAAACACAAAGGTTACTCTTGCACCGCTTACAGCAGAGGATAGAGAGCAATTCATTCTTGACAATCAATGGGCGTTCAAATACGGCGCGATGCTGGAGTTCGGTGAACGTGACGACCATATTGACGGCGATGGCGAAATCATCTCGCGCAAGACGATAGAGCGTTGCATCGACGATCCGCAAAACGAAACGTATCGCATTATGGAAGGTAGCAAAAAGGTTGGCGGTGTGATTTTGAAGATTGACAAAGCAACACAGCACAATCACCTTGAAATACTTTTCGTCGTACCAGATGAACACACGAAAGGTATCGGCTATGGCGCGTGGCAAGCGGTAGAAGCTTTACACCCCGAAACAAAAATATGGGAAACCTGCACCCCCTATTTTGAAAAGCGCAACATACATTTCTACGTCAATAAATGCGGATTTCAGATTGACCAATTTTGGTGTGCGCATTTTCAGCCTGAACACGAAACATTTGAAGATGAGAACCGTGATCCCGATGAAGGACCTGATGAAATGTTCCGTTTTATCAAAGTTATGAAAAAATAAAATCGCTTTTCTTTGTTTACTGCGTAGCAAATTTTGAGGGGTGACGGTTGATTTTCCGTCAGCCCTCAAGATTACTTTATCTTTCTTAATATTCTTGTTTTATTCCCACAATTATAGGTTTTATCCATTCTTATCCTGTGCTTGTAATGATTGTCTAAATTGTAAAGGCGTAATGGCGTATGCCTTTTTGAATTGTTTTCCAAAATAACTCGCAGTTGAAAATCCGCACTCGATTGCAATTTCAGTAACGGATTTTTCCGTGTCCTTCAATGCTTTTACAGCGTAAGATAAACGATATTCCGTCAAATAACTCATAGGGCTTTTGTTGAAATATCGCTTAAAACAACGGAAACACTCACTTCGGCAGATATGCGCATAATGCGCAAGATCGTCTATACGGATATCTTCCGCGTAATGTTCGTGTATGTAAAAAAGAATATCTTTTACCCTTTTCTGCGTTTCATCGTTGGTGTCAAGCGAAGAAAGTTGTTGCTCTTCTTCTTTGATATATGCAAGCGTATTTTGCCAAATATCACTCATAAAACTTATACATAAAAGCTCGTAATATTCAGGTTCCTCTAATTCAAAAGCATATATTTTTTGCAACAATTCCGTTATCCGTTTTCCCGTACTTGTTTTATTATCTACGAAAAAACCTTTTATATTCGATTGCAATATGGACTGAAAATATTTTTTATAAAAAGGAGTATTATTCCCACTGGTAAATAACGACGGCAAAAAACTGACAGTATATATACTTGCACATTCATTGCCAACCTGCGTTGCCGTATGCATAGCGTTTGAATTGATAAAAACCACGTCCCCTTGGCTTGCCCTTATATGCTTTCCGTCGATATAATAATCTACACATCCCGACAGCACCACGTCGTATTCAAATTCGCCGTGCCAGTGACAGACCAAACAGCGGTCGGCAAAAGTCTTAAAATCCCCTATCCACGTAATAAATGGAAAGGAGCGATTGGGGTACTCAAACCGTTCTCGTTTTGTTTCGTCAAATGAAAAAATAATATTATCCATATAAACCCTCATATTGACACTATTTTACCATAAAAACATATAATCGTTATATATTTTCACTTTTTTTGGCGTTATAATTATATCATAGTGACATTTTTTCGTCAAGGTAATTCAACATATATCAGGAGTTTTAACCATGGAAAAAGCAAAATATAAACGAACAAAGTACACCTGCTACTTTACATATCTTGCTATGTCGTCGGTGTTTAGTTTACCGCCGCTGTTGTTTGCAACATTTAGAGAATTATACGGGATTTCTTACACGCTGCTCGGAACGCTCGTACTAATCAACTTTTGCACACAGCTTGGCATAGACCTTATTTTCAGCTTTTTGAGCAAATATTTCAATATACACAAAACACTTCGCATAATGCCTTTGTTGACGGCAGCGGGATTATGTCTATACGCTTTAATTCCTATGATACAGCCTAATTACGCCTATATAGGACTTGTTATAGGCACAATTCTTTTTTCTGTTGCTGCAGGGCTTGGTGAAGTGTTAATCAGCCCCACCGTTGCCGCATTGCCATCGGATACTCCCGACAAGGATATGAGTACGCTCCATTCTCTTTACGGCTATGGGTTGGTCGGCGTTGTGCTCATCAGCACGGTCGTTCTTCAATTTATTGGCAATCAATACTGGACGTACCTTACCTTTTTTTGGGCATCTCTTCCCGTTATTGCATCTATCCTTTTAATGACGGCAAAACTTCCTGAAATGGACGTTAGCCATGAAAAAACGGAAAAGGTTCGTTCCAAACACAGAACGATTGGGCTTATTTTGTGTATGATGTGTATTTTCTTGGGCGCTTGCGCTGAAAATACGATGTCAAACTGGATTTCCGTATACACCGAAAACGTATTGCATATGCCTAAGGTTTGGGGCGACATTTTTGGTATGTGCCTTTTTGCAGTATTGCTTGCGCTTACAAGAACGGCTTATGCAAAATTCGGAAAAAATATTTTCAAGGTTTTGTGTTGGAGTATGGCAGGGGCGGCAGTTCTGTATGTATTCGTAGCCTTTTCTCCAAACGATATTCTTTCTCTTATCGCTTGCGTTGGACTGGGGATTTGCACCTCTATGCTGTGGCCTGGAACACTTATCTTAATGGAAGAGAAAATCCCCATGCTCGGTGTTGCGGCATACGCTTTGATGGCAGCAGGCGGCGACCTCGGTGCTTCGGTTGCGCCGCAGACGCTCGGTATTATCGTAGACAATATTTCCGTTAGCGAATGGGCGATAAACTTAGCGAACACCTTATCCTTATCGCCAGAAGACATTGGGTTTAAGATGGGTATGCTTATCGCTGCTATTTTCCCGATTTTAGGACTTATTCTCTTGGCATTTATAAAGAAGCATTTTCAAATAAAGTCTAATAAAAAGAAAACTCAAGAATAACATTATTTTTCTTTGTTTACTGCGTATCAAAATTTGAGGGGTGACCAACTCGGTCACCCCTTTTTTTGTCCTTGTTTTAGCTTTGCGCCGCTATCATCTTGGCGAGTTTCTTCTCACGCTCGGCTTTTATTTTTGTTTAAATAGAAAATCACTCGCAAAAATACGAGTGACTTTTCCTTTTATAAAATTCTTTTTTACTGGTCTTTCTTTTGCTTTTTTAGAGCCGCTGCGATAACCTCATCCACATTATCCTTATTGATTATTTCCGGATATTTTTTATCTATTTCCATCAATCTTTCTTTTGCTTGTTCCTCATTTTCACTTAATTCCACAAACAATTCTTTTAAATTGTCACAGGCAAGGATTTTCTCTAATGTTTCTTTAGCGTAATCCGAAATACGAGACCAATCCCCATATAAATCTACCACAGCTTTATCTATAACTTCATACGTTAAAGGTTTCCCCGCGAGTCCTTGCTCATAAACAATCCCTGCGATATCCGACAAATCTTTTTTATATTGGCGGCCAGAAACAAGCTTCATTGCTACTAAGTATTCCGCGCGCACTGTTCGCACCGTGAGTTTTCCGCAAAACACCTTATAAAACTCTGAATATTGAACAATTTTTGGGCTATAGGAGCTTGTTCTTTTAAAATCATCGTTTAACCAGCCGTCAGGCAAATCAAACTTATCCGCCACCGCCTTAATAGACTCTTTAAAAGTTGAATATCCCATATAGTCAGCATCAATATCATAAGATGCACATCTAAAATTGTAATTGATTATAATGGATGCGTCGCCAACAAGAATTATTTCCGCTTCTTGTCCCCGACTCCTTTTTTTGAAATCCTTAGCGAGTTCCATTAAATATTTATCTAAATTTTCTCTTGAAAAAGGTATATCAATAGACATTTCTTATCTCTCTTTCTACAATATTAAAACGTAAAAATTCTGGAATTGCTTCTTGGATACATTGTTTTCTTACATCCAATGACGGATGCAATTTAGCCATCAGCAGTATATCGCGTG
>JAZQGK010000109.1:0-10922 GCA_045539975.1 Candidatus Scatosoma sp. | reverse complement strand
TCTTAACAGCCCAAGATATGTACTATTCGCCCAAATCGATGCGCCGCCGTACAATTTTTCCCCTAAATTGATGGTCGCAGTCACCCAACCTTCATCGTCTATTTGTTTCAGGTCAAAGCTCGCGCTCATTTCTTCATTTGCGCCCGGGAATACGGCAATCGTTTTATCCTCGTACAAGGACGTCACGTAAAATGCCACTGCTCCCCAAGGAGCACTGCCTTCCGGCAGTTTCATCGTCACTTCAAGCTTTTGCGACTGATTAATCACCAAAGGAATATTCTGCATAATAATATGCGAGTCAAGGATATTGGGACAATATCCAAAATTCACCTCTACGTAGTCTTCCTCTTCCACGTATTCAATACCGCCGAAGGTTGCACCGTTTTCGCCTGCACCGGCAGCAACACCGGTAAAGTTCTTCGCAATGAACTTTGCGTCTAAATAAATATACGGGCTACGCTTGATATAAACGTTGGTTTCCTCTACAATCGGCGCAGAAAAATCAAATTCTTCCGTAAGCGCTTCGTCTTTATAATACCCAAGCAACTCATACCCCTGGGCAATCGTATCGATTTTTTGAGCAAAGCTGTTCTTCGCCACGGAAACCGTACGTTTCAACTCACTCGTTTCCCCATCTGTTAAATAATAATTCACCGAGCAAGACTGTACCCATTTTGCATAAAGCGTCATGTTTTCTTGCACCGTATCCGTTTGAAAATTCCACTTCGTCGTATAATCCTTAGAAGTATACCAACCTTCACAGGTATAGTTGTTGGGATTTTCCAAAGCTCGAATTGTCGGTTCTTTAATCGAATCACCTTTTTCCAACTTTTGCGTTAAAGGTGTATTTGTCTTTAAGCCCTCATAATCTTCCATACAAGGATCAAAATTTACCAAAATTACATTATTGGGAATAACGCTTTCGCTATTGGAACTGTTTTGTGTGTCCCCTGATTTACCACAACCAACACATACCGTTCCTGCCAAAAGCACGCAACATAAAACAAGTAAAGCCTTGCACTTTCTCATAAAATTCCTCCTGTTATTTTCCATCTTTAATGTCATCGATTTTTACACTCACGTCCTCTTTACGGGCTTTTTCCGCCGCAAAGACACATAAATGTCCGTAAATGGAATCGTCTAATTTTGTAATTGAAGGCGATTCCACCCCGTTCAAATACCCGATAACGTCATGCATAATAGCAAAATCGCCGCCGTTATGCCCATCCATATGAGCTGGGGAAAACGCCCCATCTTTTAAATCAACAACTTGTACCACGCCATCAAAGGCATCCTTGTCATATTTTCTTAGGAAGAATTTTTCTTCCGATAATTTACCTTCGATTTCGCCAAGCGTACCGACAATATGAATGTCTCGCTCTGCTTTTAATGAACCGCCAACCAGCATAAACGTACAGCAAGACCCGTTTTCAAAGGTTACGGCCACACTCTGTCTATCCAAAAGATCGCCGCCTGCAATATACGCACACCTACCATAATTGTCCTTCTTCAAAAACTCAATTTTTTCTTCGTCCGTAATTTCCTCATAAGGCTTATTAAAGGAATCCCAAACCAAGAAAGGCATAGCCTTCAAGTCCATATACTGTCGGAGTGCAGAATATTGACATTCCCGTTCGTACGGGCAGTCGAAGCAAAACTCCGTTGCACCCTTAGGCATCTTTTCCTTGATGAATTGCGAACGGTTTCCAAGAGAAACGACCTTATACGGCACAGAATCGTTGTTCAGCCAACACATAAGGTCCAAATCGTGGCAGCTCTTTGCTAATAATAACCCTGAACCGCAAACGTCCTCACTATTCCACTTTCCCCGATCAAACGAAGTAAGATAGTGTGGCGTGCAGACGTGCTCGTTCATCTCAATGGTCATAATCTCACCGATTTCGCCGTTATTTATCACGTTTTTGATTGCTCGATAATAAGGCGTATAACGCAGCACGTGGCAAACAAACACCTTACAGTTATTTTGCTTTGCGACGCGCTCTATTTTCAACAACTCTTCCACGTTGTTGACAATCGGTTTTTCCAACATCATATCATAGCCGCTTTTCAAAATGTCCATCGACGTACGATAATGTAATTGATCCATCGTTGCATTGATAACAAGGTCGCATTTGGGACGCACTCGCAAAAACTCTTCCAACGAGTCAAACAGTTGCGCATCACTCAATCCATAGCGTTCCTTTGCGATTCCTCTCTTGTACGCATTTGGTTCGACGATACCAACCACTTCCATTTCATCCGGCATTTCCAGAGCATAGTCGCCGTACACCTGTCCCCTGTTACCATATCCAACAATTACAACCTGCTTCTTTACACGGGGAGCATTCTCACCGTCAAACGGCTCCTGCATGTTACCAAAATCTTGCTTATACTTTCTCAAGGCGCGATAGTACGTTTCTTTGCTATTAAACCCCGAGCAAAAGATAACTTCGCCCATTGTATAGCATCCACCTATTTTCTTTTCAATTTCCAAAGACTTTTTTACCCGTATATGATTAATATACGTACGAAGTTTCACTCCAAAATGCCTATGAAAAGAAGATGAAAAATACTTTGCATTATAACCAAATTTTTGGGCGAGAACGGATAAACTTAAATCCTCGTTATAATGTTCATCAATATAGTTTTTAACTTTATCAAAGAACGTATCGGAAGCCTCGTTTTCGTCCTTGAACAAATTTTCCTCGGATAAAATGCCAATAAAATTATTGATAAAGCCTCTTTGCTGATAATGATTATATTCCTTGTAGTTCTCCTCACACCCTTTAAGCAAGACGAGCAACCTTTCCATCCCCTCTTCGGACAGCTTTATACTCTCATTGAGCTTTTTATTTGCGCCAATAATTTCAAATAAATTGCCCTGATCGATTGAAACCATATAACCACTAATAGGTTGCGATATCTCAATTCTCCAGTTCTCAAACGGATGAATAACAAACATATCCCGTTCCGCATATCTACTAACCTTTTTGCGGACGAGACAAGCAATATCCCCTTTTTTGAGCATGAGGAAGTTTACCGCATTCGTTCCACTTTGCGGTAAATCTTCCAATTCGATTACATTTTCAAAGGCGGCAACGCCTATGATTTGATTCCACTTGAAATCAGTTGTCGTCTTTTTTGTTTTTTTCATTACAATTTCATCCCTGCGGCAAAATCACCGCTTGCAAAGAATTTCATACTAATTGCCGACGTTATGATAAGCGGTATCCCCGAAATCATATACATTGCGTAAATCGCCCCATTCATACGGCCCTTTGCAAAAAACTCTTCTAAGCGTTTCATCATAGGCATCAACGTTATATTTCTTTCAAATATAAGCGTCGGCCATAAATAATCGTTGTATTGCGAGGAAACACTTCCAACAAAACAATATAAAATAATTGGAAGAGCCAAAGGAACAGTTAACTGTGCATAGATTTGTACATCGTTTGCACCTTCGATTTTTGCACTTTCATAAACGGATTTCGGCTGTGCCCCAAAGAATGTCCTAAATAAGAACAGCGAAGTTACCTGCCCGCCTGAAAGGATTGGTAAAAGGTAGCCTACGTATGAATCTTTTAATCCCAACGTTCTCGAAACAAAGGGAATTAGTGTTGGCATACCCATAATCGAAGGCAACATCATCACGGCAAGATATATCATGAACAAAACTTCTTTGAAATGAAATTCTTTGTATGTAAAAATGTAGCCAAGGATAGTCCCTATAACACAGGTAAAGAATGCGCCGATAAATGCAAGCAGCACACTGCGCAAAAAGTACACTTTCATCCCCACAATCGTTTCCGTACCGTTCCAAGCGATTTTATAATTCTCCCCAACCGTCGCACCGAATTCACCGCCAAAAAGGTCGGGCATAGTGAAGATACTGGCGCGGATGGAATAATCGGTCTTTAACGAGTTGATAATCGTAATAAACACAGGATAAAGCGTCAACAAAACACTAACGGTAATCCACACGATAATGAAAATCTGTATAGAGAGTTTATCCTGACTTCTTAAATACTTGTATCTCTTCATCAGTATTCCCCCTTATCTTGTGTTTGCATTCGCAGGTTAATAACCGTTGCCGCAAGTAAGAACAGGAACAGAATGGTTGCGTAGGCTGACGCTTCGCCATACTTACCGTGTTCTTGCATCAACTTGTACATTAGGAATATCGGCGTCTTATCCCCCCACAAACCGTTGGTAATCAAGTCCGTCCTACCAAAGTTTTGTACCGAACCGATAAACGTAAGGATCAAAACGTATTTTATCTGCGACATAATCAACGGAATATCAATATAAACAAGCCTTTTAACAACCGTGATCCCGTCAAGCTCTGCCGCCTCATAATAGCTCGATGGAATATTCATCATCGCCCCGTAAAAGACAAGATAACTGCCTACAAACGGGAATCCCATCATAATCAATGCCCACAGTGCCGTAGACGATTGTTGCGTGACAATGGTCGATTCGCCTCCAAACAGCTGTATCAAGGTATTGATAACGCCGTATTCGCCGTAAATACCCGTTTTCCAAATCAAGGTCGTTGCAATCCCTGGAATAATTCCTGGAATGAACAGCAACGTTCTTGTCAAGCCCGAATATTTTTTATTGCGCATGATGGTAAGGAAAAAGGCAAAAACAAGCGGTGGCAGCAATGCAAATAAAACGTCAAAAAACAAGTAAATAAACATATTTTTAAACGCTTCGCCTGCATAGGGATTGGTAAAGATACTCTTATAATTCGCAAAATTATTCCAGATCCGTTCGGGGTTATCTCTCGTATAATTAAAGAAGGAAGAGATAATCGACCCCGCCGCAGGATAATAGCAGAACATAATCAAGAATATGAGCGAAGCCAAAAGAATTGTATACAGAATCCATTGTCTCTTCAAATCTTTAACGACGTCCACCATCCAACTGGCAAAACGTATATTCATTGTAAACACCAACGAAAGTACCGTTATCACCGCAGTCAAAGCCAAAGAAACCGCACAAACGGTCAATACCGCCGACGTTGTCTCCGCTTGTAACTGCTTGGAAATCTCCATTGACTTTAATAAGGAAGTACCCGAGTCGTAGTTTACCGTATCCGAATATAAATAATATACTTTTTCCGCCGAGTGATCGTGGATAATAGAAGTAATATTATGGTTCAACTCTACGTCAAACAATTTTTCTTCCCCTCGCAAATCCACAAAAGAAACGGTGGGAATATTATCATAGGTGATATACGCTTTCCCTGTAACAGAATTATAATGCAATGCGCTAGACGTATTTACTGAAGGCGTACCTGCAAGCGTGATTGGAAGCTGTTCGATAGAATCCTCTTCTATTACCATTCCAAAATCCTCAATAGCATCTACGCCATATTTATAAATAGCGTCGCCCGATAAGGTATAAATCGTTCTTGTCTCACCGTCAACAGCAACACCCGACGCCGTCCAGTTGTTCAAGTAATAACTAGCAACCTTCGATTCCGGGCAGTCCGCAAGCGCAAGTCGCACTTCGCCGCTATCGGGATCAAACGCCATCGCACCACAGCTTTCCAACGCATATGTATTTGCCTGCGCCTTCAAAGCCTGCTTATCAATATCTGCTTCCGTTTGTCCTTCTTCCAGTCCATTCTTTGCGGTTTCATACAGCTCGTTATATTTTTCAGTATACGCGTCGTTCAATTTCAATCCGCAATCAATCCCTTGCAGCGACGTATTGAACCGATAAAAACCACTGCGGTAAAAAATATACAAATATCCGTCGTACACGTCAAAACATTGAATACTCAGCCCGCTTACACAGCGAAGGGTAACGTAAGAGCTTCTTGCAACGTTATAGATGATACCCGATGCTATCGCTGTTTGCATATTGTCTGCGGAATATTTGGTAATCAAATAATAGGATGGATGCGTGATGACATAAATATTCCCTTCATCGTCTTCTGTCAAAGCGCAAAATTCCCCTGCAAGATTAGCATATCCGTCAATTTCCAAGCTGCCGTCTCTAGTCAAGCGGAAAAGCTTTTGTTCCGTCGTCGTAACCCAAATATAATCGGATTTAATGCTTGCGTTTACGTTTAAGATACCGCCCGCCTTAAAATCCTCACCATATTTTTTAGAAACAGCCGCCTTGAAATCAAATTCTTCTAAAACGTTATTATTCGCGTCCAAACAACTGATTTTTGAAGAAGTCGTACTGAAATACCACTCGCCGTTCGTATCTACTGTGATTGCGGTAATACTACTTCCGTCAGTCGTGGCGTAGACCTTATTTTTAGGCATCAATATGGCACACACCACTGTACCAATAAGCAGCAATACCGACAAACACAAGGAAACAAAAAACACTACGCGACTTCTTTTTCTCTTTTTAAGATAGTCGTTTAATTCTAATTGTTTAACCATAGTTTTCTCTTTTTCTGTTATCCAAAGAAGAGTTTTCTCCTCTTTATAAAGTTTGCCTAATTTACTTTAAAGCTTCGTGGTCCACCTGACCGTCAGGCAAATTAGGGAATAAATAGCATTTTTCATGCCAATCATGCAAAACTGCAACCTTGGGGAAAGAAGATTTCAAAATGCTGAACCAATCCGTAGAGAACTGTTCCAAGGAAATAGCATCCGTACCCGTACCGATCAAATATTTCGTCCAATAGGTAAACGCAGCATCCGACGCAGTATCATCCGTGTCCATACCTCTGATCATCCAACCGATATATCTATTAGAGTCGGAAAGCCCAGTGAACGACACATTACCGCTTTCAAAGAAGCTTTCCCATTGACTAGGAACTTTAATAAGATCGTTTCTAACAGTCGTAAGTCCTTGCGGCGCGAAATTAGGATCGCTTGACAACGCGTTGTAATAAATCGTCTGTCCGTAAGGCGACATAACGAATTTCAAGAAGTCAAGATTGAGTTTGTTTTGATCTGCACTATGCTTTACAAGGGAAAGATACCCGCCGTTACCGCCTACGTCACGCGTGATCGTTTCTGCGGGAACAAAATCATTTTCCATGGTAGGATAATCGAATAAGCCCGCTTTGAAATTCTCTTTTTCCGCGTTGCCAAATAAGATACCAGAGCCTACGAAATCAAGCATAATCTGCGGATCCGTTGGCTTCGTTTGCGTCAAGAATGCGTCGCGCATACCATCAAAAGACGTAGTTGCCGCAGCCTTGTTGAGATAAGGCTTCATCTGCCCCAACTTCGACAAGAAGTCCTTAAATTTATCGCTGGTCGGTCCAACATAGCCAAGGGGCGAATCCGTATCCAAAATTGTGGAAAGCAATTTGTTGAAGCTGAGATTGAATTTTACGTTGCTTTCAGGATTGGGAACGGTAAGATCCACTTCATATTCTTCGTTGGTGGAAAGCTTACTATATTCATTTCTGTAATAATAGTCCCCGTATACGCGAAGAAGCCAAGTAAATTGAGAGCTCTTTACGGAATCTTCATCCAAGGAAATCCCCAAAGGCGACGTATACCCAAGATCTACAAGATAATCGCAAAGATTGATAATATCCTGCCACGTCTTAGGATACGCCTTTTCGCCCTCTGCGTTGCGATAACCCTCATTGTATGCCTTTTCAAGCGCAACTTCATTGATGAACCAACCTGTATTCAAGTTGATACTGTTCATGATAAAGCAGTCGGTATTTTGTCCCGATTTATCGGTAATATATGCGTCTTCGCTCAAAACTTCCGTCCACGTTACGTTTCCTGCATAAGCATTTTTGCCGTAAACAGCCGCCTGCATATTATAGAAACGGGAATTCCAAAGCTCTGCGTTGATTACGTTGCCTTGCACGATATCCCATTCGGTGTTCGTATCGGCAATTTCCTGCGTTGCTTTCTCCGTATAGGTTGCCGCGGAATAATTGGAAATCAAAGAAACGGCTACTGCATCGCTATGTAAACGCATATACTCGTTTGCAAGAGCCTGCCAACCCTTCAACGTATCGTCAAACACAATTGCAATGTCGATTGCGCCTTCCATTTGAGCAATTTTATCTTTTCTGGGCAGATAGTCAGCATTCAATCCTTCCATCGTCAAAGGGTCTGCCGTAATGCAACCTGCAGCGCTGGGCTGGTTACTGCTCCCCGAATTAGCGCCGCTGTTCTCCGACGTATCGCCACAGCCTGCAAGCAGTGCGGACATAGACATCGTAAGTGCCAAAACCATTGTTGTGAGTTTTTTCATAATATTACCCCTTTTAATTTTTTCAATATAATGTTTTTTGTTACGCCTTGATAATCAATCGCGTTGTGCTTTTCGGCTGTATAGAAACAACGTTACCCGCCGTTTCCACAGACGACCAAAAGATTTGTTCTTCTATTTGCGCCGTCTTAACTTCGTCCGTCGCATTTTGCAGGATAATCATCTGCTTATCTCCGTTCACAAGGCGTTTTTCATATAATCCGCCCTTCACGTCCGAATATTTATAACCACCGATCCCTGCTTCGTTTACTATATCACCGACGATATCCTTCCATATCTCTGCGCCGTCCGCATAATAGCCGTAACCAACCGAGAACCCGAAGAAATAGAATTTTCCTTTGCCGTACTCGATTTTTCTAAGCGCAGGCGTTCCATCGTCAAAGGTTGCCAAAATTTCCCCGTCGTCCGTAAGATACTGCGTTTTAAACGGTCTAACCGCGCCAACCTTGCCCTTGTAGGAAACCGTTGCGCCCGAATTTAATCTTCTATGGCGCATTCTTGCGTTGATTACGGGTTTGAAATCAACGTCGTAGGGTTGCATCCACGTGTTGGTTGTGCGAAGCCCAAACCCTTCGTCAGCAATCACCGTACCGCCCTCTTTGATAAAGGTTTCCAACGCCGCCTTGATTTCAGGCTGAATCATGCAATAGTACGGAAAATACAGTACCTTGTACTCGCCGAATCTATGATAATCCTTCGCGCCGAGATAATCGACTTTGCGGTTCGTATTTCGCATCAATCTATACATACCTGCATGCGCGTTTCTGTAATGGAACTGAGGATTGCACCAATCAAAGGTATAATCAGCGCCACAGCTGTCCTCGATTGTGGACATCAGCAAGCAATCGAAATCAAACACGATCGCCATATCCGCTTTTTCAGCCTCGCACCCCGATAAAAAGTTCTTTTGCTCCTTTAACGCCGCTCCAAAATCTCTCACGGTAAAGGCAACGTCTCTTGGCGTACCGTCCATGTGCATGATCCCCGAGCAGTCGGACTCGAAGCCAACGCGCTCCGACCTATATTGCCAGTAAACCATGCCCTTTGCGCCCGCACCGAGCGCGCTGTACAATTTGAATTCCATATCAAAAGGCGTATCATATTTGATAAACGTACCCAGACTCGGATAAATCTCATGGAAGAAATAATTTTTATCCACTGCACGCAAAAAATCACCAAGCATTTGAATATCCAACCTTGCTTCGGGCGTTTGCATTAGCGTGTCGCAAGGAATGGACGTTCCCCAGAAATCTACCGCGTCACGCGCCGTGAAATCATCGCACATATCCGTTAAGCTGAGCTGGAAACCCGAAGTAAAACCAACGTGCGACATAATCGGGCGCGTTTTGTCATACTTTCGGATACCGTCGTAAACAAAGCGGAGCATATCGTAAATGCTTTTGCCTGCCTTGTATTTCTTAAACTCGAAAATATCCCAATAGCCGTGCGACATCGCAGGAAGATTTATCGTTTCAAAGGATTCCTCCGTTGCGCCGTAATGCTTGTTCATCCGCTCAATCGTTCCGAATTTATCTTTAAGATAAGAGCCAAAGTTCTTTCTGCAATGCTGACAGAAACATTCTTCTATCGGACGGTTTCTCGGCTCGTTCCAAACGTTCCAAAGGATAATGCAGTCACGCTTGTAATATCTTTCAACGACCTTATCGACAAATTTTTTAGCCGCAGCTTTGACCATAGGATTTTCAAAACAAGGTTTCCAACCGCCATAAAACGCCCCATGGTATCCGCCTCTTAAGCGTTCCCCTTTCGGTCCGATACGAACGCCGTCGTATTTATCGAAAACGTACTGAGGCGCGCATTCAAGCAAGAATTTCATCATGACTTTGCGTCCGTTTTTCTCGGCAAGCTCTATCAGCTTATCTACGTCCGAAAAATCATACTCGCCTTCTCTTCTCTCATTATTGCGCCAGTTAATTCTAATTTGTAAAGCGTCCAGGTTATAATCTTTTAAGTTTTGAATATCCCCTTCCCACTCTTCTTCAAGCGGTGTTGGGGAACGGTAGTACTGTGTTCCGTGAATAATCTCATCAAACAACATAATTTTTATCTCCTATATGCGCGATACAATATATAATCGTATCCTACTACTATTTTACCACAAATTTAAAAGCCGTCAACCGCAAAAAGTCATATATATGTGTCATTTTTCCTTATTTTTATAGGAAAAAGCCGCCTACATTTCCTGTAAACGGCTTTTTTTGTTATATTTTTACACCATTGACGTTATTTGTCGTTTCTATCCCAAGCGTCAAATCCTTCGTTTGTCAAAGAACCTGCTTGTTCAAGTGCTTGGAAGGTGCTGCGCATATTCGAAATCGTATCTACGGCGATCACGTAAGAATATGCCAAAGGCACGTAGTTTTCCATCTTAAACGCAATCGAAGGCGCAGTATAGCTGGTATTTTGAACGTAACAGCTCATATATTCGTAATCGACGGGGTCCATGTTGGAAAGCAAGTCTTTCTTATAAAGTTGGTTGCAATAGCTACTCGACGTTACGTTTGCATTTTTATTGAGCTGGTAAATCATTTTCGTGGTGGATTGTCCACTTTCACCAAACGCCGTAGTCGTAGCCGAACGTCCGGACGTAAACATTGCCGTGTTGGGAATATATACCCCTACACCAATCGAATCCATCGTACCACCAATCGCCCATGCAAACCAATTTTCATGATTTCCGTAAG
>JAZQGK010000108.1:0-4554 GCA_045539975.1 Candidatus Scatosoma sp. | reverse complement strand
GATAACGTGTTTTGTTTTCCATTTCCTCCCTCCTTATTTAATATTATTATAAAAGAAACATGTGGCTATGTCAATTTTTTGATAAGGAAATTAGTGATTTTTTCGTTTAACATTCAAGAAATATGAAAAAATGACAAATTTTGTATGAACTATAACCATTTACTTACAAAAGTATTTATTGTATAATCAAAATACAAATTTTCTTAAGGAGAAATAGATTATGACAGTAGTAGCGGTAATTGGTTGCGGTAGAATTTCTGATATGGCGCATTTTCCTGCGCTTTCACAAATGGAAAACGTGAGAATTAAATACGCTTGTGATTTATTGATAGAAAAAGCGGAAGAAAAGAAAGAGAAGTATCCTAAAATTGAAAACGTAATTACGGATTATAACGTAGCGCTTGCGGACGAAGAAGTGGACGCAGTATTTGTTTTGACGCCCAACTATGCGCATTACACGATAACTATGGACGCGTTGAAAGCGGGAAAGCACGTGCTTTGTGAAAAGCCTATTACGGTGAATTATACCCTCTCGTTAGAAATGGCGCAAGAGGCTGAAAAGCAGGGCAAAATTTTGGATATAGGCGTTTGCAACCGTTATCAAAAGTCGGTGGAGATGCTTCGAGAATGGGCTGATGCAGGGAAATTTGGCAACATTTATCACGTGTACTGTTCATTCCGTGATTTTAGAAATATTCCTGGGCTTGGCGGCGCGTTCACGACGAAATCGCAATCGGGCGGCGGTGTTTTGATTGACTGGGGGATTCATTTTCTCGATTTGATTTTGTACGTGCTTGGCGGCGCAAAAGTAAAGAGCGTTACCTGCGATGCGTACAATGAAATGGCAAAGGATATGAAATCGTACAAATACCACGGTATGTGGGCGGAAGATACCTCGAATATCGAAAGCGGAACGAACGACGTCGACGATTTTATTACGGGGCATATTCGTACGGACAAGGCGAGCATTTCTTTCAACGGCGCATGGGCGCAAAACATCAATAAGTACGAGCTGTTTATCGACTTTATGGGGGATAAGGGCGGCGCGCGTTTGACCTACGGTGGGAAGTTTGAATTCTATGACGGGCAAACGCTTGAAACCATCAATCCGGAATATGATATTCCCAATATGTATCTTTGTGAGGATACGGCGTTTATACAGTCCATCGAAACGGGGGTAAAAGATAAGAACAATATTGATAACATTCTTGAAAGTATGAAACTGCTTGATGCATTGTATACGTCTGCCGAAAAGAAAGAGGAGATTAGATTCTAATGAAAACGGTGGGTTTTATCGATTATTTTTTGAATGAATGGCACGCGAACGAATACCCTGCAATGATTAAGGCGTACAATGAAAAAAACGGAACGGATTATCAGGTGAAATATGCCTGGGCGGAAATGGATATCCCTGAGGGGATGAGCACGGACGAATGGTGCGAGCTTCACGGCGTTACCCGCTGTAATTCGATTAAAGAGCTTTGCGCGAAATGCGATTGCATATTTGTGTTAGCACCCTCTAATCCCGAAAAGCATCTTGAATACGCAAAAGAAGTATTTGAATGCGGGAAGAGCCCTTATATCGATAAGACGTTTGCGCCTGATTTTGCGACGGCGAAAGAGATTTATGCGCTTGCGGAAAAGTATGGGGTAAAGTTTTTTAGTAGCTCCGCTTTGCGTTATGCGGAAGAACTCAACGCGTACATGGGTACGGCAAAAGCTATTTCTACGGTAGGCGGCGGCTCGAATTTGGACGAGTATATCATTCACCAAATCGAAATGGCGGTGAAGTGTCTTGGCGTTGGCGCAGAAAAGGTGCGTTATAGCAAACATGCCGACCAAGAATGGGCAGAGGTATCCTATCCTGACGGAAGATATGCGACAATGATGTTTGCGCCCTGTATGCCGTTTGCGGCAACGGTGGCAGACAAAGAAGGACGCTCTGCGCACGTTGCTATCAATTCCCCATTCTTCGATTATTTGATTGCGGACATTTTCCATTTCTTTGAAACGGGAGAAACATCGTTTTGCTCCTGCGAAACCTTAGAAGTTATGAAGATTAGGGAAAGAGTTATAGAGGCAAAATCCAAGGCAGGGATATGGTTGAACGTATGAAAAAATTAAAGGTCGGCTTAATAGGTTGCGGTCGGGTTTCCGTCATGCACCTTACGTCGCTTGCGGCTTTAGAGGAAACACAACTAATCGCATGTTGCGATATTAAAAAAGAACGCGCCGACGAAGTTGCAACAAAATACGGCGCAAAGGCATACTACTCGTATGAGGAAATGTTGGATAACGAAAACCTCGACGCCGTACATATCTGCTTGCCGCATTATTTGCACAGCAAAGTGGCGTGCTATGCTTTTGATAAAGGAATAAACGTTTTAACGGAAAAACCGATGGACGTTGACTTGCAGAGCGCGGAAAACGCTGTTAAAAAAGCGAAAGAAAAAGACATTTTATACGGCGTTATTTTTCAGTGCCGCTATAACAATTCCGCACAGCTTGTGAAAAAGGCGTTGCAAAGTGGAAAGCTCGGTAAAATCATTTCCGCGCGCTCGACGCTTACTTGGACGCGCCCAGATACTTACTATGCGGAAAGCGATTGGAAAGGGACTTGGGACAAGGAAGGCGGCGGCGTTGTGATTGACCAAGCCATTCACTCGATTGACCTTGTAAACTGGCTGATAGACAGCGAAATACAGAGCGTTTCCTGCTCCATGGCAAACCGCGGCCATAAAATCGTGGACGTAGAGGACAGTGCCGAGGGCTTAATTACCTATAAAAACGGGGTAAGATACGGTTTTTACTGTATGAACAATTACGGCTGTGACGAGCCGATTGAAATCCGTCTTTACTGTGAAAAGGGTAAGGTTGTCTTTGGGTATGACGACGCGTATATAGCGTATAACGATGGAACGAGCGAAGAAGCGCATCAAGACGACAATATAGTGGAATATGAGGGCGGAAAGGATTATTGGGGCTTTCAACATATTCGGCAAATACGGCAATTTTATAATGCGGTATTGAAAAAAGAACCGCTTGAAATCAGCGGCGAGGAAGCTTTGAAAACACACCGTTTAATTATGGAAATTTACAAAATGGGCAAGGCAGGTATGAGATGAAAATAGGCGTGATTACAGATTGTTTCAAAAAAACGCACGAGGAAGGAATAAAGCAAGCGGCGATATTGGGGCTTGACGGCGTACAGATTTATGCAACGACGGGCGAATTTTCCCCTGCTTTATCCGTAGAAAAAAAAGCCGAATACAAACGGCTTTTACAAGAAAAAGGTTTGGTTGTCTCTGCGCTTTGCGGTGATATGGGCGGATATGGGTTTGAAATTGCCAAGGATAATGCGGAACGTATCGAAAAGACAAAGCGCATTATCGATCTTGCCGTAGAGTTTGAAACAAAAGTTGTTACGACGCATATCGGGGTGATTCCCGAAGAAAAGACCCACCCCAGGTACGCGGTTATGCTCGTAGCGTTGACGGAATGTGGTCTTTATGCCAAGGAAAAAGGGGTAACGCTTGCAATAGAAACGGGGCCCGAAAAGGCGAAAACTTTATTGTCTTTTATAGAAGATACCAAAGGCGGCGTTGGCGTGAATTTAGACCCTGCCAACTTTACAATGGTAACGGGACAAGACGCGGTAGAAGCGGTGTATTTGCTGAAAGATTATATCGTGCATACGCATGCAAAAGACGGTAGAATGTTGAACGAAAATCAAAATCCTACGGACGTGTATCATGCTTTTGCTGTTGGCGGCGTAGACGCGCTTAATGCTTGCGAGGGATTTGAGGAGCTTCCGCTTGGCGATGGCGACGTGGATTGGGATAATTACCTGAAAGCATTGAAAGAAATCGGCTACGAGGGCTTTTTGACGATTGAGCGTGAATGTGGAGATAATCCCGAGAAGGATATTGCCAAGGCGGTGTCTTTTCTCAAAAAGTGTTTAGCCGATTAAAATAAGTTTATAGCCAAACATATCGCAGATAGCAGGGGAATTTACTGCTGTCTGCATTTTTATTTCAATAAAATATTGCATGCGGGCAATGCCAAAAAAATGAGAAGAAGTGGTAAAAAAATGACTTGATTATCACTTTTTTTTGTGATATAATGAGTTTGAAAATGTTATATTGGCGAAAATAATATCGTCTGTTTCCCCTAGGGGACTTTTGTTGCAAGCAACAAAAGTAAAACATTTGATAGTGAAAATATATTGTGAACCAATAAGGAGGCATATATGAGGAAATTGAAGGCAAGATGGAAGGCACTATTACTTGCGGTGAGCTGTTTTGCGGTTTGCTTTGGGGCAGGAGTGAAGCAAATTGAGTCGTTCAAGAATGGCGACGTAACAGCGAACGCGGAAACGACCTATACAGAGTATAACGTTTCTGAATTAAACGTACACGTTCATAGTACGGCGGCAAGACCTGACTTAGCAAATGCGAGTAGCTTGTGGCTGTCCGGTACGAGCGATACAAGTGACGCATGGGCGGATTATACCTACGTAAGCGGCGACGGTATTAAGTTAAACGGCGAAGCTGC
>JAZQGK010000107.1:0-14644 GCA_045539975.1 Candidatus Scatosoma sp. | reverse complement strand
CCGTTTTCCCCTTTTCCGCCGCCCGTAACATGTCTTTTCTCCTTATTTCGTTTGCTTTTGCGGTTAGTTTGCGCTTTTTACTCCTCTTTTATCGAAAAATGGAGTTTTTTATTGACTTTGCGCGGAAAAAATGATACACTGTATAGGAAAATAAAACCGCGAGGTGAAACCATGGAAAAATACGCTTGGAGCGCAAAAATCAAACCGGGAAAACAGGAAGAATACGTACGCCGCCACAATGAAATTTGGCCGGAGCTTGTCAAGGTATTAAAGGACGCAGGCATTTGCAATTACACCATTTGGACGGACGGTGAAACGCTGTTCGGGTACTACGAATGTGAAAAAGGCGTCGATTTCGCCGCAAAAACCCAAGCAAACAGCCCCGTGGTGGATAAATGGAACGAATACATGACCGACGTCATGGAAATGCCTCTCGACCCCGTCACGGGCGCGCAACCCAAACTCGTCAACGTTTTCACTTTGGATTAATTTTTCGTTTTTGATATAGGATATATGACAAAAGCACCCTTTTCGGGTGCTTTTTTTATTGTTTTCCGTTGTCGTTTTATGCTTTTATGCTTTCTTTTGTTCGGCAATCGTTTTTTTCCAACAGCTATGGCACATCGCCACGTACGAATCGTTGCCGCCAAGCATAATTTGTCCGCCTTCCGTTACCACGAAGCCTTTTTCGTCGATGCGGGCGTTGACGATGGCTTTTTTACCGCAGCCGCAAATGGTTTTGATTTCCGTAACCGAATCCGCTACCTCGAAAAGGCGCAAACTGCCGGGGAATAGCTTGGTTAAAAAGTCCGTGCGCAAGCCATAACAAAGCACGGGGATATCCAGTTCGTCCACGATTTGCCGTAAATTATCGATTTGTTCGGGCGTGAAAAACTGACACTCGTCCGCGATAATGACGTTACATTCCGCATGGTTTTTAAATTCGTCCACCAAATTTTTATCCGGCGTTATCACGTCCGCTTTTGCCGATAAACCGATTCTCGATTTTACCACGTCCGCACCGTCGCGCACGTCTACCGAGGGCTTTATCAGCCATACTTTCATCCCTCTTTCTTCGTAATTAAACTTTGTAATCAGCGCGTTTGCCGTCTTGGACGAACCCATCGCGCCGTATTTAAAATACAACTTCGCCATTTTTTCTCTTCCTTTGTGCGCTCTCTCTTATTCCACTACGTCCAACACAAGCGGTTCTTGTTTGGGTGCGTCCTTGCCCATCTTCGTAGCCTGCAACAACCGTTCTTCGGACGCCGTAAAACCCTTTTCCGTGTTAGAATACAGCACCGCAAGCGTTTCCCCTTTCTTGACAAAATCCCCCGTTTTCTTGCAAAGAATAATCCCTGCCGTCGGGTCGATAACGTCCTCTTTCGTGTTCCGCCCTGCGCCGAGAAGCAGGCTGGCTACGCCGTAGTTTTCCGTGTCCACACCGATAATATAGCCCTCTTCTCCGGCTTTGACTTCGTGCGAATATTTGGCTTTCGGGAAGTTTTCGGGATGCAAAATCCATTCCTTGTTCCCCCCCTGCGCCTCTACCATCTTCGCAAACATTTCCAAGCCCGTGCCGTTTGCAATCGCGTCTTTGGCGAGCTTTTCACACTCGGCATACGTTCCCTTTTCCGCGAGGCACAAGATATGCGCGGAAAGCGCAATGCAAAGCTCGGTCAAATCCTTTGGCCCGTTGCCTTTCAGCGTTTGAATCGCCTCTACCACCTCTACGGAGTTCCCGATTGCGTTCCCCAAAGGTCTGTCCATATCCGTAATCAGCGCGCGCATGCGTTTGCCGGCGCGTTTGCCGATTTCCACCATCCATTCGGCGAGTTTTCGGCTGTCTTCCAACGTCTTCATAAACGAACCGCTGCCCGTCTTGACGTCCAAAACGATGCAATCGTCGTCCGCCGCCAACTTTTTGCCCATAATACTCGATACGATAAGGGGCAAACTATCCACCGTCGCCGTTACGTCCCGAAGCGCGTATAATAATTTATCCGCCGGCGCAAGCTCGGCGCTCTGGCCCACGATAGCAATCCCGATTTCGTTGACGATTTTTTTGAACTCGTCAATGGGCAAATCCGTTCTAAACCCGGGGATTGCCTCTAATTTATCAATCGTGCCGCCCGTATGCCCCAAGCCTCTGCCGCTCATTTTTGCAACTTTAACGCCAAGGCTTGCGACGATGGGGGTGACGACGAGACTGGTTTTGTCCCCTACGCCGCCCGTAGAGTGCTTGTCCACGCGAAGACCGTGAATATCCGAAAAGTCCAGCTTTTCCCCGGAATCGCGCACGGCAAACGTAAGAGCGGTGGTTTCTTCCAAGTTCATGCCCCTAAAATAAATCGCCATGCACAGCGCCGCTACTTGGTAATCGGGGATTTCGCCGCGGATATAACCGCCGATGACCCATTCGATTTCCTCACTGCTCAAAATGCCGCCGTCGCGTTTCTTTTGTATAATATCGTACATTCTCATATCAGTTTGTTACTCCAAATCGCTTTTTCCAAAAGACAGAGGCAAGATTTCCTCAAAAGTATAGGCGCGGTAGTTATCAGGCGTCCCCAAAATAATACGGAAATCCTTGTCGCAGAACTCCGCCAACACCTGCCGACAAACGCCGCAGGGCGCGCAAAACTCCGCCAACTCCTCGCCCTTGCCCCCGACGATTGCAATCGCCGCGAACTCTCTTTCGCCTTCGCTGACCGCCTTAAAAACCGCCGTTCTCTCCGCACAGTTCGTCGGAGTATACGCCGCGTTTTCTACGTTGCAGCCTAAATACACTTTACCGCTCTTGCCTAAAAGCGCCGCCCCGACGCGAAAGTTCGAATAGGGGGAATAGGACGCTTTTCTACCCTCTACGGCAAGCTCCATCAACTCTTTATCAGTCATTGATAATCTCCTTTAAAAAGCTCTGTCCGTATACCTTATCCGAGGACAAGCCGTGCCATTCGAGCACAGTCGAACCGATGTCTGCAAAGCTCGATCTCGTGCCGAGGTTGACACCCTCTTTTAATTTCTTGCCATAGGCAAGCATCGGGGTATATTCACGGGAATGGTCGGTAGACGGCGTAAGCGGATCGCAGCCGTGGTCCGCCGTGATAATCAACAAATCGTCCTCTTGTAACAGGGGCAACAGCTCGCCCAAACGCTTGTCGAAAGCGGTCATGGCGCGCGCATAGCCCGCAATGTCGTTACGGTGTCCATACACCATATCGAAATCCACCAAATTGACAAAACAAAGCCCGTTAAAATCCCGTTTGGCGATTTCCAAAGTCTTATCCATGCCGTCCTCGTTATTCACCGTGGGATGGCTTTCGGTGAAACCGCGCCCTGCGAAAATATCAAAAATTTTCCCGACGGAAATGACGTCGAACCCCTCTTCTTTCATGATATCGGGAACGGTTGCCGCAGGGGGCGTCAACGAATAATCGTGACGGCGCGGCGTGCGCTTGAACGGGTATTCCCCCTCAAACGGGCGGGCAATAATTCTGCCGACGCCGTGTTCGCCCTGCAAAAGCTCTCTTGCAATTTCGCAATATTGATACAGTTCTTGAATGGGCACTACGTCCTCGTGCGCGGCGATTTGGAATACGCTGTCTGCCGAAGTGTACACGATGAGTTTTCCCGTTTTAACGTGCTCTTCACCGTAGTCTTTGATAACTTCCGTACCGGAATAAGGCAGGTTACAAAGCGTGCCCCTGCCCGTGCGTTTTTCAAACTCCTCAATCACCTCTTTCGGGAACCCGTTGGGGTAGGTTGGAAGAGGTTTTGCAGAGTATAACCCGGCAATCTCCCAGTGCCCGATCGTGGTGTCCTTTCCACGCGACGATTCGGTCATTCGGGCATAGCAGGTACGAGGTGAAGGCGTTTTTCCGCCCACTCCGTCGATGTTGAAAAGTCCCATTTTTTCCAAGTTCGGACAATGGAAATCGGGGTGCTGACGAATGACGCCTAACGTGTTACTGCCTTCGTCCCCCCAGTCCCCTGCGTCGGGCATCGCACCGATCCCCACGCTGTCCAAAACAATCAAAAAAGTACGTTTTGCCATACTTTCTCCTTTTTATTTTTTACCTTTTTATTCTTCCGCTACGGCGAGCGCGATTTCCATCATTTTCGTGAAGGAATTTTGTCTTTCTTCCGCCGTCGTATTCTCTTCGGGGTACACGAACGAATCGCTTACCGTGCAGATACAAAGCGCTTTTTTTCCAGCGCGCGCTGCGTTGCAATACAGAGCCGCCGATTCCATTTCTACGCCCAAAACCCCCATCTTCGACCATTGCATACCCGAATTTGCGTCGTCGTAGAACATATCCGAGGACAAAATATTGCCCACGCGGAAGTTTACGCCGGCTTTTTCGCATTCTTCCACCGCTTTGCGAACGAGATCATAGCTCGCAATCGGGCAGAACGTACCGGGCAGGTTATACTGCGACGCGTAATTGCCGTTGGTGCAAGCCCCCATCGCCACGACGATGTCGCGTGCGTGCAATTCGGGGGAGAACGCACCGCAAGAACCTACGCGGATAATCGATTCTACGCCGTAAAAATTGAAAAGTTCGTAAGAATAAATGCCGATGGACGGCTGACCCATACCCGACGCCATGACGGACACTCTTTTGCCTTTGTAATAGCCGGTATAGCCCTGTACGCCGCGCACGTTGTTGACAAGTACGGCGTTTTCAAGATAGGTTTTCGCAATAAATTCCGCGCGCAAAGGATCGCCGGGCATCAATACCGTCTTGGCGAAATCGCCTGCTTTTGCGGAAATATGAGGGGTAGGAATTGACATAATTTCTCTCCTTTTCTGTCGTTATTGACTATTTTTTCTCTGTTTTTTCTGTTTTTAATCATTTTAATGATTATTTGGTAATTTTAGCCTCGTTTTCGAGGGCAAACCCTTAATAGCCCTGCCCTTCGACGCCTTGCACGGCTTTGACAACGCGGCTGGTGCCTAATCTGTCCGCGCCGTTATCCAAAAACGCCTGCGCGTCTTCCAAGCCCGAGATACCGCCTGCCGCTTTCACGAGGACTTTTTCGCCCACGTTGGCGCGCATAAGACGCACGTCTTCTAACGTTGCGCCGGCTTTGGAAAATCCCGTCGAGGTCTTGATATAATCCGCGCCTGCCGCCGTGACGATTTTGCACATGCGTACCTTTTCGTCTTCGGTCAAAAGGCAGGTTTCGATGATAACTTTCAAAATTTTATCCCCGCAAGCCGCTTTGATTTGACGAATTTCCTCGCAAACCGCCTCGTCCAAGCCCTCGCGAAGCATGCCGATGTTGATAACCATATCGATTTCATCCGCGCCTTTTGCAATCGCGTCCTTGGTTTCAAACACTTTGACTTCAGTGGTGTTATACCCATTCGGGAACCCGATAACCGTGCAGATTTTCAGTCTTTCGCCGACGTATTCCTTTGCCTGTTTTACGTGGCTGGGGGGAATGCAGACGCTCGCCGTTGCATATTTCATGCCGTCGTCGCAGATTTTTTTAATATCCGACCACGTCGAAGCTTGTCCCAAAAGAGTATGATCGCATTTCGATAAAATGTTTTTTACGTCCATTTGCTTTTTTTCTCCGTAATGAATAGTTTTGACCTCACCATTATACCCCCTTTTCCGTTTTCTGTCAAGGGGTTTTTCATTTTTTGGTCGGCGGAAAGAAAGGATTTTCCGCCCTTTGAAAAGCTTGGAAAATTTTTCGTACTTTCTCCGTATTTTTATGACAAAACCCTTGCTTTTTTGTCGAATTTTATGGTATTATATACACGTAGTGTATTTACAATATTATATTAGCGGATTTTTTTAAGCAATGCGTTTTATATTTTTTACATAAACTCCGCATTCTATAAACGTACGCCTTATAAGGAATAGTTTTTCATGTCTTTCACTTTACAAAAAGCAAGCTTTTGGAAACGCATCTCCGCGTTTTTGTTCGACTTTATCATAACGGTTATGTTAGCGCTCGGCTTTTCAACGGGTATCACCGCGGTCTGCAATTACGACCAAAAAACCGCCGAGCTCAACGCCTACTATACGCAATACGAAGAAACCTACGGCATCGATTTTAATATCAGCCAAGAGGATTTTGACAAGCTCACCGACGCAGAAAGACAAGTTTACAACGACGCGCAAAAAGCGTTGAATAACGACAAGGGTTTTCAGGAAACGTATCAGGATATTTTCTATCTGACCTTGCTGATGCACGGCGGCGGCACGTTCCTTGCTTTTCTCGTTTGGTATTTCATTCTTCCTTTGCTCTTTGGCTACGGCAGAACGCTGGGCAAGAAAATCTTTGGGCTTGCCGTTATTAGAACCAACCTTGTCAAGGTAAGCAACCCCGTACTGTTCGTGCGTACCATCGTGGGCATGTTCGCCATCGAAACCATGATGCCCCTCGCGCTGTTGACGATGATTAATTTCAATATGATGGGCATCGTCGGCTTGATTACCATCGCCTTGCTTGGAATTTTGCAGGTAGCGATGCTGATCGTCACCAAAACCAACTCTTCCATTCACGACTTGCTCGCCGACACGGTGGTAGTCGATTACGTCAGCCAACAAATTTTCGAAACCCAAGAAGATTTGATAAAGGCACGCCAAGAAGAGCATGCAAAAGCTGTTGAAAATGCGGAGTACGACCGCTTTCAAAATAAATGAAAAAGAAAAATAAAATATAACGCACATAGGAGGTTATATGAAAGTAGAATTGCAAAATTTGACCAAAATTTTCCCCAGTCGTAACAAAAAATCCGGGGAAGAGGTCGTTGCGGTCAACAATTTCACCTTTACTATCCCCGATGGGAAACTCGTCGGTTTGCTCGGCCCTTCCGGCTGCGGTAAGTCCACGACGCTGTACATGATCAGCGGCTTGCAAAAGCCGTCGATGGGTAAGATTTTCTTCGGCGACGAAGACGTTACCGATCTTGCTCCTGAAAATCGCGGTATCGGCTTAGTGTTCCAAAACTATGCACTGTATCCCCATATGACGGTTCAACAGAACATCATGTTCCCCTTGCAGAACCTTCGCGGTGCGGATAAATTGAACAAACAACAGATGTTGGAACGTGCGCACGAAGCGGCAAGACTCGTTCAAATCGACGAGTTGATGGATAGAAAACCCAGCGAACTTTCGGGCGGTCAGCAGCAACGTGTTGCTATCGCGCGCGCTTTGGTGAAAATGCCCCGCGTTTTGCTCTTGGACGAACCTTTGTCCAACCTCGACGCAAGACTTCGTTTGCAGACTCGTGAAGAAATTAGACGTATCCAGAAAGAAACGGGTATCACAACGGTATTCGTTACACACGACCAGGAAGAAGCAATGAGTATTTCCGACGTTATCGTCGTTATGAAACTCGGCGTTGTGCAGCAGGTAGGCGCTCCGCAGTCCATCTACGACGACCCTACCAACCTCTTCGTTGCGAAATTCCTCGGTACGCCCCCCATTAACGTATTCAACGGCAGGGTGGAAGGCGGCAAACTGTTCATCGGCGAACAAGCCGTGTTGGACGTCAAGGGTGTGGAAGACCAAAACGTTACCGTTGCCATTCGTCCCGAAGGCTTCATCTTAGACGACAACGGCGCGTTCTCTTGCGAACTTTCCAACGTAGAAGTTATGGGTCGCGACGTTTCCATCGTATCCCGTCATGAAAATTCGCAGAACCCTATCGTTCGTTCGATTGTGGACGCTGATAATAAAATCGACCTTTCGGCAAAGGAAGTTCGTTTCAATTTGAAACCCCATAAGACCTTCCTCTTCAACGCAGAAACCGAAGAAAGAATTTACTTTTAAGGTAGGTGGCTTATGATTGACGAAAAAATCACCCCCGAAGAATTGACTCCGGAAGAAACGCCCGCGCAACCCGTTGCGGAAACGGCGTCCGACAATACTGCGGTGACAAAACGTTTACATCAAAAGAAATTTTTAGAAAAAATTCATTTTGATTCGTGGAAGGGCTGGGTTTATCTGCTCCCCGTTATCGTCCTCATTGCAGTGTTCACCGTTTGGCCTATCTTTAATACCGTGCGCATCGCATTCCTCGAAGGTTACAGCAACCTCGGCGAACTCGGCGGCGAAACGTACGCGTTCGGTATCGGGAACTTTGTGGACGTTGTGAAATACGACACCGAGTTTTCAACGGCAATGAAAAATACTCTGTTGCTCTGCGTGCTTACCGTGCCTCTTTCGACGGCGATTGCGCTGCTCATCGCAGTATGCTTGAACGCAATCAAGCCCTTGCGTAAATTGTTGCAGACGATTTTCTTCCTGCCTTACGTAACCAACTCGCTGGCTATCGGTATGGTATTCGCGGTTATGTTCGACATGGTAGGTATCGGTATCGGTACGCAGCGTCCTATGATTCAGACAGCAGGTATTATGAACACCATTCTCGGTTGGTTCGGCGCGGCGCCCGTCAACTGGATTGACACCGGTTCGACGTACGGCTCGAAATTGACGGTTATGGTTATCTATATCGTTTGGAACGCGTTGCCTTTCAAAATCCTCGTGCTTTTGGGCGGTTTGCAGGGCATCAACAAACAGTACTACGACGCAGCGAAAATCGACGGGGCTTCCCGTACCCGTATTTTCTTCCGCGTTACCGTGCCCCTTCTCTCTCCGATGATTGCGTACGTTGTCATCACCGGCTTTATCGGCGGGTTTAAAGAATACACCAGCGTTGTCGGTGTGTTTGGGGAAAACATGGGTCCCGTAGGACAAATCGGCAGTATGCAAACCATGGTTGGTTTGATTTATAAAGCTCTTGAAGCCGATAAGGCAGGGCGTGCAAGTGCTTCGGCATTGATATTGTTTGCGATTATCTTCGTCGTAACGATGATTAACTTGTACGTCAGCAAGAAGAAGACACACTATTAAGGAGGTTAAGTCATGGACGAAATCAAAAACGAAACGTTAGAAGAAACTGAAAACTTAACCCCCGAAACGGTGGAAAAAACCGTGGAAGAAACGACGGAAAAGGATATCTTGGCGCAAGCGGTCATGCAAGAAAAAGACATGCAGCAGGTTTCCAGCAAACAGCGCATCATGAAAATTTTGGTGCAGGTCGGTTTGTATCTCTTCCTCGGCATTATGGCAATTATCGTCATCTTCCCTTTCTACTGGATGATTATTTCCTCGTTGAAGACTTTGCCGGAATACGAGTTGCAGAACCCTACGTTCTTCCCGCAAAAAATTCACTGGCAAAACTATGCCAACGCTTTTTCGAAAGCGAACATGGGCAGACTGTTCATGAACACCGTTTACGTAGGCATCGTTTCCACGTTGTTCTCACTGGTCATCACCGTCCTTGCCGCTTTCGCCTTCGCGCGGTTGCAGTTTAAAGGCAAAAACACGTTGTTCGCTTTCTTGCTTGCAACGATGATGATCCCCGGTGAACTTTTCACCATCACCAACTACATCACCGTAAACCGTTTGGGTTGGATGAATACGTACACGGTATTGATCGTTCCTTTCTTGGTAAGCGTCTTCTATATATATTTATTGAAGCAGAACTTCCAACAGATCCCCAACGAATTGTACTTGGCGGCAAAGATTGACGGAACGAACGATTTGAAATATCTTTGGAAAGTTATGATCCCCCTTGCCATGCCTACGATTATCTCGATTACCATCTTGAAAATGATGGGTTCTTGGAACTCGTATATGTGGCCCAAACTGGTAGCAAACGACGATTTGCACAAACTGATCACCAACGGTTTGCGCGAAATGGATTTCTCGGAAGACGGCAACCAAGGCCGTATCGACTATCCCCGTCAGATGGCAGCGGTAACAATGGTTTCCATTCCGTTGTTCCTCGTATTCGTATTCCTTCGTAAGTACATCATGAAAGGTGTATCGAGAAGCGGTATCAAAGGTTAATCAAAAAAATAATATCGTAAGGAGAATAGATATTTATGAACAAATTTGCGAAAAAACTCATCGCTTTTACGTCCCTTATCGCTTTGACGGCTGGCGCAATCGGTTGCGGCGGCAACAGCGGTAACAATAACGGCGGTTTCGTAGGCTCTTTGGAACCCGGGTTCTGGGCAGACTTGGCAAAGACCACCGGCGGCAACGACAGCGGTAACGGCGGTTCTTCCGATAACACCGGCGACGTTGTTATCAACGGCGACCCCACGGCGGCAGTTGCTTACGACGGCAGCAAGGTAACCATCAATTTCTACCACACCATGGGTGCGAACCTTCGTAACGTTTTGGACGCTTGGATTCCCGAGTTCAACAAAATGTATCCCAACATCGAAATCGTACACGGCTCTAAGGGCGGCTATCCCGACCTTCGTGACCAAATCACCACCGAGCTCAACGGCGGCAACGCGCCTCACCTTGCATATTGCTACCCCGACCACGTTGCTCTTTACAACAAAGCGCGCGCAGTAGCTCCTTTGGACGATTACATCGCAAGCACGGCAACCGTAACGAAAGCAGACGGTACGACCGAACAGATGGGTCTTACGCAAGAACAGGCTAACAATTTCGTTCGCGGTTACTACGAAGAAGGCCGCGCGTACGGCGATGGGAAAATGTACACCCTTCCGTACTCCAAATCCACCGAAGTTTTGTATTATAACAAGACGTTCTTCGAAGCAAACGATTTGAAAGTTCCCACCACTTGGGACGAAATGGAAACGGTTATCCAACAAATCGTTACCATCGATCCTATGTGCGTGCCCCTCGGTTATGACTCCGAAGCAAACTGGTTCATCACGATGACCGAACAGCTCGGTACGCCTTACACCTCCGCTGTGGAAGGTCAGAAATTCTTGTTCGACGTAGAAGCGAACCAAGCTTTCGTCGGCAGATTGAGAGAATGGTATCAGCTCGGCTTGGTAACGACGGAAGAAACGTACGGTAGCTATACTTCCGATTTGTTCACGCAGACCGATCCTTCTAAATTGAACTCCTACATGACCATCGGTTCGTCCGCAGGCGCAAGCTATCAATGCCCCGACCCTATCACCGATGAAAACGGTCAAATCGCTTATCCTTTCGAAGTAGGTATCGCTTTACCTCCTCAGTTGAATAAGAATAACCCCAAGGTTATTTCGCAAGGTCCTAACCTTTGCATGTTCAAGAAAACGAACAAGCAAGAAATGGCAGCTACCTGGTTGTTCATGAAGTTCCTCACCACGACGATGGGCTTGCAGGCAAACTTCTCGGCTACTTCCGGTTACGCTCCCGTTATCAGCAACCTTGACGCGAAGTTCGATTCTTATAAGACGTTCATCGATACGGCTGACGGCAATGCAAACTTGCAGGCGTCTTGCGTTAAACAGTGTTTGGCTCAGGAATCCGCAATGTTCGTATCCCCCGCATTCGTTGGTTCGTCCGGCGCTCGTGACCAAGTAGGTATCTTGATGCAGAACTGCTTCGTTGGTCAGCTTGAAGGTATCACGGCTATCGAACTCGTTGACAATGAATTCAAGAGCATGATTGAAAAGCTCCGTTACGACTACGGCGCATAAGCACTACGAAATCTTTGATTTTTAGGTAACTTACTTCTATGAAAAAAACGGCATTATCATTATTATTAACAATTTTTTGCGCGTTTGGCTTATTCGCAGGCGTTAGCGCTTCTTTCCCCTTGGAAGAAGCCAACGCAGGCGTCGTAGCCGTTGCAGAGGAAAAAGTTGATTACGCGGGACAAGCTAAGTTGGATTTAAACGGCGACAGCGAAACGATGGAAGTAACGGTAAAAACTTTCATCGACGGCGACACCACCCACTTCAACGCACCCGGTTTCAACGACCAAAACACTTTTAAAGCGAGATATATGGCGGTCAACACTCCCGAATCCACCGGTAAGTTGGAAGAATGGGGTAAAAAAGCAGCGCGCTATACGCGCACGGCTTTGCAAGACGCTACCTCGATTATCTTGGAATCGGAAGGCACGGCTTGGGAAGCAGACTCCACCGGCGATAGATATTTGGCTTGGATTTGGTATAAAGCTCCTAATGCTACCGAGTACCGCAATTTGAACCTTGAATTGTTGCAGGAAGGTCTTGCACTCGGTTCGAAAGCAGGTAACAGCCGTTACGGCGAACTCTGTACGCAGGCAATCGCGCAGGCAAACGCATTAAAGTTGCACGTTTACTCCACCGAAAAAGACCCTGAATTCTTCTATGGCGACTCTATCGAGCTTGACTTGAAGGAACTCCGTCTGAATATGGAAAGCTATACGGGCAAACGCGTTGCTTTCGAAGGGATTGTTGCTTACTACGTCAACCAAGGCGTGTATATTGAAAGCTTTGACGAAGAAACGCAAATGTATTTCGGCGTTTACGTGTACTATGGTTTCTTCCTTTCCTCACAGGGTGTTCAAATTTTGAATATCGGTAACAAAGTCCGTGTTACGGGCGTTGTACAGTACTATGAGGCAGGCGATTCCTATCAGGTATCCGACTTGAAGTTCAACGCTTTCATGCCCTCCGACGACGACATCCGTTTGATTGAAAAAGGCTACGCGGCGGCGAACGTTGAAACCGCGCCCTCCACTTTCACCAAATCCGTTCAAATTGAAACGGAAGACGGCAAGAAAACGTATAAGTACGCGGAACTGGCAATGAACACTTCCATCGCCATGAAAGGTTTGAAGGTAAAAGACGTATACACCACCGACAACGGCGGCAATAACGACGGCGCAATGACCTTGACCTGCGAAGCGGAAGGCAGAACGATTACCATTCGTACCATCGTTTTAAGAGACAATGCCGGTAATTTGGCTACGGAAGATATGTTAATGGGCAAAACCATCGACGTTACGGGCGTAGTAGATTACTTCAACGGCGATTATCAAATTAAAATCCTTTCTACCGGCGGTATCAAGGTAGACGGCGGTCCTTTGTTCCCGCCCGTTGAACCCCCTGTTACCTCTTCCGATACGACAAGCGAAAAAGGCGGATGCGGCAGCGTAATCGCAGTTTCTGCTATCTTGCCCGTTGCTGTGGCAGCTTTCGTATTGCTTAAAAAACGTGAAAACAATTAAAAAATATTTATTAAGGAGAATAAACATGAAAAAACTCTTTCCCGGCATTCTTGCTATGGTGATGTGTTTTGGTATGTTGGCGGCTTGCGGCGACAATAACAAGCCTTCCTCCAGCCCTGACTCATCCCCGGCAGACAGCAGCTCTTCCAGTTCTGTTACACCCACGGATCCCCATGAGGCAACATTGAACGACGTGAAATCTTACGTTCACGAACAGTTGATTAAGAAGAATTATGAAACCCGTAAAGACTTTACGCTCATCAATTCCTTCTCTTTCATCGGCGAAGACGTAAAATACGACATCTCTTGGTCGGTTGACGTTGAAGAAGGCGTAACTATCGTGGAAGGCGAAACGGAAGATACCGTTGTTATCGGCGAATTGTCCGAAGACTTGCCCTTCATCTTGACGGGTACGATTACCGACCCCGAAGGTTGCCACTCCGTACAGTTCACCTTGGAAGGCCTTGCTTTGAAAGCTTTGAGCGAAGTTCCCACGGCGATCACGGAAGCTCCCGTAGAAGGCGAAGCTTATAAATATCACGTATATCAGTCCACCCTTGCAAAAGATATGTACTTTGCAGGTACCATGGACGGTTATTATTTCAAGACAACGGAAGTTGCTGCTGAAGCTGTTGACGTATTCGTAGAATACAAAGCAGGCAGCACGACGGAATTCTATCCTTGGTTCAACCACGCTGAAAACGGCAAGCAATACATCGGTGTTAGACTCAGCGATGACGGCGGGCACGACAATATCGTTTATGCAAGCGAACCCGTATCCGTATTCGTATGGAACGCAGAACTTGGCACGATTACGACGCACCTTGACAAGAATAAGAATGGCGAAGCAGCAGATTACTACCTTGGTAACTACTCTACGCATAAGACCATCAGCGCATCCATGCTCTCCTATGCAGGCGGCGCAGGCAACAACGTTGGTCACCTTGTAAAGATGGTTGACAAGAACAGCATCACCCCCGATAAGAAAGTTGCTGAAGAAAAAGAAAAGCTTTCGGTTGTTTCCGAAGTTATCGGCGAAAAATCGATTGAACTTATCGCAAAAGGCAACACCTATTCGGACGTAGCAATCGCTTGGGAAGTTAGCGGCAATAACGCAGTTATCGAAAACGGCGTTTTGAAACTTTCCGTGCCTGCAACGGCAGACGAAACGGTTACCCTTACCGCTACCATTACCTGCGGTGACGTTACCGATACCAAAGTTTTCTCCATCTTGTTGAAGAAATACGAATTGCCCGCAGCAGACAGCGAAATCAGCATCCCTAAGGCGCTTGAAATCGGCGAAACGTTGAAGGGCGACACCGAAGCGAAATACTACATCAGCGGTACGGTTACCAGCGTTGACAACACGACGTACGGCAACCTTTATATCGAAGACGCTAACGGAAACTCCATTTACGTTTATGGTGTTTACAGTGCAGACGGTACCACCAGATACGACGCAATGGAAAACGCTCCTCAAGTAGGCGATACCGTTAAATTATATTCCATCGTTTCCTACTACAAAGCAGCTCAGCTTAAGAATGCTTGGGTTGCAGAATGGACGCCCGGCGAAGAACAGCCCCCTGTGGATAGCTCTTCTTCCAACACGGACGTTCCTCCTGCAGACGATAGCTC
>JAZQGK010000106.1:0-12075 GCA_045539975.1 Candidatus Scatosoma sp. | reverse complement strand
TAAGGAAGGTTACGGTATGGGTAAATATGTTGAGAAAAATTTAAACAACAACGAACAGATTGTTAAAAACGCGGAATTAAACGGGATTGTGTTGTTCTGGAGTTGGTTTTGGGGGATTTTGTTTTGTTGGGTGCTCTTGATTCCTACGATTAAAGCGATTGCGAAAACGATTGCATTCAAAAACATAGAACTTGCGCTCACGAATAAACGTCTCATCGGGAAAAAAGGGTTTGTCCATAGAGAGACTTTGGATATTCCTTTGAATAAAGTGGAATCTATTCATGTAGAACAAAGTTTGTGGGGGAGAATGTTCCATTATGGCGAAATTCACATCTCTACCAGCGGTTTTACCAACTTATATTTTGAAATGGTGAAAAATCCCGATGATTTCAAGCGTATGTGCATGAATGAAATTGATACATACGAAGCAGAACGCTTAAAGAAGCAAAATATGGAAGCGACGCAGGCTCTTGCGATTGCAATGACAAAGAATAACGAGAAAAGCGAAGATGCAGAATAATTAATAATTAGTATAATAAAAAACGGCGAGGTTTTCTTGCCGTTTTTTACGTATAAAAGAATATCCGCTTCCATTATGAGCGGATATTTTTTGTTAAATTTTATCAAATTTTTTCGCCGAAAGTGGGCGGAGCGTTGGCTGCTCGTAAATTAAGGGCTTTTATCATTTGCCCAACGTACTGCACGGGGACAAGCTCGATTTTATCCTTGTACTTTTCGCAGGATTTTATATTTTTCGCCGGCAAAATCACTCGTTTGAAACCGGTTTTTATACACTCGTTTACCCGTTTATCGGCGCGGGTCACGGGTCGGATTTCCCCCGTCAAACCCACTTCGCCAAACACCGCGGTGTACTTGTCGATGGGAACGTCGTTCGCCGCCGAACAAAGCGCCGCGCAAAGCGCCAAATCGATAGAGGGTTCGCTCAATTTAATACCGCCCATGGCGTTTACGTACACGTCCAAGTTAAAGAAAGGGATACCGCAACGCTTTTCCAAAACGGCAATCAAAACGACCAAACGGTTATAATCCACACCGAGATTCATGCGCCGAGGCTGTCCGTAAGGGGCTTTGGTAATCAACGTTTGGATTTCCACGTTCATGCATCGGTTGCCGCTCTCGGACGGAGTCACCGCTGAGCCTGCTGCAACGCCGCGTGTATCCGAAAGGAAAATTTCCGCATAATCGCCAACGCTCTTCACGCCTGCGTCCGTCATTTCAAACACGCCTACTTCCTGCGCTGAGCCGAAACGATTTTTCACTGCGCGGAGAAGTTTGTAATTATCCTCTTGTTCACCCTCGAAATAGAGCACGGTGTCCATGATATGTTCAAGAACTTTCGGTCCGGCCAAAGAGCCTTCCTTGGTGACGTGCCCAATGATGAAAAAGGTGATATTTTGCGATTTTGCAATCCGCATCAGCCTTGCCGCGCATTCGCGGACTTGCCCGACGGACCCAGCCGCCGAGGACAGCGTTTCCGTGTAGATAGCCTGCACGGAGTCGATGACGACGAATTTGCTCTCGCCCAAAGCGTTTTCAATGTCCTCTAAACAAGTTTCATTGAGGAGCAATAAATTATCCGAATTTAACCCCAAGCGTTCGCAACGCATTTTCACCTGCGAACAACTCTCTTCCGCGGAAACGTACAAAACGGGGGCGTCTTGCGTCGCGGCGAGGTGGGCGGAAACTTGGGTCAAAAGGGTGGATTTCCCGATGCCGGGGTCGCCGCCAAGGAGTACGAGCGAACCGCGCACGATACCGCCGCCGAGGACGTTGTCGAACTCGGAAATGCCGCTTTTTACGCGGTCGAATTTCTCATAGCCGACCTTGGAAAGGGGGAGGGCGCGCGTTTTGATTTCGGACACGCCGCGGCGGACTTCCGGTTTAGTATCCGCTACGCGCACGATTTCTTCTTGCAGAGTATTAAAATTGCCGCAGTCGGGGCATCTGCCCAGCCATTTAGGCGCGGTAAAACCGCATTGCGAGCAAACGTATTGCGTGGTAGGAGCTTTTTGTTTGGTTGCCATAATTACCTCGTGGATTTCAACAGCACGTATGCGTTGACGGTGATGCCTTTGCCCTCGCCGACGTAGCCCAAACCCTCGTTTGTGCCGGCGGAAATGCCGACGAATGCAGGGTCAATGCAAAGCGCACGGGCGAGGTTGGTTTTCATAGTATCGATAAATTTTGCCAGACGGGGTTTTTCCGCTTGAATCGCTATGGACAGATTTTTCACGCCGTAGCCGACGTCGTTTAACAGCGCGAGGACTTGTCCAAGCATTTGCATGGAATCCGCGCCGCGCCACTTTTCGTCCGTATCGGGGAAGTAATGCCCGATGTCTTTCAGTCCAGCTGCCGACAGCATAGCGTCCATGACGGCGTGAATCAAAACGTCGCCGTCACTATGCGCGATAAGACCGCTTTCGGAGGGGATTTTTACCCCTGCCAGCACGATATAATCCTGCGGTTTGCCAAAGGCGTGGGTATCGATTCCAAAACCGCAGCGCGCGCATGAATCGAAAAAATCTTCCGCATAGGTCATCTTGATATTTTCACGGCTGCCCTCGCAAAGATAGGGCGCGCCGAAAAATTGCGCAAACACGGAAGAATCGTCCGTGTAAGCAGGGTTTTTCAACTGAAAAGCCTGCTCGTAAGCGGAGAGGATATCTTTGCGGAAAAAGCCCTGCGGCGTTTGGATTTGGCGCAGGGAATCGCGGCAGGGCACGTTTGCGATTTTACCGTCGCTGACAACGGCTATCGTGTCCGAGCAAGCCACCGCACAGACGCCGCTACCGTGCGTTTTAACGCTATGTACGCAACCCTCGATAACGGCGCGCGAAACAAAGGGCCGCGCCCCGTCGTGAATGAGTACGATATCGCAGTTTGTTTTTTGCAAGGCGTTGTAAACGGAGTGCGATCTATCCGCGCCGCCAAGCACCGCTTTTGCACGGGGCAGGGAAGAGCAGATTTCGCGGATTTGTTCCAAATCCTCTGCGCTTGCCGCGACGGTGATTTCGTCTATCAAGGGGAAATCGAACGCCGAGAGTGTCTTTTGCAGCACGGTTGAACCGTCAAAGGGGATAAGGAGCTTATTTTTTTCAAAACCTGCGCGCTGACCTTTGCCTGCGGCGCAAATAATGACGCCAACGGAAGGAGTATTTTTCATACAATCACCTCGTATAAGGACGCGGCTTCTTCCTTTTTCACCGTTTCTTTGATGTTGACAACGCGGAATTTTAATATGCCCGTAGCGTACAAAACCTCGACCACGTCGCCGATTTTGACGGCGGTAGAGGGCTTTGCGGGTTTGCCGTTGATAACGACTTTTTCTTCCGAGCACGCTTCCTGTGCGACGGTACGGCGTTTTAAGATGCGCGACACTTTGAGAAACTTGTCAATTCTCATAAAAAACTCCTTCTGGATAACTTTTTTCAAAAAAATAAAAAACATCGGGCAAAAAAGCTTGACAACTTTTTTTTAAGCCTTTATAATTAGATAATGTATCATTATGCTTTATGATGGCGTAATGCCGCTCGAAAAGGATTTTTTCGATAAAAAATAACTCGAAAAACCCCGAAAAAAGGGGCTTTCGAGGGGCAAAAACCTCTTCTTTATATATATTATAGCGCAAAAGGACGCAAAAGTAAAGCGGAAGATACAAAAAATTTCAACCAAGACAAAAATTTCGATTTTTATCGATGAAAAGATATACTCGGTAGATCGCCTCAAAAAAATTTTTAAGGAGCAATTTGAACCGATGGATTTACCTATTTCAAAGTACGGCAAAACCGAAAGAAGAAAATTCGGTAACATCAACGAAGTCATCGACATTCCCGACCTCGTTGAGATCCAGAAAGACAGCTACAATACCTTCATTGAAGAAGGTATCGGCGAGGTTTTCGAGGATTTCTCCCCGATTACCGACTACTCCGACCGTTTCGAACTCTATTTCTTAGAGCACAGATTTGGCGATAAACCCAAGTACGACGAAAAAGAATGTCGTACCCGTGACGCTACGTATGCGCTTCCTTTGCGTGTAAAAGTTCGCCTTGTCAACAAGGTAAAGAACGAAGTTCTCGAACAGGAAGTATTCATGGGGGATATGCCTCTCATGACCGAAAACGGCGCGTTCATCATCAACGGTGCAGAACGTGTAATCGTTTCTCAGCTCGTTCGTTCCCCGGGCGTAAACAATTCGTCCAGCAAGGATAAGACGGGTAAAGAAATGTTCGCGACGACCGTTATGCCCAACCGCGGCGCATGGCTCGAACTCGAACAGGACGCGCAGGACGCGTTGTACGTCCGTGTGGACAGAAAGAAAAAGCTGCCCATCACGGTGCTTTTGCGTGCACTTGGCTTTGGTTCTAACCGCGCAATCGAGGACTTGTTCCCCGGCGACAAGATTATCGCGGCTACTCTTGCAAAAGATACCGCAAAATCGGAATCGGACGGCTTGTACGAACTCTATCGCCGTCTCCGTCCCGGTGAAGCGCCCACGGAAGATTCCGTAAGAGCGCACCTTTTCAACTTGTTCTTCGAAACCCGCCGTTACGACATCGCAAAGGTTGGTAGATACAAGTACAACAAAAAGCTTTGCCTTTCCTTCCGTTTGGCTGGTTGCAGAGTAGCTGACGCAGTCATTAATCCCGAAACGGGCGAAGTAATTGCAGAGGCAGGCGAAAAGATTTCCGAAGTAAAAGCAAAGGAAATTCAAAACTGCGGCGTGAACGAATTGTTCGTGCTTGTAGACGATCCCGAAGAAGGGGAAATCCGTCACAAGATGATTGCGAACAACACCGTGGATTTCTCGGCAATCTCCGATATCCCCGTACAGGTACGCGCAAAGGATTTCGGCCTCTTGCCCACCGTATATTATCCCACCTACAAATTCTCCAAGCTCATCGCGGAAGAATGTGCTTCCCTCAGCGTAGAAGAAGTAGCGGAAAAATACGTCGACGACATCAACGAGCTTTACAAGACGGTTGAAAAAGCAGAAGAACCCGATGAAAAGCCCGAAGAAAAGAAGAAGAGAGAAAAGAGAAAGGACAACCGTCGTAAATTTGTAGCGGCTTGTCAGCTTTTCCACGAAATCATGAACAGCGAACAGCCCGTTCCTACCAAAGCGCAGAAGAAAGAGCTCCGTCCTTTGATTGACAAGCTCTGCCATAAGCACATTACGGTAGACGATATCGTTGCGTCCATTTCGACAAACCTCGATTTGAAGTATGGCATCGGCACGACGGACAACATCGACCACCTCGGTAACCGCCGTGTGCGTTCGGTTGGCGAATTGTTGCAGAACCAGCTTCGTATCGGTATCGCAAGATTGGAAAGACTTATCAAAGAAAGAATGGGTACGCAAGACCCGATGGAAATCACGCCTTCGGCGCTCATCAACATCCGTCCCGTATCCGCAGTCATTCGCGAATTCTTCGGTTCGTCGCAGCTCTCCCAGTTCATGGACCAGACCAACCCGATTGCAGAACTTACCCACAAGCGTAAGCTTTCCGCGCTCGGTCCCGGCGGTTTGAACAGAGACAGAGCAACCTTCGAAGTTCGTGACATTCACCATACGCACTATGGCCGTATGTGTCCTATCGAAACGCCTGAAGGACAGAACATCGGTCTTATCACGTCGCTTGCTACGTTTGCAAAAGTCAACGAATACGGCTTCATCATGAGCCCGTACAGAAGAGTTGATAAGGAAACGGGGGTAGTCACCGAACACGTAGATTACCTCACGGCAGACGAAGAAGATAGATATATCGTGGCGCAGGCAAACGAACCCCTCGACGCAGAGGGCAAGTTCGTCAACGAACGCGTTGGCTGCCGTCACCAGAACGATATCACGGAAATGCCCCGCGAAAAGATGGATTACATGGACGTTTCGCCCAAGCAGCTCGTATCCGTCGCAGCGGCACTCATTCCTTTCCTTGAAAACGACGATACCAACCGTGCCCTCATGGGCTCGAACATGCAACGTCAGGCAGTTCCTCTTTTGAAGACGGAATCCGCAATCGTTGCAACGGGTATTGAAAGCTCTATTGCACAGTACTCCGGTGTTATCGTAACCGCAAAAGAAGCGGGCGTCGTCGTTTCCTGCGCGTCGAACATGATTAAGATTCGCGAAGAAGACGGCAACGTACGCGAATATCCCTTGAAGAAGTTCGAACGCTCCAACGCAGGCACCAGCTTGAACCAGCGTCCCATCGTTTCCACGGGCGACAGAGTCTTCAAAGGCGAAATCATCGCAGACGGTCCTTCGACCAACAACGGTGAACTTGCCCTTGGTAAGAACATTCTCGTCGGCTATATGGAATGGGAAGGCTACAACTACGAAGACGCTATCTTGCTTTCCGAAAAATTGGTGCAAGACGACGTATTTACTTCCATTCATATTGAAAAGCATGAAATGGAAGCGAGAGATACCAAACTCGGTCCCGAAGAAATCACGCGCGATATCCCCAACGTTGGCGACGACGCGTTGAAGGATTTGGACGAAGACGGTATCATTCGTATCGGTGCGGAAGTGCAGAGCGGCGATATCCTCGTCGGTAAAGTTTCCCCCAAGGGTGAAGCGGAACTCACGCCCGAAGAAAGATTGCTCCGCGCGATTTTCGGCGAAAAGTCGAGAGAAGTGCGCGACACCTCTTTGAAAGTACCTCACGGCGAAGGCGGCGTAGTCGTTGACGTTAAGGTATTCACGAGAGAAAACAAAGACGAACTTGACCCCGGCGTAAATAAACTCGTCCGCGTATACATTGCGCAGAAGAGAAAGATTCAGGTCGGCGATAAGATGGCAGGTCGTCACGGTAACAAGGGCGTTATCTCCCGCGTGCTTTCGCAGGCGGACATGCCTTTCCTTGCAGACGGTACGCCTTTGCAGATCTTGCTCAACCCGTTGGGCGTTCCTTCGCGTATGAACATCGGTCAGGTTTTGGAAGTGCACCTTGGTTACGTATGTAAACAGCTTGGTTGGAAGATTGCGACGCCCGTATTCGACGGCGCAACGGAAAAAGACCTTGAAAGAATGTTCCGTGAAAACAACCTCTTGAATCCCGACGGTAAGGTAGACGGTAAATTCCAGGTATTCGACGGCAGAACGGGCGAACCTTTTGAAAACCGCGTTACCATCGGCGTTCAGTATATGATTAAACTTATTCACCTTGTTGACGACAAGATTCACGCGCGTGCAATCGGGCCTTACAGCTTGGTTACGCAGCAGCCTCTCGGCGGTAAAGCGCAGTTCGGTGGTCAGCGTTTCGGTGAAATGGAAGTTTGGGCGCTCGAAGCGTACGGCGCGGCGCACATTTTGCAAGAAATTCTTACCGTTAAGTCGGACGACGTTGTCGGCCGTGTCAAGACTTACGAATCCATCGTTCGCGGTGAAAACATTTCCGAACCCGGTATTCCCGAAGCGTTCAAAGTCCTCTTGAAGGAATTGCAGTCCCTTGCGCTTGACGTGAAGGTATTGACGGAATCGGGCGATGAACTTATCATTCGCGAAGTGGAAGAAGAAGAGGACAACATGGATACGGCAGCGAGCCGCAGAGAAGCGATCAAAGACGAAGAACTCGAAGAGATCGACTTCAACGTGGACGACGAAGACGAAGAAGACGAATTCGACGTCAAGTCTATTTTCGAAGAAGACGGCGACGACGAAGACGGTTTCAACATCAGCGAATCGGATGACGACGATGATTTTGAGGACGAGGACGATACGTTCGGGTTCGATAAATTGTTCGACGACGCGTTCGAGGACGAGGAATAAGGAAAAGGAGGAGATTTTACTATGTACGAATTAAACGATTTCAATTCTATTCAAATCAGCATTGCTTCTCCCGAAAAAATCAGAGAATGGTCGTACGGCGAAGTAACCAAGCCCGAAACCATCAACTACCGCACCCAAAAGCCCGAAAAAGACGGTCTTTTCTGCGAAAAGATCTTTGGGCCGATGAAGGATTGGGAGTGTCATTGCGGTAAGTATAAGAGAGTAAAATATAAAGGTCACGTATGCGAAAAGTGCGGTGTAGAAATTACCCGTTCTAAAGTTCGCCGTGAAAGAATGGGTCACATCGAGCTTGCGGCTCCCGTTTCCCATATCTGGTATTTCAAAGGCGTGCCTTCCAAAATCGGTTTGCTTTTGAATATGGGGCCGAAACAGCTCGAACAGGTCATCTATTTCGCGTCCTACGTCGTACTTGACCCCGGTAGCGTTACCGAACTCAAATACAAGCAGGTAATCACGGACAAACAGCTCCGTGAAATCGAAGAAATGTACGGCGATTCTTCCGTGACCGGCCTCAAAGTCGGCATGGGTGCAGAATCCGTTCGCGAACTTTTGATGGCAGTGGATTTGGACAAGGAATGCGCGGAATGCAAAGCGGATCTCGGCGATGCGACCAGCCAAAAAGCGCCCGGTCAAAAGGCGATTAAGGCGATTAAGCGTTTGGAAGTTATCGAATCGTTCAGAAAGAGCGGTAACCGTCCCGAATGGATGGTATTGACGGTACTTCCCGTAATTCCTCCCGATATTCGTCCCATGGTACAGCTTGACGGCGGCAGATTTGCTACGTCCGACTTGAACGATTTGTACCGCCGTGTTATCAACCGTAACAACCGTTTGAAGAAGATGATGGAAATCGGCGCGCCCGATATGATTATCAAGAACGAAAAACGTATGTTGCAGGAAGCGGTAGACGCTTTGATCGATAACGGCAGAAGAGGCAAGGCAGTATCCGGCCCTTCCAACCGTGATTTGAAGTCTTTGTCCGCAATGCTTCGCGGTAAACAAGGTCGTTTCCGTCAGAACTTGCTCGGTAAACGTGTAGACTATTCCGGTCGTTCGGTTATCGTCGTAGGTCCTGAACTTAAAATTTATCAATGCGGTTTGCCTAAGGAAATGGCGATCGAGCTTTTCAAGCCTTTCATCATGAAGAGATTGGTAGAGAGCGGTCAGTGCCACAACATCAAGACGGCAAAGCGTGCCGTTGAAAAGGCGAAAGATATGGTTTGGAACGTTCTTGAAGACGTTATTAAAGACCACCCCGTACTTTTGAACCGTGCGCCTACGTTGCACCGTTTGTCCATCCAAGCGTTTGAACCCGTGCTTATCGAGGGTAGAGCAATTAAGATTTCGCCCCTTGTCTGCGGACCTTTCAACGCCGACTTCGACGGTGACCAGATGGCTGTGCACCTTCCTTTGAGCGTAGAAGCGCAAGCGGAAGCAAGATTCTTGATGCTTTCCGCAAACAACATTTTGAAGCTTGCAGACGGTAAGTCCGTCATGTCGCCCACGCAAGATATGATTATCGGTGCGTACTGCTTAACCATCAAACGTCAAGAAGAGGGCAAGAAGTACGATTCGCAGGGCAGACCTGACGAAAACGGGGAAGTATATATTCCTCCCGTATACGCAAGCGAAAACGAAGCAATCCTTGCATACCAGAACAAAGTTGCGCACGAACAGGACGAAATGTATCTTAAACGTGTCGTAGAACTTCCCGAAGGTATGTTTGAGGATCTTCCCTTGCCTTACAGATGTCCCGTTGAAAACAAGGAAGGCGAAACGCCCGTTAAATATGCGGAAGTTCGCCGCAACGAAAAGACGGGTAAATTGGAAGTTTCGGGTGTTATCAAGACGACGATCGGTAGATTGATTTATAACGACGGTTTGCCTCAGGATCTTGGTTTCGTAAAGAGAAACACGCCGGAATCCTACCTTCGTTTGGAACTCGACACCGAGTTTATCGGCAGCGCGCGTGCAATCGGCAAGAAACACTTGTCCCGTATCGTAGAAGCTTCTTTCAGAACGGGCAAAGCTCCGAAAGCATCCTACGTTTTGGACGCAATGAAAGAAAGAGGTTACAAATACTCTACGCTTGCGGCATTGACGACGTCGGTATTCGACATGAAGATTCCCGCAGAAAAGCAGGCAATCGTTGACAATGCAGAAAAAGAAGTTTCCAAGATCGCGAAGAAATACGCGCGTGGTTTGTTGAATGAAGAAGAACGTTACAGCGCAGTTATCGCGCAGTGGGACGCAGCGACCGACAAAGTTGCAAGCTTGTTGAAAAAGCAGGGCGAAGAAGACAAATTCAATCCTATTTGGATGATGGCAGACTCCGGTGCCCGTGGTTCTATCGACCAGATTAAGCAGCTTGCAGGTATGCGTGGTCTAATGGTTAACCCTCAAGGTAAGAAAATCGAAGTCCCCGTTAAATCCTGTTTCCGTAACGGTCTTTCCGTTCTCGAATACTTCATTTCCTCGCACGGTGGCCGTAAAGGTTTGACCGATACCGCATTGAAAACGGCGGACTCTGGTTATTTGACGCGTCGTCTTGTAGACGTTTCGCATGAAATCATCGTTCGCGAAGAAGATTGCTGTACCGGCAGAAAGCCCCAAGGCATGGTTGTAAAAGCTATTTACGACAGCATCGGTAAGGTAATCGAAGATTTGCGTTCGAGAATTTTGGGTAGATTTGCGGCAGAGGACGTTATTCACCCCGAAACGGGCGAAGTTCTTGTCGGCATGAACCAGTTCATCGACGAAAAAGAAGCAGACGCTATCGTAAAAGCAGGCATCACGCAAGTATCTATCCGTAGTATCTTTGCATGCTCTTCGAAGTTCGGCGTATGCGCGAAGTGTTACGGTAAGAACATGGCAACGACGTTACCCGTTCAGGTCGGCGAAGCAGTCGGTACGATTGCAGCGCAGTCCATCGGTGAACCCGGTACTCAGCTTACCATGCGTACCTTCCATACCGGCGGTATCGCAGCGACGGGCGACATCACGCAAGGTTTGCCTCGTGTCGAAGAATTGTTCGAAGTAAGAAAACCCAAGGGTTGTGCAACGATTTGTGAAGTGGAAGGTATCATCTCCATTGACGATTCCGACGGTTCGAAGCATATCAAAGTATGCGACGAAGCAACGGGCGAAGTCAAGAAAGAATACACGTTGCCTTTCAACGCAGAAATCAAGGTAAAAGAAGGCGCGAAAGTTGCTCCCGGCGACCTCCTCAACGCAGGTAGCGTATATCCCCAAGACATTCTCCATGTACAAGGCGTCAAGGGTGTACAGGACTATATCCTTGAACAGGTACAGTCCGTATACCGTTCGCAAGGCGTTGAAATCAACGACAAACACGTTGAAATCATCGTTCGTCAGATGCTCAAGAAAGTCCGTGTAGAAAACGCAGGGGATACCAACCTTCTTCCCGGCGAACTCGTGGATATGGTAACGTTCCAAGACGAGAGCGCGAAAGCAATGGCAAACGGCGGCAAACCCGCTCTTGCAAAGCGTGTGCTTTTGGGCATCACCAAAGCAGCGCTCGCTACGGACAGCTTCTTGTCGGCAGCGTCCTTCCAAGAAACGTCGAGAGTCCTCACCGAAGCGGCTATCCGTACGAAGAGAGACTATCTTGTCGGCTTGAAAGAAAACGTTATCATCGGTAAGCTTATTCCCGCTGGTACGGGTACAAAGGCGTACAAAAATATCACGCCGCAGTATATCGGCGGATATAACGCTCCCGTAGAAGAATCCGCGGAAACGGCAATCGAAGAATAATCTAAATTAAAAACCTCTTTACGAGTTTTCGTGAAGAGGTTTTTTTACGATAATGCAAGGTGTGCTGGGTTGAAAACAACGCAAAAATGCCATGATTTGCGACACAATTTTTGTTTTACCTATTGACTTTTCAGGGTGAGTATAGTATAATCAAAGAAGAATAAATATAATAGGGGGCAAAGGCGCGGAAATCGGCGTGGAAAGCATAAAAACCCGTATATTTGGACAGAGTAATAAAAAATGAAAGGACAGAAAACTATGCAAATGACTTTTCGTTGGTACGGTAAGGGAAACGACCGTATTCAGTTATCGGACATCAAGCAAATTCCCGGAGTGACGGGTATCGTATGGGCTTTGCACGACAAAATGCCCGGCGAAATTTGGGAAGAACACGAAATTGCGGAAGTGAAAAGACAGTGCGACGAATACGGTTTTAATATCGACGTCGTAGAATCGGTCAACGTTCATGACGACATCAAAATCGGCTTGCC
>JAZQGK010000105.1:0-13203 GCA_045539975.1 Candidatus Scatosoma sp. | reverse complement strand
CCTTGCGAATCCAAACGTTGTTGTAGTCGTAGGAGTATTCGATGGTTTGGGTGGTTGTCCACGTTTCGGTTTCCGCGTTATAGGTTTGCTGAGTGACGGAAGTCAGACGGTTGCGGTAGTCCCATTCGTACAACTCGCGGTGCGTGGAGTTGGTTTTGGTAATACGGTTGCCTTCGTCGTCGTACGTGTAAGTCCAGTTAGAATCAGACGTCAACTCGTTATTCGTGCCAGTCGTGTACTCGTCGCCGTTGGCGGTGAGGCGGTTGCCGTTGGAGTCGTAAGTGTACGATTCGTCGGTGATTTCCGCGTTCGAGTAATCTGCGGAGATTAATTGACCAAGGAAGTCGTAATCGTAGGACGTGGAGCCGTCGAGGGAGTTGAGGTATTCGACGATGTTGTTGGTGGAATCGTATGTGTATGAATGTTTTACGATTTGTGTACCACTGGAGTTACTATGCGTGATGGACGTGACGGCGTTGTTCGCGTAAGGCGATTTAAACCGCACTTCCCCCCTTCCCGCGTGGAATGAACCCCTGCGGACGGTGCGTGGGGAGCTGGTTGGTAGTGGGTAAGTGATGGACATAATTATGTTTTCGTGAGATGTTTTAAATACTGAAAAATCAAAATCTTGTCAAATTCCCTCCAGTTACTCTCACACGGTAAATGTGAAGCTTTGGGGGTGAAAAGGGGACTTCACAATTAAACCAAATCCTTGAACAAGGATTTATTCTATCTCAATCATCCGATTCGGAAAATTCTTCAGAATTTCTCTCCGATCGAACTCTGTGAATTTTGAACAATGTTTGAAATACAAAAGTTTTATGTCAGGTAATTCCTGAAGAATTTGGTCTAAAGTTCGTCGAGTAAGGTTGTTACATGGAGATAGTGTCAAAATTTCAAGACTCTTACCATGAACAAGTTGTTCAAAATCAGTTTCTATGAATTCTCCGGTACAAAGAAGAAGTCCAAGCCCCTTCAAATTCGGGATTAGCACAATTCTTGGAAGAGCTAAATGTGTAATACGAAAACATCCTTCTACATAAAGGTGTTCAAGCTGCTGATGCTGACAGAAACTATTTAAACCAGCATTTGAAATATTGTTGCAAGAAACAATTTCCAAATTTTTGAGATTCTTTAACCCCGCAAGATATAACAATCCCTGATTTGTAAGATTGTTACAACCGCAAATTCGCACACGATTCAATGAAGATATTTCTTGTATATCTTTTAAAATTTCATCGTTAATAGAGTCGCCAGTGACTTCTAGAAACTGAAGCGTTGTAAGATTTTTCAGTTTTTTTAAGCTTTCTGTCTCTCTTGTTAATGGATTTAAAAAGGCAAGATGTATGTGAAGTGGAAACTTAATTTGACAAAGAAATTCCCACTGTTCTTTATTTGGCTCCGCGTATAACAGAATACACAGAGGAGGTGGCAATACCGAATTCTCCGTATTTTCATTTGGAGTTTCGGAAATTTTAAACTCCGGATTTTGTGGAGAACTTTCTGCTTCAGATGAAGTATATTTCTTTCTCGATATAATTTCTCCATTTTCGTCAATAGCGGTAACGATATGATCCTCAGAAAATGTTAATTCCTGATGACTTCCAACTCCCTTTACCATCTCTGATGATGACAAAGTCGCACAACCCAAAAGTAAATAAACAAAAAATATAAAAACAACCTTCATTATCATTTCTCCTTTAGCAACAATCCCCAACTTGACCTTCATAATACATCGTTGTATTAAATAAGACTTGAACTTTAAGAGTAACATATATTTTCAGGTCATCTCTCATTGTAAAGGTCAATATTTGCATGACCTGCTGTGTATTATCACCTCCCTCTACATTCTTTTGGTTCTTACACTCTTCTTTGGCGGAACAATTTTGTTTCAGTGGTAAAATTAAGGATGATAATTGTTCTATGTATTGCTTAGATTTTTTCATAAATACACTCCTATAAGCAGGATGCATTATATCTAAAAAAAAGTTACATTCAGAATAATCAATTGAAGAAACTGATTGGATTTTATATGTGTATTTTATATTATAACATGAAAATGCACTCCAATCTTCAGAATGTTTTGGGAAAATAGTTTCTGTGGATTTAAGTACAATGGTTTCAAAAATTGGCAAATTTTTGTTTGGAACAGATAGTATCATACCATCTGGTTTCTCAATAAAACCATTATAATCTAGTGATAGATTAGGAGTATTAGAAACATACCGATACAGGTTTGTGTCATTTCCTTCAAAGCCAATCGGGTCGGTGCTTAACCATCTGCCAATACTTGCGTCGTACCAGCGGTTGATGTTGTTTTGGAGGGCGGTGTCGGTATCAAACGCTTTGCCGGTGTAGGAGAATAATAACGGGTTGTTAACCGTTTGACCTTCGGAGTTTTTGCAGGAAATCACGTTGCCGTAAGCGTCATAAATAATATGCGCTTGGGTAATAACTCCTGATTCCGTGGACTGGATGATGTCGCGGATTGTGCCGAGGTGGTCGGTGAGGGACCAAAGGACGGCGGACGGGGTGGTGTCGGCGAGGAGTTTGTCTTGGGCGTTGGGCGTCCAGAGGTAGTGATGGGTGACGGTACCATCGTCAATTTGGACGGTGGTTTGGTAGTTTTCGGGAATGAAGATGGTTTTGTCGTTGCCAACCACCTTACGAATCCAGACGTTGTTGTAGTCGTAAGTGTATTCGATGGTTTGAGTGGTTTCCCACGCGCCAGTTTCGATGTTAAATTCCTGTTGAGTGACGGAGGTCAAGCGGTTGCGGTAGTCCCACGTGTACAGTTCACGTTCGGTATTCGTGGAATTCTGCTTGGAAATGCGGTTGCCTTCCACGTACGGAAATTTTCGACACACTTCTCCCCTCCCCGCGTGGAATGAAATCCTGCGGGCGGTGCGTGGGGAGCGGGTTGGTAGTGGGTAAGTGATGAACATAAATGTGTTTAGTAAAATATTCTTAAATACGGAAAATCAAAATCTTGTCGAACGCCCAACTCGGAATGAAATCCTACGGGTACGGGTTGGTCAACGTCTGAAACTTATCTTAAACGGTAAAAAACTCAAACGAAATCGTGGCTTCAGCACCCTAGTGTATTTTATCCTCAAAATCCTCGCACTTCACCGAAGCCGATACACACTTATCGAATGAACCAAATTTATCAATTATTATATTACTTCGTTTCCTTGTGAAATTTCGTTTGGCGGAGGATTTTTCCGGTCTTCATATCCACAACAAAACCTCCGCTTTGATTACAGAAATAAAATTGGTTTCCATGAATGCAAATCATGTTATGGAATCGATTAAACCAAATGGCTTCCCACGGAAAATCTGGCGGAACCTCAAACTCTTGCAGTGGCGTTTCCGAAAAGGAAATACCGTCATAAATCTTGAAAATTCCCGATTCATACGTTACTATAAAGGGATGATGCGTATCCGTTGAGCTAACAAGTGCATGCTCACACTGATAAATGTTATTGTATTCCTTTTCAGGAAGGGAAAAAGAATCTAAAAGTTTACCCGTCTTAAAATCGCGTTTTTCGCAACTAAGATCAGCCGCTCCCCAAAAAATAGTTCCTTCCGAATTGAAAAATATCGGAAATGCCATTTCTCCATGCGCATACCATTGTGGAATGAGCGCGGAGTTTTCGTTGCAAAATTTAAAACAATGAAAATGGGTATTATTGAGTTCCAAAATCACGCATTCAGATGGAGCGGAATAGAGACGATATCCGACAAAATTAAATGGAAAAGGATTATCCGACAAAGCTTTTATCAATTCATTGGTAATATCAAATTCGTGAATTCGTTGGAATGTTTTCAAATCACGTAGCTGGATATAGAGTTGAACCGTTTCTTTTTTACGATAACACAACCTTCCCCAGTAATTGCAACCTTTCCAAGAAATAGGAAAACAACCTCGAAAGGCAATCACAGGCACCACAAAGCCGTCTTCTTTTTCCAAAACCGGCTCAGGTAGTTTTTCCTGAGCGGATATTAGCTTCACTTTACCATCGTCGGCACAACATACGATTCCCTGATTCATTCCGAGAATATAAGCACTAGCAGAAAGTGGCTCCGGAAATGACTGCAATTCATTCTGCGAGATGTCCCAGATTTTCCATTCTTCTGAAGTTAGAACTATAAAAGAGGTATCTCCCAGAGGATAAACGTAATCTGTAATGAAATCTTCCTCCTCTCCTTTTACTACAAGAGTGGAGACACAAAAACATAACATTAACACCCAAATATGTAATTTCATAATTATTTCTCCTTTTGAATATTTTGTGTTGAATCAAATTTTTATAAAAATAATCCTACAATAATATCCTTATTTATATTTATCTTTTGATTCTCAATCGGTATCAAAAGTTGGTTCCCTCCACTAATTTGCCACGCAAATAACGGATTTTCGACTTTTGCATTATAAGTTAAAGAAAGAAGTGGGGTACCGAAGGACAACGTTGCTCCTTGATTTTCCATGCTAATAGAGAAAGTATTTTGGTAATCCAGTGTTGCATTGGCTTGCACTGTAGCAAAATCTAAAAAATCTCTATTACAATTCAAATATGCCCCAATTTCCAAACTGCCATATCCAGAAAGTGATTCAAGTGAAGTATAATCATATTTAGGAATATCGATTATTTCGACATAAAAACTTTGGAGCGAAAATTTGAAATACAACGAAACGGTTACTCCTGGCGCAACAATATAACTGGGGTCTACAACATAATCAACAGGTTTACTTAATGTGAAAGTTGTTCTTACGGCATCTGTCGGACAATTTTTTTTACCTATCTCATTATATCCAACATCCTCCCTTTCATAGTCTAAAACGTCAACTATCCCATTTTGAACCTTTTTCATTTGTGATGGCTTATTTGCATTTTTGATGTTTTTTATTCTACTTCTTAAATTCGATATATTATACCAAAAATCTGCATTTATTCCCGTCACCACATTATATAAATCTTCCGCACCCTTAAAGATTGACATAAGGGTATCCATTTTTAAAGGTTTACTAACAATTGGTTCTTTTGAATCCCATTGTGATGTTATTACTGTATACAGTCCTAATTTGTCACTGTAATTTAATGAACCGTTCGTTACATATCGATACAAATTGGTGTCATTTCCTTCAAAGCCGATTGGGTCGGGGGTGAGCCATCTACCAATTGTCGCGTCGTACCAACGGTTGATGTTGTTTTGGAGTTGGGTAGATGTGTCAAAGGCTTTGCCGGTGTAGCCGAAGAGAATGGGGTTCTCGATTGGCTGACCAGTGGAATCGGTACAGGAAACGTCGGTGCCGTAGGCGTCATAGATAATATGCGCTTGGGTAATAACTCCTGATTCCGTGGACTGGATAATGTCGCGGATGGTGCCGAGGTGGTCGGTTAATGTCCACAAAACGTCATCTGCGGTAACGTCGGCGAGGAGTTTATCTTGGGTGTTTGGTGTCCAGAGGTAGTGGTGCGAAACGGCTGGAGCGTTGGCGTCGGTCAGGCTGGTGTCGTCAAGCTGAACCGTCGTTTGGTAGTTTTCTGGAATGAAATTAGACTTGGAATCTACTGTACCATCACCGTTGGAATCAAGGGTTTTACGAATCCAGACGTTGTTGTAGTCGTAGGTGTATTCTACGATTTGAACGGTCGTCCATTCTTGCGTTTCGGCGTTAAATTCCTGTTGAGTGACGGAGGTGAGACGATTGCGGTAGTCCCATTCGTACAACTCGCGGTTGGTGGAGTTGGTTTTGGAAATGCGGTTGCCTTCAATATAAGGAAACAGGCGACACACACTCTTCCTTCCCGTGTCAAATGAACCCCTGCGGGCGGTGCGTGGGGAGCGGGTTGGTAGTAGGTAAGTGAGGGTCATAAATATGTTTTCGTGAAATATTCTTAAATGCTGAATCAAAATCTTGTCAAACTCTCCCAAAGCTCCCACACGGTGAACGTGGAAGCTGATTGTAGGTGAACCAAAGGGTGGCATAACTCCAGTCTCTTAAAAATCAATAGAAATTCGATACCACTGCTTATCAATCAGACCGTAGGTGTGCCAGTGTTGGAGACCATAGCAACATCTTTCAACTCTGATTATATTGTCGTAAATCCGTCCCACAAATTTTCCATCGGATAGAAGTCTGTACTTCTTGTCTTTTGCTTGCTGAACAATGGTTATCCAGTGCTTTCCATCAGATGAAAAAAACATCCAATTCAATCCCGAATCCAAGAACGGTCCCCATGTTTCTCCCTTGTTTGAACAGATGAAATACGTTTGCTGTCCATCATTTTCCGCTTCTCTCCGACAAAATATATTTCGTGAATCCGGCGATATTCCTACGATTCCTTCGACGTTCTCCAAGGTTGTTTTTTCATTCAGAGTGAGCAGATGGAGATGATTCCCTTCGCGAGCAACAGCCGTAAAGCAAAGGGGGGAATTGTTGGTAATGTGAAGTTCCATTTCCAGTGGAGTGTTCCACAATTCCCGGTCATCATATTCCAGAATGGAGTTGCCATCTTTGTCCTTTGCCAGTAACACCCAATGATTTCCATCGTCGGACATATCAACGATTTGGATTTCCGGGTAATCAATTTTGTCGGCGTGCCCATTTCGAATAAAATACGTCGCATATTCTCCCTCCTGCAAGGTTTGGGGGGCAATGACCTGCCAGTTCGTTCCATCCTTACTCATGGAAAAGCCGAAAAAACACCTGTAAGGTCCCATTTTCATTGTTTTACCCACACCGCGAAAACACTGAAAGTATTCTCCGTTTTTTTGGAACTCCCAGCATAAGATATCTTTTTTAGACACGTAGAACAAGCGCGAAATCTCCGTTTCTTGAGACATATCCGTTTTCTGCCAGGTCTGGTTCCGATATTCCCAAATCGCGTATCCATTTTCTTTTGACCACGCAACCAAAGCAAACGTTTGCGTGTGTGTCCCCACCACCACTTTGGTAATTGCATCCCATTTTTCCATCGGACACGAAGGCAACCCGGTAATTTTTTGAGTACCGTCCGGATTGGTTTCTATTTGAAAAAAGAATTTTCCATTATACGTTTTATAAGAACGGGAATAGCAGAATTGTTTTTCTGCAAGAAGATGATATTTGCCATCGATATACTCAACGGTGCGATTTAGGAAACCAAGAGTGGCGGCAGGTCTCTCAGTACCATCGGACTGCAAATCGTAGCGAAGCTCATAACAGTTTAACCATGATGGAAGGATGCTCACTCCCGATTGGGTCTCGTAGAAAAAATCCAGCCGAATTTGCTCCCCAAAAATCTTGTGAAAAGTACCCATGATCCGTTTTCCATCCTCGGAGTAGGCAAAATGAAGCAGAGAATAAGGTACCTTGGTATTTTCATTAATCCATGTACTGGAGATTCCCTTCAGATAGAAATTCTCTCCTGTAAACTCTAGCGTGCCAAATTGCCAATTTTGACCATCATCGTAATCAACATAGTGGTCGTCAAATCGCCGGAAGAGTTCATCAGGCTGGGGAAATTTTTCCACTGGGGTCTCCGTCAAGACTTGCGCAAAACTGCCACATGAAACTTGACCAAGCAGAATTGCAAATATAAAAACGCGTTTTAGAATTATATTCATGAGTCCTTTCTTTCTTCTGGTTCCAGATACTCTTGAAAATTTCACTTTATCGTCCAGTACAGGTTAACAACAATGATAAGCTCGCAAGGAGGCTTCCACAGTAAATGTTAGAGTATATGTAACCGTTGCGTAGGCCCGCGTTCTTATCACAATATCGACTTCCTTTATTTCTTTTGTCACTATACCACCTTGTTCACGACGTATCAAAAGAAAGGTTTTATGCCTCTGTTCAGTCCATGATTTTTTTTGTGTTATTGAAGCTGGTTGATTGCGATTGGTATTTTGGTTCAGATAATGAATTTTCTTCTGCCCACAATCTGCTTTGAAAACTTTTTTTGCACTTTCAACGGTTCCATTATATTGTTTATTGAATAGTTTTCTAATATCGTCGAATGACCATAAATTGGCATCATCTTGATATATGGCTATAGTAGTTTTAAGTCCCATTATACCGCCAAGATTAAGTGTGGCCTTTCCTGTGACTACACCTTCACCTTTGATTTTACATGTAATACCAAACTGTTTACTACAAGTAGGGCAATACAGAGGAGAAAGCTTTTGGTCTATTTTTTCTATTGCTTTATCGAGTTGTTCTTTTATCGATTCATGTCCATAGGTATCAAAGAACAAAAGAACTTGATTATCCACATACCGATACAAATTCGTATCATTTCCTTCAAAGCCAATCGGGTCGGTGGATAGCCAGCGACCGACGGTGGAATCGTACCAGCGGTTGATGTTGTTTTGGAGTTGGGTAGATGTGTCAAAGGCTTTGCCGGTGTAACCGAAGAGAATTGGGTTGGAAATGGTTTCACCTTCGAAGTTGGTGCAGGAAACGACGTTGCCATAGGCATCGTAAATGATGTGGGCGGGTACAACGAGACCAGTGGAGGTTTGTTGGACGACATCGCGGACGGTGCCGAGGTGGTCGGTGAGGGACCAGAGGACTCCATCTGCGGTGGTGTCGGCGAGGAGTTTGTCTTGGGTCTCGGGCGTCCAGAGATAATGGTGCGAAATGGTGCCGTTATCGATTTGGATAACGGTCTGGTAGTTTTCGGGAATGAAGATGGTTTTACTGTCGGCTGTGCCGTCGCCATTAGAATCCAAAACTTTGCGAATCCAAACGTTGTTGTAATCGTAGGTGTATTCTACGATTTGAACGGTCGTCCATTCTTGCGTTTCGGCGTTAAATTCTTGTTTTGTAACCGAGGTCAAACGATTTCTATAATCCCATTCGTACAACTCGCGGTGCGTGGAGTTGGTTTTGGAAATACGGTTGCCTTCGTCGTCGTAGGTGTAAGTATAGGAACTGTCGCTGGTTAGTTCGTTGTTAGTGGAGGTCGTGTAATTACTACCGTTTGCAACAACTCGGTTGCCGTTGGAGTCGTAAGTGTACGATTCGTCGGTGATTTCCGCGTTGGCGTAGTCTGCGCCGATGAGCTGTCCGAGGAAGTCGTAATCGTAGGACGTGGAGCCGTCGAGGAAATTTAAATACTCGACAATGTTGTTCGTGGAATCGCACGTATAATCGTGCTGAACAATCGACGTTCCAATGGAGAAATAGTTGGAGTTACACAATAATAACATATCCTTGTCTTTCGTTTATGAGTCCAAAATTTTGTAGACACTCGCTTGCCCAAATCTATTGATTATATTTTCGATAATTTTTTCTTCACGATTTGCATAGCTATAAAATGTAAAAGCATAGTTGTCTGCATAGGGGAGACTGCCTCCCATAAAAAAATGGAAGTCTACACGTCCCACACACTCGTCATTGTAGTTGTAATATACCATCAAATCAGGGGGTTCAACAAAATCCCCGTCATCTTCAAAGCTGAAAGGAAGGTTTTCTTGTTCCACAAATCCTTGTGTTTCATAAAAAAACACTTGCTCCTCAGTTAACTCGGATATTATCTCTCGTTTTCGGAAATTCAAAGTATTTTCCAATATCTTTATGATTTCCAACATTAACCTCGTTTTTTTCACAGAAGTAAGTGTAACAAACGACGAATTGGGATGCGTATTAACAACAACCGTTGTGGCAAATGGTAAAACAAAGTTTTGGTTAAAGCGTATATTTTCAAAACCCTTTCCTTTGACAATTGTAAAAAGATTTTTAAGTGGCAAGTGAGACATAAAACCTCCGCTTGATTCTCTCTCATGTTTTACTCTTCACACAAAACATACCATTCTTCTGGAGTTACTGGCGTTATAATTAGATCGTAAACCGTTTCAGTTACATGAACTCCTATAATCAAGCCTCCAATACTACCAACTATAGAACCTATAATATTACCAACGCCAATTCCTACTGAAACGGTTATCATTTCTTCTGGTAATCCAACTAGGGGGGATAAATTCCCCACGGCCAAAGCAGATATTGCACCAACTTTCATGCCAATTTTCGAGCCTATAGCACTACCTACAGCAGCACCAGAGGCACCGCCAATCACTTTGGCAATTTCTCGTGGTTTATTTTGGGCATGATATACGGTAATACCATCCGCTACAACTCCAAGAACTCCCAGTGCTCGCCCACCATACCTAAATATTTTGAGAGATTTTCCAGTGAAAGCAGCACCTGGGGATACAACGTGATTGGTGTTGGTAAAACCTTTAACGTGTCCGTATCCTGCTTTGTCAACATTATAATGCCATTGTGGATTTTTTCCTCCATTAATTGCATGAAAATCAACTCGGAACGTCTTTTTGGGTTGTCCTTTTTTCCAAATAATCATACTAGAAGTTTGGGACTCTAAAGGTGGTATTTTCATCCCTTCTTTTGCAAGGGGCTTTCCTCCCGTAACAAACAAATCCGTATCTCCAATACGAATTGCAGTTTTTCCACCCAATACAATTTGGTTTCCAACATAAATACCCTCCATCGCTCTTATTATATAAGATGTATTTTCAGATGATACATTTGATTCTTCCATCAAACCTGTATAATCGGTACGGTCAACAGAATTATTCTTAACGTATCGATACAAATTCGCATCGTTCCCATCGAAGCCGATTGGGTCGATACTTAACCAGCGTCCAACGGTGGCGTCGTACCAGCGGTTGATGTTGTTTTGGAGGGAAGTGGAAACGTCGAAGGGTTTACCGGTATAGGCGAATAATAACGGGTTGTCAACTGTTTGACCTTCAGAGTTTTTGCAGGAAATAATATTTCCGTAAGCGTCGTAGATAATATGCGCTTGGGTAATAACTCCTGATTCTGTGGACTGAATAATGTCACGAATACTGCCGAGGTGGTCGGTGAGGGACCAAAGGACTCCATCTGCGGTGGTGTCGGCGAAGAGTTTGTCTTGGGCGTTGGGCGTCCAGAGATAATGATGGGTGATAGCTGGAGCGTTGGCGTCGGTTAGGTTAGTGTCGTCGAGTTGGAGGACTGTCTGGTAATTTTCTGGAATGAAAATAGACTTGGAATCGGCGGTGCCGTCGCCATTAGAATCGAGGGTTTTGCGAATCCAGACGTTGTTGTAGTCGTAGGTGTATTCCACGATTTGAACATTTTCCCACGTACCAGTTTCCGCGTTGTAGGTTTGTTTTGTAACCGAGGTTAAACGATTTCTATAATCCCACGTGTACAGTTCACGTTCTGTTTTATAGTTACTCTCAATATATGGAAAATTCCATCGTATCATCCTCGTATCCACACAGAAGGGAATCCTGCGAGAGAAGCGGGGCAAACGGATTGATTTGGAGTGAGGAATTATCATGGAATTAGTGACTATAATTAAATTTTGATTGATTACTTGAAGATTACGACAGCTTCAATATGGACGAATATGAAATATGGATACGTCTCATAATTTTTAAATCCAATGATTATTTTGTGTGTTTATTCAAAATATTCGTCACAATCGTCGGAGGGAATTTGCATTGATGTCCAAGGGGAGTATTTGATTTCAATAATAATACCATCCTGCTCCCGTGCGACAATTTGAGGATGTAAAATGTTGGGGTATGGGTAAAAATCCGGATTCTGCGACACGAGTTCCTCGGGGTTTTCGATATCACTGTAATAATCAAAGGTTAAAGTAACCGTCCCCTCTTTGTTATCAAAATTAACATGGATCGGTTTTCCCATATCACTTAGGAACTCGTTCAGCGGAACGGACCGTTCTTTTATAGCAGTCTGCCATGTAGTAACTTTTTTCTGAATTTTTTTCAACGAGGAAATTCCAACATGCTTTTGGACGGAAGATTCAATTACTTTACGATAATTTCTTTCCTCGACGGTTTCATCCAAATCATGAATGTGAACTTCATAATCCATGAATTGCCAACAGTAGCCGACCTCCCGTGTCTCTTTCTCCAAAGCAACGAGATAATGCCGCCCTTCCACCTCCCACCACTCGTTCTTTTTTCCAAAAACGACGAGATACCGTCGTCCTTCCACAAAATCGAACATGGGAATATCCAGGTGTGGTAAATAATCAAGGCATCCGTCCGGAAGTTGAAAATAGGTCGGCAATGTCGTTCCTTGAATTAATACCAAACTTTCCGTATCCAGGACCAAAACCGGTACCGCTGGCTCCTCCTCACCCGAAGAAACAAGCTCCATTTTGCCGGCATTCTCATTTAGACAAGTTCCATAAAAAATTAAATTTTCCATCGTTTGACCTGTGCAAATTGAAGTGAATAACAAAACGAAAATTGTTATTTGAATTTGATATTTCATTTGCAATCTCCTGGACACAATGGAGGATTTGCCTCGCAATCAGGCTCTTTTGACCAATCCCAAATTAAAACTTTATTCGGAAACGGTTCAGTTGTAATTCTTTTTTTGATTATGCCATTTTTCTCTTGAGGCGTATAGGCGACGCTATTGCTTAAATGGGCTTCAATTTTCTCCTTTTGCTCTTGATAAATTGGATTATCTTCTGTTAATAAAATACCTTTTTCGAGATAATAGGATAAGACATACGAATCTAAATAGGCTTTCATTTCTGAAGCATTTCTATCTGCTTTTAACGTTCCAGCATAATAATCGGACGCATGATTCATCTCATGAAGCAAGATTGCTATTGCAGAACAATTGCTACGTTCCTTGCCATTTATGACTTTTTTTAGGATTATCGTTCCACTCGAATGAAGCCCAATTGTGTTTGATTTTTCATAAACATATGATTTTTCTCCTGTTTTGATGTTATGAATAAGGTATTTTCGTCGAAAACCATTCGTTTCATAAATTTTTATTTTCTCTCGTTTCATTTGTGCATACAAATCTTTTCGTTCTTTTTTTATTGTGCACAAGAGTTTTTCTATATCATATAATCCCCACATATCTCTTTGGGTGAGAATGCTATTAGAAACATACCGATACAGATTTGTGTCACCCCCATAAAACCCAATGGGATCAATGGATAACCATCTGCCAACCGTCGCGTCGTACCAGCGGTTGATGTTGTTTTGAAGGGCGGTGGAAGTATCGAAGGCTTTGCCGGTGTAGGCGAATAATAACGGGTTGTTAACCATTTCTCCAGCAGAGTTTTTGCAAGAGATGATATTTCCGAAAGCGTCGTAGATCAAGTGTATTGTGGAATTGCCGACGATGTCGCGGATTGTGCCGAGGTGGTC
>JAZQGK010000104.1:0-14082 GCA_045539975.1 Candidatus Scatosoma sp. | reverse complement strand
CTGTGCCAAGGGCAGGGTGATGCTCGTAAGGCTACTGCAATCAGAGAACGCATTATAACCGATAGTTTTCAATGTGTCAGGCAAAGTAACCTGGGTAATGCTGGTACAATAGCTTAAAGATGAGTTAAGCGTTGTCTTGCCTGCGGGAATTTCCACTTCGGTTATCAATTTACCGTTCACGTACAAATCTGCACCGCTACCAAAAGGCGAATTGCTCAAAGACAATACCTTATCCACCGAAGGTGCGTTTACGCGTTTTAAGCCGCTGTTAAAAAATACATAGACCCCCAACGACGTCAATCCTTCGGGAATGGTAAACTCCGTTAATAAAGTACAGTATTGAAAAGCATAACTGCTAATACTCGTAATGGTTGTCGGCAAATTGAAGTTTTCAATCTTGTCACATTTATAGAACGCATAGTCCGGTACTTTGGTTGCCCCTTCGGTAAGGTTTACCGTCTTTAACGCCAAGGGTAACATGGTATATTGCGTATCATACGAAGTTGCGCCGAAGATATAGCCAAAATAGTAATTACTGCTTGCCTTCGCCGTTTCACCTACGAACGGTACGGTGATTTCCGCGATATTGTCGCAAAGGAAGAACGCCGTTTGTTCTATCTTTGTATACGTGTTGGGAATAACGACGTTTGTAAGCGTGGTCGCTTGGTTAAACGCTTTGCTTTGAATGGTCGTGATAAAGGTGTTTTTATAGCTCGTGGGCAGGGTGATTTCCGTGTCTTCCCCGTAATAGCCCGTCAGGATATATTCGCCCGTCGTTTGGTTGATTGTAAACGTATAGGGCATGGTGGTAACGTTCATCGCGATAGAGCCGTATTCGATACCGTATTGTTCATACGCCGTCGTGTCTACGAGGTTTGCATAGAAAGTCTGCGTGCCGATTTTGTTCGCCGTGAACGCGCTGGTGTCCCAAGTGACTTCCAACGTTACCGTTTCTTCGCCCACTTCAAAGGAAACCGCCGTGGGAAGTTCGATATCGTTTACCGTGCCGTCATAGGGGATTTCCGCCGTCAAGGCAAGCTGCGTCGCTACGTTGGAAATATCCTTATATACCGCCTCGTATTCCTTGTTCTTATCGCCGATTTCGATTTCAAATTCCTTGTCGTAGCTGACGATAATGCCGTTTTCGTCCTTCCAGCACCAGAATTTTTTGCCGTGTTCGGGTTCATCGGGGCGAATGGTTACTTTGTCACCCTTTTGGTATCTGCCGTGGTTGAAACCGTCGCCGTGTTTACCGCCGTGGACTTTTACGCTGTGATACGTGCCGTTGGCAGGTCTGCCCGTGTTGTGGTCAAAGTTGTACTGCGCCATCGTGCCGTAATTGAGCATACTGTTGTGCAGGTTTTTTTGGTTGGTGGTAAGTCCGCCCTTTTCGTTCATGGTATGTACGTATTCGAGTACGCTGAATTTCATTACGTCGCTGTAATAATCTTCGCCGTTAATTTCCACATGTGCGCGCGCAAAGATATCGTCCGACATTTCTTTCGCCGCTAAGCCGTCCGAATAGAAAATCAAACAGCTCTTGCCTTTGACCGTCGCCGATTGTTTGCTGGTTACCGCATACGTTTCCGTGCCTATGATATAATCTTCCTGCAATGCGTCCCAGAACAGCATTTTGATTTCGTGGTTAGTTCTATCAAAACCGTCGTTGGACACCGCGTACAATATGTAGATAGAGTCTGCATACGATACGTTGTTACTTTCAATCGTAAGCGTAGGATTGATGACTTCGTTTGCTTTTGCTTTGTGAAGTTCATCTCTTGTTAACGCTTTTACGCCGAATATGCCGCAAAAAAGCACAACAAGCGCGGAAAGCAAAACGAAAATTTTGTTCTTAAAAATCGTTTTCATAATATATCTCCTTTATTTTTTGTCTTTGTTTATTACGTCCAGCCGTCAACGTCAACGTTTTCGTCCGACCAAGCATCACTTCCAAAATCGGAATTTCCGCCCGTGCTTTCGTCCGTTGAACTGTCGGTTGTGCCGTCGGCTGAGCTGTCGCTGCCTTCGGCTGAAATCGAACTTTCAACCGTGCTTTGACTATCCGTGTTTGGGTTGGTATTGTCTTTACACCCTGCAATCAAAAGCGCAAGGCATAACCCCGTAAAAAGAGCAAGTATTCGTTTTTTCTTCATTTTTTGCTCCTTTACGTCCAACCGCCAAGGTCTACGTTTTCGTCTTTCCAGTCCGTTTCACCGCTGGTGCGGATAACGTCTTCGTGGGGGAAAAGTATCACCCACAGCTTTGGTTCTTCATACATATATTACTACCTCCAAATTTTTTTCTGCAAATAAAAAAGTGCCACCTGCAAAGCAGATGACACTGATAAAAATGTGCTTTCCGCTTTGCTGCGACACAAAACCATAAAATCATTTACTCAAAAAGATTTTTGTAACGCGAAAAGGTACACTCCTACCCAAGGAAGTATACTTTTTAAGTAAATGAAGTTTTGAGTCGCATTTCCATTTTAGCACTTTTATAAGATTTCGTCAATAGTTTTTTCCTTTTCGCTTATTTTTATGTAAATATCTTTTGCTTTTGTACTGTTTATACAAGATTACACAATCTACCTTCCGAAAAGTGGCGCAGGATTTTGTCGATTTTTGCCCGACACACGATAGGGTTTCTTACTGTGTTTCGGGCTACTACTAATCATACAGGGGAAAACGCCCCGAAAAAGCAAAACACACTTCCATACCCCTAATACTTCAAGGTGATGGAAGTGTGCTTAGTTGGAGCAGGTGACGAGAGTCGAACTCGCCGGGAACAGCTTGGGAAGCTGCCGCCATACCGCTAGGCGACACCTGCAATCTTCTTTTAATACGCTTATTATATCCATTTTTCGGACAAATGTCAATGCTTTTTCTATGCCTTTATATAAAAATTTTTTCCACCCCCTAAAAAATAAGAGAGCATACTTTCCGCCGTATGCTCCCTCTCCTGCAAGCCGTTTGCCTTGATTTTTCCGTTAATCCATATAAAATTCCTGCATATCGTCCAAGCGCAAAATTGCCGGGGCATAACCGCAGCTTGCGCCTGCGTCCACGTTTATCCAAGTCTCCGATTTGCAAATTTTGCCTGCATATTCCTTACCATAATAACAGGTTGGCGTATGCCCGACAATGGTGATAAATTTCTCCGAATACCGCGTATCGGGGTACACACGCGACCACAACAACTGGTCGGGCGTATATTCCCGAAGCTTTTTTCCCTCGTAATATTCGTCCAAACCGCCGTGCACAAGCAAATAATTCTTTCCGCGAACCGTCACCGTATCATACAACGGACAATCGCGCAAATACTCAAAAATTTCCGCGCGCTCGTCTGCGGATAACTTAGACAAACCCTCAATCGTCCAATCTCCGCCGTTCTCGCGCCAAAGGTCCAAACGCTTTAAATTCTCCTCGTTCATTTCCCCAAGATTCTCTTCGGTGATTTCCTCAAACAGGAAAGCGCAAGAGAGCATCATCGCTTCGTGATTGCCAAGGATAAGCTGTATATTCGGCTGCTCCGTCAGCCATTTCAAAATCGCTGCGCCATGGTCGCCTCTGTCCACAACGTCCCCGATAATGAATAAAAAATCCTCTTCCGAAAAACCGGCTTTTTGTAATAATGCTTGAAATTTCTCCAACGAATATCCGTGTAAATCTGCCGTTACGTAAACCATCTTAATTTCCTCCTTTTTACCGCTTTTATCCACAAAACTTTTAAAGTTTTCCAATTATACCCGAAGCCCTTGAAAAAAGCAATACCTTTTTCCAAAATTTTTTCCACTTTTTTACTTTTTTTCTCGCAAAAAAACCGCGGCACACTCCCCACGGTTCTTTTTTTGTTCTTTTGCGTCTATTTTTGTTGCGAAACGGCGAACTCGTCGTCCATTACCGCTTATCACTTATCGTCTTTTTGGATAACCTTCGCGTAACCGCCCTCCCCATAGCGCACGCACTTCGAAACGCGCGCCAACGTCGCCGAGGAAATATCCGTCTCCTCTATCACTTCGTTGTACGTCTTTCCTCCTATCAGCATCTTTGCCGCTTTCAAACGCTGTGCCATCGATTGCAACTCCTTAATCGTGCAAAGGTCGGAGAGAAATAACGCGCATTCCTCCTCCGTTTCCAACTTCAAAAGCGCTGCATACAGCTCTTTTAACATTTGTTTGTAATCGCTTACCATGATTTATTCCTCCATTTTTTATATTTTTTATAGTTCTTCCTCAATGTTGGCTAAAAACGCACGCGTTTTCGGGCTGACGGGCGCATCAAAAACCTGCTGCGGCGTACCCATCTCCTCAATGACCCCGTCCGCCATAAAAATAATTTTATCCGATACGCTCTTGGCAAACCCCATCTCATGCGTCACGATAATAATCGTTCTGTCCTCGTCAATCAAGCCCTTGATAACCTTTAAAACTTCCCCCGTCAGTTCAGGGTCTAACGCCGAAGTCGGCTCGTCAAAGCACAGCACGTCCGGCGAAAGCGCCAAAGCGCGCGCTATTGCCACGCGTTGTTGCTGTCCACCCGAAAGCTCGCAGGGGTAGTTCCCCGTTTTATCGGCAAGCCCCACACGGCTTAAAAGCGCCAAAGCCTTTTTCTCGTTCGCCTCACGCCGTTCTTTCAAGATACGTTTCCGCTCCGAGCCCTTTATTTTCTGTGCTTTTAGGCTGTTTTCATCGCGCAGGTCCATCGCGAGTGTGACGTTGCGCAAAGCGGTGTACTGCGGAAACAGATTAAAATTTTGAAATACCATGCCGAAAGTAAGACGGTCTTGCGTTTTCTTTTCCGACGTTTTTGAAAAGGGAAAAACCGCCTTTCCGTCCACACTGATAAAGCCGTCGTCAGGGATTTCCAAGAAATTTAAACAGCGCAAAAGAGTGGTTTTTCCGTTCCCCGAAGAGCCGATAATAGAAACCACTTCCCCCTTATTCATTTCAAACGAAACGCCCTTTAAAACTTGGGTATCTCCAAACTTTTTCGTGATGTTTTTTACTTCTAAAAACGCCATGTTATACCTTATAATAGGACAGTTTTTTCTCGCTGTAATTGAAAAGAACCGTCAAAATCCCGACAAAAATCAAATAGAACGCGCCCGCATAAAACAAGGGCCAAACAATGGCTTTGCTGGCAAGCATATCCGCCACTTTGATAATTTCCTTCACCCCGATAACGCGCGAAAGCGCCGTATCTTTCACCAGAGTAATCACTTCGTTGCTAATGGGCGGCATGATACGTTTTACCACCTGCATCAAAACGACTTTTCTAAAAATCTGCCCTTTCGTCATGCCCAGCACTTGCCCTGCCTCGTACTGCCCTTTGGGAATGGACTCTATCCCGCCGCGGAAAATTTCCGAAAAGTACGCCGCATAATTGATGACGAACGCAATAAGCGTCGCAAGCAACGCGCCGCCGTTGTCAATGCCAAGGTTAAAATACAAATAATTATCAATTTTACCAAACGGGTTCATCCCCGTCGGCGAAAGCATTCCGGGCAGATAGTACACGATAAAAAGCTGCAACATCAAAGGCACGCCGCGAATCACCCAAACGAACACCTTAAATACAACTTTCACCGCCTTGATTTTGCTCATCGTGCAAAAGGAAATCAAAAGTCCCAACGGCAGAGAAAATATCAGCGTTAAAACAAACAATAAACAAGTAATCGCAAAGCCTTCGAAAAGGCTTTGCGTAACAGTCATAAATCCCATGATAGTCCCTTGCCCGACTTATTGTATTTGGTCGGTGTAATCGGTGATTACTTGATTGCTCAAACCGTATTTTTCCGCCAACTGCGCCAGTTTTCCGCTCTTGGCGTATTCCACCAGTTTCGCATTGACTTTTGCCGTCAAATCGCTGCCCTTTTTGAACCCGATTGCGTAGTATTCCGCCTCAATTTCAATCCCGGTATTGATAACGAGCTTGGAAAAATCCCCCTTTCCTGCCACCGCTTTTGCCAACAACAAATCCACCACGGCATACTGCGCCGTCCCGGCATTTACCTCTCTCACCGCGTCCATCTGCGAGGCAACCGCTTTCAAGTTCGCGCCCGTGATATCCGCCACAAACCCTTCCGCAGCCGAGCTGGCTTCGTATGCGATTGCAGAGCCTGCAAATTGCGATTTGTCCGTCAATTCCACGCCGCTATCCAAACGCAAAATGCATTGCGCGTTGGTCATATAATAATAGGAAAAATCCACTTTATCCGCTCTTTGTATGCCGTCGTCGGGGTCCGCACAGTTCGCCGTGAACCCGTTCCAAATACAATCGATTGTGTCGGAATTGACTTCCGTGTACTTGCTCGACCAATCAATCAGCTTAAAACGGACTTTATACCCAAGGTCTTTAAAAACCGCCTTTGCCAACTCGGTATCAAACCCGACAAGTTTCCCGTTTTCGTCCTCGTAATTCATCGGTTCGTAATCGGTATAGCCAATCGTCACCGTCTTCCCCGTATTGCACGCCGCGAAAGAAAACACGCTGACCGCCGCCAAAATACACCCTACTGCCTTTGCAATAAATTTTTTCATTCCTTTTTTCATAGCTCTTAACACCTTTTCTTTTATTTCCACAGACACTTTAGTCAAGTGAAGTAATCCTATTATACTTCATTACGATAAAGTTGTAAAGCGTTTTGAGCTACTTTTTCAAAAAAAGTTAAAAAAAATTTTTACACGAGGGTAAAAGTTAGAAAAAACGGCTATGCCTTACCGCATCCAAATTGCCGTCACGAGTTTATTCCGTATTATCCTGAAATCGAAGACCCCAAGGACGTGGAAAAAGCGATTAAGGATAGCGAGATTAAGTATGACAACAAGGGCATCCTTGTAGACGTGCGGTAGCGGATGGCGAGGCGGTCAAAGCGGAACTGAAGAAGTACCAAAAAGACGGCGAGTTGTATATTGACGGAAACGAATTTACCGCAGCAATTTTTCTTCAAAAGAAAAAAAGCAGAAACCGGACGGACGAACCGCCTTGTTTCTGCTTTTCATTGTTTTTTATCCTTTCAAAAATCCACTATTGCCCTTCCGCGTATCATTTCACTTTCAGAGTGACGATTTCGAAAGGTTTGATGGTGAAAGATACGGAATTATCCACCGCAGCCAGCTCTCTTTCCTCGTTTTCAAGCATATCGCAAACGAATACGCTCTGCACCTTTTCCGCAAAGCGCAGCGTGACCGTTTTTGTTTCCTTGAACGCTTCAAACATACGCAAAATTGTACCGCTGTTATCATCCGCGTTCTTCACCGTTTCTACGTACACGCCCGGCGCGTCGCAGGTGACAAAGGAATATTCTTTGGCAAGCTTGCCCGTCTGTTTTTGCACTACTTTCACCTGCAAACCGCGGTTCAGCACGTACGCCGCCTCCACAACACCGCCCTTTCTGAAATCCCCTGCGTGCGGATAGAGGGAATAGGTAAACTCAGGCAGCTCGTCCGACGCACCGTCGTAAGGGAAACTACCCGATTTCAATAACGTAATCGTCAAAGTGCTATCCTCTGCTCCAAAACCGTATCTGCCGTCGTTCAACAGCGCCACACCGTAGTTGTTTTCGGAGAAATCCACCCATTTCTGCCCAACGCACTCAAATTTCGCGGCGTCCCAACTGGTGTTTGCGGACGTGCTTCTTTCAATATTCCCAAACTGCACGTCGTAGGTCGCTTTGTCCACGAGTAGATTGTACGGGAACCGCGCTTTCAACAGCTGACGTTTTTCCTGCCAGTCGATATTCGTGACGAAATCAATCCTATCCAGCCCGTCTGCGTACAAAAATACTTTTTGTTCAATAGTGGAATCAAAATATTTCTTCGTGATGACAAACCCGGCTCGGTCACCGTCATAAATGGGCGCAAACGCCGCTTTGCCGTCCAAAATCCATTCCTTTTGCTTGTAATAGGGCGTGAGTTCCCAGTTATCGTACTGATAAGGCATATCCTCATACACACGCAATTCGTTGAGTTTTTCCCCTGCTTTGACGATTTCCCTGCCGTTTTCTTTGTCGTACAAGGAGACGATGCAACCGGTCTCGTCAAACACGATTTTATATCTGCCGTTCTCCATCTCGCGTTCGCCAAGCACGACAGCCGGCTTTTCATCAAAGCTTTCCACCACCGCATACCCAAGCGCAGGCGCGGTGACAATGCGCGTTTGTCCGTCCACCTTGACAGTCCCCGTCGCGGTAAACCCGTTGGGGTTAAACACGCACACGCCCCCCTCGGAGGGTACGTTTTTCGCAATTTCGTCAAGCGCGAGCTCGGTTAAACGGCTCTGCGCGCCGAAAATTTCTTTATATTGTTCGTCGCTGTCCTTATACACGCCCTCGATGGACGAACCGGGAAGAATGTCGTGGAACTGATTGAGAAGCAGCAGTTTCCAATAACGGTCCATTTCCGACTGCGGATAGGGAAGACCTTGCAATTTCTTTGCAAGCACGCTGGAAAATTCCGTGTTTTGCAAAGCAAATTCGCCCTTGCGGTTGTTTTGTTTGTTGCGAGGCACGGAAGTGTACGTTCCTCTGTGGTATTCGAAATAAATTTCCCCTCTCCACTTGGGATAGCGTTTTAACTCCTTGGCGTTCTTAAAGAAATTATCCTCGATTTCGTCAAGAGATTCCTTTACCGTTGCCATACGAGTCTTCGGGATACCGGGCAAACCGTACGAAAGACGGCGCTGCATTTCCAGCATATGTCTGGTAGGTCCGCCGCCGCCATCCCCCCAACCGTACGTCATCATCGTCACGTTGTTAAATTCTTTGGGCTCGTATCTATTCCACGTCCCAAGCGTCTGTTCTGCATTCAGCGACGCAACGTACGTCGTGTACGTGTGGTCGTGCACGCCGAGTCTTGGATTGCAATCGCAGGTGGAAAGCAGGAAAGCAAACACTTCACTACCGTCAAGCCCCTGCCAAACAAAGCTATCGTACGGCATACGATTGGTATCATTCCAGCCGATTTTCGCCGTTACAAAACGGTCAACACCGCACTTTTTCATGATTTGTGGCAACGCCGCGCTGTACCCGAACACGTCGGGCTCCCAAACCGTCTTACAATCCTTGCCAAACTCCTCTTGGAAGAATTTTTTTCCGTGCACGATTTGGCGAACAAGGCTCTCGCCGCTGGTCAAATTACAATCCGCTTCCAGCCACATCGAGCCTTCCACTTCCCAGCGCCCTTCCTTTACCTTTTCTTTCACCTTTTCATAGAGCTTTGGATTGCGCTCTTTTAAATAGGCGTAAAGCTGCGGTTGCGAGGACATGAACTTGTATTCGGGATAGTCTTCCATTAGCTTTAAAACAGTGGAAAAACTGCGTTCAATCTTCTGTTTTGTCTGGTCGAGCGTCCACATCCACGCCACATCGATATGAGTATGCCCGATACAGTTTACCACCTGCTCACTGCCGCAAACGCCGTTATAAAAATGTTCGTAGAGGTATTTTTTCATCTCCGCAAGCGAATGATAAAATTCCTCGGAGTGAATTCTTCTAAAATCAATGAGGTTGATTGCTCGTTCTAAAACGGTGACGGCGTTGACGTATTCCGTTCTTCTCTGTTCCAAAAGCTTGATACCCTCGAACGGTACGAACAAATCGTAATACGCGTCTTCTACGCGCCCGTCTATATATTTAATGGAAAAATACACCGGCAGCGAACGGACAAAAGTGTGCGTATAGAACAGAAGATACATTTCGTATTTCCCCTCTTGAAGCATCACTTCCGTATGATTGATATCCACCCCTTGCACAAGCTCGCCGTTCAAGTACAGCAAGCCCTGCGGACGAATGGTAGAAGCCACCCCGTCTATGAACGTTTCCACGCAGAAAAACGCGCGCTGATGCGCGTTGGATTTTTTAATTTCAAAACTCCCTTTAAACCAGAAATACTTATCCGTTTCAAAGAGGGTATACGGTTGTAAAAAGGGTTGGAAAGAAGTATTTTCCACGGGCAATACCTGGATATCGCCTACCTCGTCCGTGTATTCGACGGCGAGTTGTTCCGCTTTCACGACGCGGTGCTCGTAAAGCTTATTGACAGTGGTTTCCAACTTTTCTTCTAAATTCAATCGTAACATAGCATTCTCTTCCGATTTTTATTTTGTTTTAATTATGAATACATTCATAAATTCCCATTTTTATTATAGCATACCCAATCAAAAAAAGTAAATAAGATTTTTTTAGCTTTCTTTTTTCAATTTTTCCCTTACCCAGGTACGCGGTGAAATGAAAAAAACGAAAAAACCGTATTGTTTTTTTACCTCATTTTGCGAATGAAAAACAAATACCCCGCGTGAAAACGCGGGGTATTTCATATGCGGGCGAAGCCCTATGCTACCAGCCACCCTCTACAAGGGTATTGAGGTCTGCCATTTGCATATTACTCCTTGAATGGGCTATCGGAATAATCTATCCGTAGCTGTTCCCCGAGTTTATCTTCTTTCAACTGATTCTCTATATACTCTTTTATCTTTTGAGTATTTTTTCCTACCGTATCGACATAGTATCCTTTGCACCAAACATTGTTTTTCTACGATATTTCGGCGCAAATACTATATGATACTTGCAATTCCACTTCGAATGTGCTAAACTATGTATGTCATTCACTTTGAATGTCCTCCTTTTGGTTTTTATTTTGGGTTTGCAGACCTCAATTTATTATACCAAAAGGAGTTTTCATTTTCAAGAATTATATGTTTAACATTTTCTGAACCCCGCGTCTAACGCGGGGTATTCTTTATACAAAAAAATCGGGCATTTATGCACTCATTTTGCATAATTACCCGATTTTGGTGCGGTCGACAGGAATCTGCCCTTTGGGCAGAGCGTCGAAATACGGGATAATTACGAAAAAGAAACGGCTTTACGTTGGCCGTATTTCTCGCGTGAACCTGCATATAAATATTTGGTTTGCAAACTGTACACAACACAAAAAAATAGCGGTATCCCACGAGGAATTCCGCTATTTTTGGTGCCGATGAAGATAACAAATCCGAACCTTTTTATCCACTCAAAATATCTAAAAGTTATCGTTTCCATATCTGACTAAAACCGAGTTTTGCTTTACCAAGAGAAGTCTAAATCGAGATACGTTATATATATTAAGTTTCTTTTTTGATTGACATATTATTGTAGGTATGGTAATATTAAATTATAGATATGGAGGAGAAATATTATGCTTAAAAAGGATTTTATCGATAATATAAGAAAGGGGTTGGGTAGAGCATATTTAGAACTTGAATCCGCCGAGGATAAAGAAGAATATAAAGAAACTTTATTATATGCCTGCATTAACGACTGTTCTTATAGTTTTGTAATCGAAGGGAGTAAGGGCACTTATTTATTTGATTTAATAAACTTATTTGATGATACAGTTTATTTCAAGCAAAGCATAATAGATTTTTTACAAAACAAAGTACCTTATAGAAATTTGTTTGCGCAATTACTTGATATATTAAAGTGCTATTACTATCAAGGAGATGTAGAGATAAAACAATTTTTTAATAATTATTACAAGTATTTTATAGAAAATGGGAAATGGACTAAAAATAAAATATTATGCTACGAATATTTATGTATTACAATATATCAAATTTTCGGACTAAAAAAAGTATTGCATATTTTGAAAGATATTGAAAAATTAAAAATTAATAAAGACGATATAGGCTGGTTTTTAAGTCTAATCTCTTTCACATATAAAAACAACGCGACAATTCAAAAATTTTTGCCAAAAGAAGAAAAGGATAACGTGTCCAAGACGTACAATCATACGTTTGAAGAATTTTTAAAATTAGCAAGAATAAACTGCTTTAATTATAGTTTTCCTCATTGGGCATCGGATATAGAATATGAAAAATGTATTAATTATTTAAAGCAAACAAAAAATGAAGATGATATAATCTTAATCTTAAATGCTTTTCAATATGAAGACTGCCCTAAAATAATTCCCGAAGAACTACTGTTCTCACTATTGAATGTTCACAGTAAAAATGTTGATATTGAGATATATCATACATTATCTTATAGAAAGTCAAAAAAAGTGGAAAATTTGGCTTTAACGTTGTTGCAAAATAAAGAAAACGCAATTAACGCAATACATATGTTGATGAATAACTATAAAAAAGATTATAAACAATTGCTCGTTGACGCTTATAAAAAAATTAGGTTTTCTTTTTACAATTATACACCGTTAGTTTCGTACACGATTGATTTTATGTATAGCGCAAAAAAAGATTTACCTGATGAAATTTTATTTTATGCTTACGAGAAAAGCTATGACGCTTTCAGACGAGAATATATTGTGGATTGTATGAAAAAGAGAAAATTGCTAACGAAAGAAATTTTAAACGAGTTGCAACACGATTCAGATTATAATATACGAAAAAAAGCAACTAAATGGTTGGCTTTAATTTAGATTTCTCTTACTCTTATTTTTGTGGATTTTACGTTCTTGCAAGAGGAGATTTTATAATTTCCATTTTATCATATATTTTCACAAACAAACAATCATCCGACGGCGCTCCTAACGAGTGCTGTCGTCCTTCTAATGAGCTGAAAGCCTTTATTTATAAGGATTTTAAAGAAAAAGAAAAGAACTACCCGAAAGGTTCGGATAGTTCCCGTCTGGTGCGGTCGACAGGAATTGAACCTGCATGGAGTTACCCACAAGATCCTTAGTCTTGCGCGTCTGCCAGTTCCGCCACGACCGCATTAACGAACTATATTATATCTTAATGACTTTTGTTTGTCAACTCATTTTTATCCACTTTCGAAAAAAATCCGAAAAATTATTTTTTCCCTTTTTCTTTGCTCGTTTTTTATATCACAGTCATATATGGAATAATGGAGCGAAAAGAATTTCGCCCCATTATTCTGTTTTTGGCTACATTTTCAGTTCTGCATTAATTAGTCCTACATATAACGCTTGATTTCCTGGCTCTTTGGGAGATATATACACCTTTGTATTATAATGCCTATATTAAAAAAAATATCATATAGGCACTATACTGCCTATTATTATATATGTTTAGTTCCTTTTTGTCAAGCGTTTTAGGAAGTATAATTCTTATATAATAAAATTAAGAGGAGCTAAAATGCTTATAACAGATCTACTCACAATAGGAAATAATTTGTACAACATTCGAAAAGCGCAAGGATTAACGCAAGCCAACGTAGCGGAAAAAGCTGACCTTTCCGACCGCGCGTACGCAGATATTGAACGGGGCAACGTTACCATGCGCATTGATACGCTGTTGAAGATTTGTGTCGCTTTACACATCACCCCCAATGATTTGTTAGTTGCCGATTTGGACACGACAACTATCACAGAGCAAGATATAGTCGAGCGCATTCAACATTGTTCCAACAACGAAAAAGAAACTGCGTTGAAAATTTTACAAGTTTACGTTAATTCTTTAACTTGATTGCAAGTATAATTTCCCTTGTTTTACAGATACTAACAGTACAAATTTGTAAAGCAAGGAGATTTTTTATATATGAAAGCAACCGGAATTGTCAGACGCATCGATGAACTCGGCCGCGTCGTTATCCCCAAAGAAATTCGACGTACCCTTCGCATTAAAGAAGGCGATCCCCTCGAAATCTTTACCGACAGAGACGAGCTGATGCTCAAAAAATATTCCCCCATCGCCACTTTGGAAAAATTCAGCAAAGCAACCGCGCGTTCCTTAAACGACCTGAGCGGAAAGCTTGCCGTTATTTGTGACACGGACGGCATTTTGCATGCTTTTGGCGAGGGCAAAAAAGACCTCGATGGAAAAGGCCTTTCCGAGGACATGGATCGCATTTTAAAAGAACGCCGTAGCTACATCGCCAACGCTTCCGAGGGCGGAGACATCGTCCCCATCACAGCCATGCGAGAAGAAGGCATCACGGCGCAAGTCATCGTGCCCATCGTTTCAGGCGGAGATTGCCTTGGTGCGGTTGCCGTTCTCTCCAAAGAAGACGGCGCAAAAATGGACGGCAGCGACGTCAATTTAGCCCGTTTAACGGCAGATATTTTAGCAAATCAATTTGAGTAAAAGTTATAAAATGATAGGGGCAGGTATGCGTTGAACGCATACC
>JAZQGK010000103.1:0-8118 GCA_045539975.1 Candidatus Scatosoma sp. | reverse complement strand
ACCTTCCAAATGAACGCCTAAAATCTCAGCCCCGCAACTTTTCCGCATTGCCTTATATTCTCTCACGGAATATAATGCTTGTTTTGTTTTTTCCACACTTGCACTTACGGTTGTTGCAAGATAGCCGACCGTCCCTTCTTTTGCAAGGGTTGCTGAAATTGTTTCCAACCCTAAAACAAAACCATCCATAAAATCATATCCGCCTGCACCATGTATGTGTTGATCAATAAAACCAGGCAGTACTATAGCGTCTTTGGGAACAACTATTTCCTCACCAATGCTAGCTCCTATTTCTTGTATACGTTCATCAAAGGACAATGAAGTACTAATAAAACCTCTTCCTTCGATATAGACTTTTGCATTTTTTATACTTTTCATCGCTTTTATGTCCTCATATCTTTAATGCTCTCAATATGTTATCTACTGTTTGCCGTAAATTTTCCTCACTTTTATATCGACTAATAGAAAAATCTTCAGGCATACGATTGATAGTAAAAACGGAATTAACCCCCATATCGTAAATAGGAGCAATATCCCCTTCTACGCCACCGACAACCGCAATCACAGGCACGTTTTTAGCGTGCGCTCTCTTTGCTACGCCACAAACCACTTTCCCTTGTAAACTTTGACTGTCAATTTTTCCTTCGCCAGTAAACACTACGTCCGCCCCGTCAAGCAAGTCGTCAAATTGCACAACGTCCAAGACAACCTCTATGCCCATACGAATGCAGCCGTCGAAAAAAGCGTACATACCTGCAGCCATAGCACCCGCCGCACCGCCACCGACCAAGTTAGAAACGTCCTTCCCTAAATCACGCCTTACTATTTTGCATATATGCTTTAAGCCCTCGTCCAATAGAACGACTTCCTCTGGAGTAGCGCCTTTCTGTGGTGCATATACGTAGGCAGCTCCGTTTTCTCCGTAAACTGGATTTTTAATATCGCACATAATTGTTAGTTTGATATTGCGAAATATAGAATCTACGCCATTCGCCTCTATTTTTTCTATTTCGAACAAACTCCCACCAGTTGGGATAAAAGGCTCACCTTTTTTATTTAAAAAACGAACCCCTAAAGCAGCAGCCGCACCACAACCAAAATCATTGGTCGCTGAACCGCCAAGTCCTAAAATAATTTCTTCGACACCCTTTTCGATTGCATCCTTTATAAGTAATCCAACCCCATACGTCGTTGCGAGCATTGGATTTTTCCTATTTTCAACAAGCGGCAATCCCGCACACGCTGCCATTTCAATAACTGCGGTTTTCCCATTGAACAACAATCCATAAAAGGATTTCATATTCTCGAAAAAAGGATTTACTACATCGCATTCTATCAACTCGCCACCGCAAGCACTTAAAAAACAATCCACACTTCCCTCTCCGCCATCAGCCACAGGAATTGTAATTGTTTGGGCTTGGGAAAAGTGAACGGCTATCCGTTCCTTTATAATTTCACATATCTGCTTTGATGACAAAGTTCCCTTAAAGGAATCAGGTACAATTAAAAATTTTCTCATTTTTAGCCTGCTTTACTTATATTTTTCCCACTTCAAATATAATACTATTGCAATAGGTGTTTCACTCACCTTTTGGCAAAAATCTTACCTCCCCAATAAGAAATAGCCACAACAACCGTAACAACACATAAAACTAATAATGTTAAAAATACCGCCTCCCAACCTTTGGCGTCTGCGATTACTCCTAATCCATAAGAACTAAGCATGCTCCCCAAATAACAAAATCCGTTTAAGACACCTGCTAACATACCTGAATTTATCTTATCTTTCCAATATAAAGGAACCATACTTGTAATAATGTTGTTTACCCCTGACATTAAACAAGATACTATACCAAAACTCCCCAATGTTACAACCGCGAAACCCGTAGGTAAAAATAATATTACCAATCCTATAAGCAATGCGGACAAAAGAAATAATATTGCTGACAGCATAACAAAATCTTTTATTTTCTTATTTAGCATTACCGTAATACTCGTACCAAATATTGCCAATATTGGAAGAATCATCGTTAGTAATATGCTGATATAGTCAGGCATTACATATATTTCCTTCAGTATCATCGGGACCCATGTTGTCAGCCCGTCTTTCACAAGATTATCAACAACGGCGAACAGAGCAAGAATGCAAACTGAAACCCAAAAAATATTATTTTTTTTATTTTTCAAAATAGTATTTTGCACCATTTCATTTGATTGTTTCTCTTGCGCTTTTACCAATTTAGGATAAGCAAATAACCAAATTACGGCAATCAAAGGTAATAATATCCCCGCAGTAAAAAACATAACGAACCAAGAAGCAATGGCTACAAATAGTGCACTTAACCCATATACAAAAAAAGTTCCTGTAGCAACTGTAGTTCCCATTACAATTACAGCCCGTCCAATCTCCTTTTCATCAAGAGTCTCTGACAACAACCGAATTAAAGACGGCCAAAGAACTGACAACGCAGCACCGTTTATAAGCCAAAAATATTTTACAAGAGAAAAATTCTCCGATATCGCAACTAAAATATTCATCACCCCTGAAACCAATAAGCTACCAAAAACAAATAAACGTATATTATATTTCCTACTAAATATCCCATTAAATATTTGTCCAATGCCATAAGCAAAAAAGAAAAACGTGCTTACCATGCCTGCGGTAGAATGGGAAATAGAATATACTTCTTCTATTTGTGTAATATTGGCATTATAACCCAATTTCCCTAAATATGAACACGTATAAACAGTCCAACATAATACAATTAGTAATGTTGAACTCCCTAATGCCTTCTTATCCTTTCTTCCCGTTAACTCTTTCATCCTATTTCTAAAACCATTGACTATCTTTTTCCTTTAGGGGTTGTTATATCTCATATAAAGTTCGCGTTATAATTATATATGCAGTATTATTTTAACCCATAACAAGCGTGATTTGCAGTTTCTCCTAGAGAACAGTTCTTCATAACCCAGTTCTTCATAACGATGAAAAATAACCTCGTTATTCATAACGTCAAAATAATAAAACTTTCTTTACCCTATCGTTATTTATTTTACCACGCAAAAAAATCTTTCTTGAATGCAAGGATTGCCTTTTCTATTTTACTAATCTTATCCTTTTTTCTCTCCGCTAAAGCACGCGCATGCTTTCGAGTAAGCTTTTGATAAGTTGGAAAATATTCGTCGAATAAAAACCTGGCATATTTTACCAAACGATAATCCCCAAACACCATATAATTTACCTTGTCAATCACCAAAATGGCGACTGTTTTTCTCTCTCGTATAGCATTTTTAATTTCACCCCTATTTTTTGCAAAAACAAAAGAAAATTGCTTGTTAAAAAGCGTATCTTTACTCTTCGTACTATGCGCGTCACTTGCCCCCAAAACAGCCACCTGAGCCCCTTTCGTCTGCAATTCGCCCCATAAAGCAATTTGTAAATTATTGCCGTTTTGACCAGACAAATCATTGCCAGCCAACAATTCCAAAGCGTCGTAGCAATTATTTTTTAATAAGTATTCCACCGTTTTCGTCGGCATATTATATTCGCCAAAACAGTCCCAAAACGGGTGTGCCATTATAGAAACGCCGGCGCCCTTTCTAATTTGATTAGAAATAAAAATTCTATACGCGCAATCTTTTTTATCCGCAACCGTATCGTTTATTTCTATATCTTTCAAAATTTTTTCCACTTCATTTTCCACGAAATCCCATTGCTTTTCTACGATGTCATTAACACTAAAATTGCCGTCAAAATTGATAATATGGGTATAGCCCATATCACGGTTATGTATCTCTTCGCCTTTAAATACCGTAAATTCATTCGTCAATTCGTCAAAGGCCGCTTTCCCTTCCAAAGACGGGAAATATCTATGATGATCGGTAATTGCAATGAAGTCATATCCAGCTGCTCTATATGCACACCCCACCTCAAAAGGCGTGCCTTCCCCATCCGAGCGATTGCTGTGTAAATGCGTATCCCCTTTATACGCTATCAATCCCACTAAATCTTCAAAAATTGAGTAAACTCGAGTATTCAAAATCACTTCTTCGCCGCATTTTACTTTCACGTCGTATTTTTGCTCGTCAAAGAAGGCATATCCCACTTGATAAAGCCCATTTTTTACCTGTTTTGCTGGGATATAATCATATCGCTCTTCTTCGTCGATTCTATATATTTTACTGTGAGGAACGCCGTAGGCTTCCATAGGCTGAATTTTCACAAAAATCCCTTGTGTTTCCTGATTTTTATTAAGTTTTGCACTAATAAAAATAGTATGCGTTTTACCTGTCTCAAAAACTTTAGGATATATTTTGACATTCATATTTCTCATAATCCAGCTTCCTTTTCAATCAAAAATTTGCAGTTAAAGTATACCATATTTTAGCGTTCTCGTCAATATTGTTTCTTTATCTTTTCGTTGCATTTTTTTACTCTTTATCTGCGATTCGAAATTTTTTATTTTAAATCATTCGCTTCTTGTTGCAAAATCCAATAAAAGATGTTATACTTGTATTATGAGAATATATAAGCTTGAAAACTATATACAAGGTGAATTGAGCTTTCACATTTTCGATGAGCAGGTTATTAACAATTCTCTTCCGCCGCATCGCCATGAATTTGCTGAAATTGTTTACATTATCGACGGGTTCGCAACGCAAATAATTAATGGGATCTCTTATGATGCGTATCGTGGGGATATGTTCTTTATGAACCGTAATTGTACCCATTCGTTCAAGACTTCAGAACAATTTACGTATTTTAATATTTGTTTCTCACCCGAAACCATTGTTAAACGCGTAATTGATAGAGATAACGCTCTAGATCTTTTGTCGTTGTCCGCTTTGGAAGAAATTCAATCCGAGCAAACCCCCATCGGTCGATTTACCTTCGACGGTCACGAACGTACTTTAATCGAAGGAATTCTTTTGGATATGTACAAAGAATACAACGCGAACAATTCGGAAAGAAACGCCGTTTTAGAAAGCTATATTACAATACTTGTCGCAAAACTTTTGCGAAAAATGCACACTTCTCATCAAAATGAAAGTAGGGAACTTAGCGAAGTTTGGCGCGCCTTATCCGAATTTATCGACGAAAATTTAAACCAAAAACTTTCTCTTGAAAATTTAGCACAAAAATGTTTTTACAACCCTTCTTATTTTAGTCGTGCTTTCAAGCAAAAATTCGGTTATTCCCCTATTGAATATATCGCAAGAGAACGCTCTCGCAAGGCGGCTGCTCTGCTCACTGACAATTCCAATTTTTCTATGGAAGAAATCGCTGAAAAATGTGGATTTGGAGACAAGTCAAGCTTATATCGTTCCTTTGAAAAATTTTATGGTTGTTCCCCTTCGGAATATCGAAAATCCATCTCGAAAAATAAAGACTAATTTTTTTACTCAAATATAAAAAATGCAGCGTATATCTATCGCTGCATTTTTTTGCTATATTATGTAAAAAATTAAACAACCTCACTTCTCATTTTCTATAAGAACGACCGTCAGCGGAGCAATCTTCAATTTTTCACTGCTACGAACGATAGACAATCCGTTTTTATAGTCCTCTGCCGTTGCATAAATCTTTTCTCCTGCTTTTTGAGAAATAGAAATGGTAACTTCTTCCTTGGTATAATTCACAAAAATATCCGCACGCTTGTTACCGTAAGAAAACGCATTAGAGAGCACTTTGGGAACTTTTTTCTCGAAATTTTGTCTTCTAAATACCTCAAACAAACAATATTCTTCACACGCATACGGCAACGGTTTTTGCATATCACCGTAACAAAGGTATTGCTTTGCATTTACTCGCCACGAATTACATTTAGAAATCAGCTCATACAAACTTTTTTGATTAGGATTTTTCTCATTTTCCCTTGCCGCGCCCCAATGATGGATAACCTCTCCATCCTCATTGATAACAACCGTAAGCATATCACCAGCCAAGAAAGAATATGCTAAACGATAGCAATAATCGTCTTCGTGATAACGCATTTCACTGCAACACTGATTGCCCATGAAATTATTTACACGGCTGTGATAAATATACGAATAAGCAGGTACTGCGTCGCCGACAAGCTCCGCCAGGGTATAGCGATTATCACTAAAACGCAAATTATCGATAAACGCTTGCGCCGCTGCAGACTCACAGCCGAAGACTTTTTTATCCTGATATACGTTTTTCAAAATTTCATTCACCGAATCTACTTGCCATTTTCCAGGAACGGGTGGATGTCCGTGGTCTTTCGAGTAACAGAAATAACTGCCTCCGCCATGATTTTGGTCAAGGAGCTGAATGTAATCTACCCCCGCGTTAAACATATTTTTTACTTCTTGCTTTATAACTTCACGTAAAAACTTGCTGTTTGGACAAAAATCATAACCAAGAGTCTGCGACGTACAAACCGTTCTATACTCTAACCGTTGGTCTGGCCCAACGCACATTTCGGCTTTTAAATTCTTTTCTTTAAACTCTTTTTCCTTGTTATATTCGGGAACTGTTTTACTTTGCTGCGTCCATGCAAAGCCACTACAATAAAGCCCTAAATAATGCCCTTTCTCGTGAAGTTTTTCGGAAAACTCTTTAAAGCCTTCCTCTCCACCGTACGGCGGCCAAACGTAAGGCGGGGCCCAAGGCGCAGTACCTTCCCATTGCATCAAAAGAATAAGCAGTTTGCCTTTTGCTTTTTTCTCAATCTTTTCAACTTCTTTTAATAAATTATTATAGGGGTACAATTTATTAGGGGGCATACCCGATTCGGTATCGTGCGCACCTCTAATTGGCAATGCGACAACCAACGGAGATTCTTCATACCACACCGGCAGTTTTTCATTATTTTCAATTTTTTTAATATTTGTAACCTTTTCAAACCATCTGCGATAAATCTCGCAAGCGTCCTGCCACTCCCCTTTAAAGAAGCAGAAAACGGCATCAAAATCCATAGAAAAATCTTCCCCGTAATCTACGCCGCTATAAAAACGAAGTTGCAGTTTTATTCTGTCGTCTTTATGATAAAAGTCGAGTTGCTTAACGTTGTCGTCTTTATCGTGACAACCGATATAAAGCCCTCCATCCTTGTATAAATACGCCATAAATTGTGATTCTACCATATTTGGGTAAATCCCAAAAGAACCCCAACTGGGATAGCCTGGATCTTCATACGGCCACATTTTGTCTTTGTTATAACTTACAAGCGCCCCTTCGTTGAATAGCCACAGCATTTGCGAATTTCTAGAGCCGTCTAAATCGTCTTTCCACGACAAACCAGGATATTCCACCCACTCAACCAACGCATTTGTATTATTTTTTACACGGCAACGAAAACGGAATTCGTCCGTTTCCCAATCGCCGCCAATCTCAGCGCTGACGATGTATTTCCCATGATAAGAGTAATTCAATACGTACCTGCCCCCATCGTTTTCCATATTTTGAAAAACAAATTCCGTGGCAGATATCTTCTTATTTTCATAATTCTCTTCAATAATAGATACAACAAAAAGCGGATAGGTGTTCCCCTCGCATAAATCCCTGCCATTTCCCTGCATATGGATAACGGCAGCTTTATTAAGGTCAATTTCCAATCTCGACTTTTTATTTTCTATCTGCAAAGTATTCATATATTTCTCCACTAACGAATACTTGGCTTTGGCTCCTTGAGGACAAAGCCATCAAGAAGCCTTTCGCCAATTTATTGTTTTTTACAATTTGTTTCTTATCAGAGATAAGAATCCATTGTTTCTCCTTCACGAATCATCGTGAAACCAAGACGAGTAACGTCTTCTTCAAACGTGCCCCATGCGTCGGTATCATAATTACCACCCCAACCGAACAAAGAGTTTTCTTTATAGATATAGCGGAAGCTGATCGATTCGCAAACGATTGCATCGTAGATAAGCTGATATTTCGTAGGATCGCTCGACTGCAAGCTTGCAATTTCACTGATCGCCGTTTCTAATCTGCCAAGCTGTGTCTTCAAATAATTGTTATCCCAATCATTGAATCCGCAAGGTGCGTCATAGATATTGCCGCTCAAACTCATGCTTGCCAATTCCGCTTTCATTTCCGTATACACCGTCTTCATGGTAGTAGCCGCCGCGCCGTAAACTGCATTGAAGTAG
>JAZQGK010000102.1:0-5013 GCA_045539975.1 Candidatus Scatosoma sp. | reverse complement strand
ATAAGCATTGCGATTTGTCCTCGCTGACAAATTCCCAAGCCACTTTACTCCCTTTATCAAACGGCGAAAGCACACGATACAAATCCCCAAAATGGATTAAATCGTAATACTTATGATACTGAGCAATATGCCCTTTAAACTCTGTCTTTTGTTCCTCCGTTAATTTTCTAATATCGAGCTCATACCCAAACGAACCCCAAAGTGCAACGTCCGCTTTCGTGCCGTAGAAAGCGCGAGGATAATCGGATACGTGCGCCCCCATTGACGAAGCAGGATAGCAAAGCGACGTGCCGAATTGAATGGAAAGCCTATCGATAGCGTCCGTGTTGTCGCTCGTCCAAATTTGCGGTGAATAATAGAGCATGGCAGGGTCAAATCTACCGCCGCCACCCGAACAGCTTTCCAACAAAATATCGGGATATTTCGTCGTTAAACGGTTCATCAAATCATACGTACCGAGGATGAAACGATGGAAAAATTCTTTCTTTTGGTCGGCAGGCAGAATAGCGGAATCCGCATCCGAAATATAACGGTTAAAATCCCACTTTACGTAATCGATTTTGTTTGCGGAAAGAATCGCGTCAAGCTGTTCCCAAATCAAATCTCTGACGTCTTCTCTTGACACGTCCAAGACGTACTGCGTTCTCCCCAACATGGGCGCTCTGCCCTTGGCATGTACGCACATATCGGGATGCGCCCTAAACAAATCGGAATCGGGAGAAATCATTTCAGGTTCGAACCAAATGCCGAACTTTAAGCCAATTTCATGTACCTTATCAATAAACGGCGTCAAGCCGTCGGGGAATTTCTCCTGATTCACAAACCAATCGCCGAGCGAGGATTTATCGTTGTTTCTATGCCCAAACCAACCGTCGTCCATAACGAGCATATCAATGCCCAAATCCTTGGCAGCTACGGCAAAATCGAGGAGCTTTTCACTGTTGATATCAAAATAAGCCGCTTCCCAGCTGTTGATAAGAACAGGACGTTTTTCGTACTTGCGTTTCCATTTAATAAGGTGCTTGTTGTAAAATTTGTGGAAGGTTCGGCTCATTTCTCCCAACCCGTTTGGCGAATACACACAAACGACTTCGGGAGTATAAAACGTCTCCGCAGGGCGCAATTTCCAAGAGAAATGGTTGGGATTGATACCCATAATCAATCTTGCGGAATCGTTGTAATCGCATTCGACCAAAGCCGAGAAATTTCCCGAATAGACCAAGTTAAACCCATAGGCTTCGCCACGCTCTTCGTCCGTCTCTTTAGCCACCAACGCAACAAAAGGATTTTGACAATGGCTGGAAATCCCCTTATTGCTCTCTACGCCTTGCAAACCGTGCGCCAAGGCTCTTCTTTCGATTTTTCTTTCAAAATAATGTCTGCCGTAAAGAGAAATCAAATCGAAATCCATCTTCGGGAAATCATTGCAAAGGCTGAACGCCCTTTCAATGAACATATCCTTATCAGAATTATTTTTAATTTGTACGCTTTTGGTCATAACACCCAGCGTTTCAAAGACAGTATAAACAAGGATTACTTGTAAATTTGTAACCTTGTCCACCGTCGTAATTTCAAGCGTCGTTGCTTCGTCTTTTTCGGCAAAAGAGGCAGGCATGTCTTTGATGAACGGCTTTCCTTGATAAATTTTATGCGACAAATATCGCAAATCCGTCACGCTGTCGCCGTTATGATTTTGCACTTTGATAGCGGAAATTCTAAAATCCCCTGCACCGTCACAGCCATACTCAATCGGTGCAGAATCGGGTGCAAAATCCCCCTCCCCCATTACGGAATCCGCAGGGGAAAAGGAAGCGTTTTTCGCCCTAATAGCAAATCCCTCTACCATATTTTCGGGGATTTTTCTTCCATAATACAGATTAAGAAGATACCCGCCCTCATATATCTTGATGATATAGCTGGAAATGCTTGTATCTAACTTAAAAGTTTTGGATTGTTCATTAAAAATAATTGCCATATTTACCTCTTAAAATTTACAAACGGAAGTCATCTCATCCCACCGCGCAAAAGTAACTGCTTTTTTGGGTTCTACTTCGAAATCCGCACAATTTAACAAGTTTTCTTCCAATTCTTCTATCTTATCAATCTTGCCGTCAAGATATTCCTCTAAAAGCGCTTTACCATTTTTCAAACGCATAATCATACCGCCGATGCGCACGTCTTGTACGTTAAAACCGTGCGGTTTGTTTTCCAAGTACCACTGCGCCCTAAAAGATTGATAAAACGCCTCTGTCTTTTCGATAGCTTCCTCATAACGGCAAAGCAACGCTTGTAAAGTCTTCTTATCCCCTGCTTTGTAGGCAGTGCGTGTTTGAATCCCCAAAGCGCCTTTCACCGCCAGAACTTCGCTCAGCGTCTTTAACGTCTTAAACACAAATCCGAAATCGGAATGTTCGGTCAGCTTCGCCAAGCGTTGGGCGCATTGTGCATACTCTTCCTCGCAAGAATCCCATATTGCGGAATCCATAATCCCTGCAAGAGGGTCGTTGTATAAAATATACTTATCGGGATTGCACGTCCGCTCCTTAGCGTTGTAGGAAGAAACGGGCAAATCCACCCACATAAAGTCATCGAAAGCGATGCCGAATTTTTCTTGGAATTTCGCTTTTATCAAGCTTTCGTCGTGATTGCCTTTTGCAAGCTCGGATGCGTAAAACAAAGACGGAAGCAAAGCAAATCGGCTGCATTCTCCGCCATTATCCCCCCACATCGTCAAAAAAACGGAAGATACGCCGTGTTCTATACAGCTTTCAAAAGCCGCTTTCGTCGTTTCTATACTATACACGTTGTGCGGAGCAAAACCCGTCCAGCTCCACAAGCCGCCTGCAAACCAAGCGTCCTTACAAAGCTGTTGATTCTTCGTTATTTTTTTATCGTAATTTTCCTTTTCCGTGGAATAATAATCCCAGTAAATAAGCTTCACGCTGTTAGGAATTTTCGCCTGCACCTTTGCAAAATTATCCGCCTTTTCATCAAGCAGATTAAAGAACATATCCGACCACATCAGCATGGTAAAACCGTATTTTTCGCCGAGCGCAGCCACTCTGTTTAAATGTCTTAAAAACAGCTCCGCTCTGTCCGCATTGCCGTGGAGATTGAAATATCTTCCCCGTCCCATCATAAAGGCTTCGTCCATGCCGATATTGATTGTTTTCGTAGATAAACACTCCGACAGCGTTTGAAAACACCTATCAATAAGGGTATAAACGTCTTCGTTGTCGATGAGTAAAATATCGCCCGTATCATTATAGGAACGGTATTTCGGCCAACGAAAAATTTGGTTCAAATGCGCAAGCGTTTGAATGCACGGAATGACCTCCATTCCCTGTTTTTTTGCATATTCGTCGATTTCTTTTAACTCTTCTTTGGAATAACGCCCTCGCAAATACCCAAAGTACGGCTCGTCCGCGACTTCGTAAGTATCTTCCATGTATAAGCACAAAGTATTATAACCCAAGTCTGCGGTTAAGTCAATCCACTTTTTCAAAGTTTTTACGTTCATGACCGCATTTCGAGAGCAATCAATCATTGTCCCAAAATGCTTAAATTGAACTTGATTTTTCATAACTTTCTCCTTTCTTCTACAAGAATATTGTATATGTTATCCACTCGTAAGTATCTTCTATGTATAAGCACAAAGTATTATAACCCAAGTCTGCGGTTAAGTCAATACACTTTTTTAAAGTTTTTACGTTCATAACGACATTTCTCGAACAATCAATCATCGTCCCAAACGCTTAAATTGAACTTGATTTTTCATAACTTCACCGTTTCTCTACAAGAATATTGTATATGTTATCCACTTGCGCTTGCGTAAGCCCGATGTCCAACAAATATTTTCGCGTGTTATACGCCAAGGAATCCTTTTCCCCGCTGTAATTTTTCATCTTATTCACCAAAGGCAAAAAAGCCTGCTTATGCATCCATGACGGCTTAGAATCATCAAGCCCCGCAAAATAGGAAATATCATACTCTCGACACAAATCCTCTTCGCTCATGCCGCACAATGCGCCCAACAAAAAGGCTATCGTGCCCGTCCTATCCCTACCGATAGCACAATGGAAATTGATAGGATAATTATTTTCGTCCGCAAATACAGACATAATTTCCTTGACGGCAGTCGTTTGGTTTTCAATTTTATCGTTACCAAACTCGAATATCCCCATACCGCTATATGCATATTGAGGACAGGAAATATTGATATAATTGACCCCGTCAATGATAGGTCTATTGTGCGTTTCCGTTTCCGCACGCAAATCCAGCTCCGTTTTGACGTTTAAATCGTTGGTAAGGTATTCGATACCCTCCGCAGAAATATTATCCAGCGTTGCCGAACGGAAGAGCAAATCCTGCCGAATATATCCGCATTCTTCTCCGTCTTCGCCGTAAACCGTCCAACCACCCATATCACGGGAGTTGGTAACGCCGCCTATATACACCGTTCTAACCGTTTGCTCTGTTGTAAACGTATACACGTCGCTTTTGCCGTGCGCATTTTCAACCTGCCAATAATATGCCGTATTTGCGTTGAATCCACGGATAGATATACTATCTCCCTCGCATTCATAACAAATCGCATCGGACATGTCCGCATTCTTGGACAGCATAAACGTATCAGCATTGCCCGACCATTTAAAATCAATATAGCAAGGCTCATAATGTCCCCACCCGTCTTCGTGATAGCGATCACACAAATCGTTCGTCCACTTTTGCGAAAGAAATTCCCGTAGCTCCGTATTGACGATGGCAACCTTCGTTTCCCCGTTGGTCGGCGCAACGCATTTTATAGAATTAGCGGACGAGCAGGCGGATAAAACCGCCGCCAGTACCGCTAATCCCAAACAAATTGTCTTTTTAATTTTTCTCATAAAACAAATTTTAACGTAATAATTTCGTAAGGCTTGATGGATAACTCTACGTTATCGCTGGCAAGCGTTTGCTCGGAAATTCGATTTTCCAACAAATCGCACTTATATCCCTCTTTATACGCAAAGC
>JAZQGK010000101.1:0-18648 GCA_045539975.1 Candidatus Scatosoma sp. | reverse complement strand
CTACGATCCGACTTATGAACGTGGGGAGATTTCGATTGGAAATGTGGGAAAGACCTGTGACGTAATCGCATATGCGGATAAAAAAACGGCATTTGAAATGGGGATTAGAGCGATGAAGCCGGATGTAATTATCACGGACGAGCTGTCTTTTGATGACTGTATTGCATTGAAACAAGTGATAAACGCAGGCATTACTGTATTGGCAAGTGCTCATTTTTCCGATATGAATTATGTGAAAGAACCTTTTCTAGGCCTATTTGAACGTTACGTATTATTAGCGGATGAGATTGGTATGATGGCAAGAATTTTTGCTGAAAAAGGTATGGAATACGCTCCATGTTAAAGTTCTTTTTGGGAATAGTGATAGTAGCCTTTACCACCTTTTGTGGGTACAAGCTTGCAGGAAAATATAGAAAAAGACAAGACTTTTTTCGACAATTTTTTCAATTTAATGAACGTTTTTTGGCTGAGCTTGGGTATTATCGACGGCCACTGCGAGAGTTTCTTGTTAAATATCCCTACAAAGGAGAGTTTCGCCTTTTTATCGAGGAATTTTCTCATGGATTGAACGAGGATAACTTTTTGATTGCTGAAATAGTAGAGGATACAGCATTTTCTTTTTTGGTAAAAGAGGAGCAACGTCTTATTGAGAATTATTTTTCCATGTTGGGAAAAGGCGACAGTGCTTCGCAAAAAGGCTATTTTACCTCCATAAAAGAAGAGTTGAATTCTAGGCAAATTATTGCGGAAAACACATGTAAAAAATATGCAGATTTATACATAAAAATAGGTTTTTTATGCGGTCTTTTCATCTTGATAATTATCATATAAAGAGGTATTGAATGGATATAACCATCTTGTTTAAAATGGCAGCGATTGGAATTATCATTACGGTTATATGCCAAATACTTAAAAAATCGGATCGTGAAGATATTGCAACATTGGTCAGTATCGTGGGGCTCATTATCGTCTTGGCGGTAGTTATTGGAATGATTGGTGATTTATTTGTGCAAATCCGTTCTATATTTGAATTATAGCGATAAACGGAGAGGGTATGCAAGAAATTATGAAAATAATTGCGGTGGGATTTATTACTGCAATTACAGCGATATTATTAAAGGGAACAAAACCGGAATTGTCTTTTGCTGTAACGGTTACAGGCGTTATTGTTATTCTTTTGTTTATCGTGGATGCATTAGGAGAAACTTTACATATTTTTGCCTCGATTGCCCATACCGTCGGTATTCAAAACGGCCTATTGAAAATACTATTAAAGATAGTTGGCGTGGGGTATTTGACGGAGTTCGGGGTTGGTATTTTAAATGATTTTGGAAGTAGTTCTATTGCCGATAAAGTGGCGTTGGCAGGCAAGGTGACAATTCTTATATTGGCGCTTCCGATCATCGAAGGCTTGCTTGGGTTAATACAGGGATTTTTGCACTTGGCATGATAATTCAAAGAAAGACAACGTTTGTTAGATTTTGTATCCTTATTTGTATAGGGGCTCTTTTTATAAGTTTATGCACAATAATGTTTCCACAGAAACGGATAATTGTTTATGCGGTTGAGTCATCGCAAAAGAGTGAAGAGGCGGGGCTTGAGGAAAACATCCGAGAACAAATTGAGGAATTGGATTTTTCGGAACTGCAAGAATATTTTGACACAATCGAAGGTTTTGCAGGAACAACGGTTGCAGATAGATTGCTTCAGTATATTAAAGGGGCAAATGTAAATTACAGTAGTTTAGGAAAAGAACTATTGTTGGTCTTATTCTCTCAAATCACGGAAATTGCTCCGTCTTTCGCGTGTATTATGTCCATTGCCCTGTTGTTGGGACTGCTTTCAATGCTCAAAAGCACGGTGCCTGGAGATACAATGTCTGAAATGATGAATATCATTGCTTATGCAGGTGTTTTGATACCATTAACAGCAGTGTTAACAGCTTGCCTATCTAAGACTTTGAATGGTATTGAATCAATGAATAAGCAAATGAAGGTTGTTTTTCCAATCATGCTAACGTTACTGACCGTATGTGGAAGTGGAGTAACTTCGGCTGTATGTAAAACGTCTGTGGGCTTTTTTTCTACAACGATTTGCACGTTATTGACTGACGTAGTATTTCCACTTACTATTGTAATCATTGTTTTTTCTATGGCTGGGAATTTCACCAAAGAATTAAAGATTGGCAAGTTTACGGCATTATTTAAAAGCTTAAATAAATGGATTATCGGTTTAAGTATTTCGATTTTTGGCTTGTTTTTTACTTTGCAGGGAATAACCGCTTCGGTATATGATGGAATGGTGCGGCGTGCGGCAAAATATGCAATAGGGAATGGGATTCCAATAGTGGGGGGATTTTTGTCAAATGGCTTTGATTTAGCGGTTGCAGGCAGTATATTAATTAAAAATTCTTTGGGAAGCATGGGGATTTTTTTGATGCTTGCGGTGCTTTTCGAACCGTTAATTCTATTAATCGCTACCACCATTTTATTGCGATTGACTTCCGCTGTTACACAGTCGTTAGGGAATGGTAAAGTGTCCGATGTTTTGGGGGAAACGGCAGATAATTTGCATTATTGTACGGCGTGTTTGCTTTTTGTGGCTTTTTTATATTTCCTTTCCATCATGATTATGGTCTATTGTACGGAGGCGCTATTATGAATGCGTATGTATTAAGCGTAACGGGAATTGTGATTCTATATTCAATTTTAACCGCCGTGGTGCCTGATGGAAAAACCTCAAAAACCATTAAAGGGATTATGCATCTTGTTTGTATTTTAGTTATTGTGTCGCCAATATTGGATTTTTTTAATATTGGTGAACCGCCGAATATAAACGGGGAAAAATTTACGGGGAATTTTACAGAATCAAGCATACAAGCGGACAACGCGTTCATACAGTATTACAGTGAAATGAGAGTCCATCAAGCCCAAGAGGATTTGGCAGAAGAGCTTGCCGATTTGTACGCGGTTGATACACGGATAATTATTGAGTGGGAATGGGGAGAAAGAGAGGCGATGGGGTATAAAACCGATGAAATCTATATAAAATGCATTCAAGTATATGGGTTGGAGACACATGCGGATACTGTTCGAAATGCGGTTTCGGAGTATTTAACAAAAAATTACTGTAGTGAGGTTATGATTGAATAATCAAATAGATAATAAAGAAAGCTTAGGCGTTTCTTCCGCTGGTATGTCCAAATATAAGAAAAAAAGAATAAAGGAAATACTTTTATATGCGTCTTTTGCTCTGGTGCTGTTTTTTGCAGCTTGGATGGTTTTTGGTGAAAAAAATGAAGAGGTTGTGACGGTCGCTAAAAGTAATACGGAACAAAAATTGATTGAACTATTGGAGGGGATTGAAGGGGTTGGTGACGCTGACGTGATGGTTTACGAGTCGGAGGATTGTGTAAAAAGTGCAGTAGTTGTATGTGATGGGGCGCGAGATTTTCAGGTTGTCATTTCCGTGCGAGAAGCTGTGGCTACGGCGTTGAATATTGAACAAAAAAATGTAAAAATTTATTTAAAAAAAGATTAAAGGAGATATATTTATGTCAAACAAAAAGAAAATCATTATCATGACTTCCTTGGTACTTTTACTTGCGGTAACGGCAATTTTAAACTTTGTGTTTGCGACGTCTGTTTCTGCAAGTGCTTCGGGGGACGGGGTAACGGTGGCGAATTATTTTACCACGTACCGCTCCGAACGGACCACAACGCGAAACGAAGAAATTGTACAGCTTGATAGTGTTATCGCTCTTTACGAGGCTGGCGACGAAAAGTACGAGGAAGCGACGGCGATGAAGATGGAAATCGTATCCGCGATGGAAAAGGAATTATTGCTTGAAACAATGGTAAAATCGCTCGGTTTTTCGGATGCGGTAGTAGCGGTTTCGTCTGAATCGGATAATATCAATGTGTTTATTAATTCATCTGAATTAAATTATGATACGGCATTGTCAATTTACAATATTATGAAAAATGAGACAGGGGTTGTGGCAGGGAATATTATAATCATGCCAGTTTATGCTGAAAGCTGAAAAAAAACCGAGAAAAATATTCGTAAAACAGTAGAATTATTCAAAAAGATGTGGTATAATAGTCTAGAAGAAAAAAAGGAGACTATTTGAATGTCTAACATCAAATTAACTTCAAGCAAAAAACAGAGCGGAAAAATCGTTTACAATACGGGTATTGTTCAAAATATCGTTGCCCTTGCGGTAGCAGAAGTTGAAGGGGTAATTCCTTCCCAAAGCAAGCGCGACGGCGTATCGTTATACGTGGAAAAAGACGGGGTGTACGTTGATATTGCCGTGGTAGTTAAATACGGCTATAATGTTCCTGACGTGGCGTATCGCGTTCAACAGACCGTAAAGCAGAGCGTAGAAAATATGACGCATTTCAAGGTGGCAGAGGTGAATGTGCACATTCAAGACGTTGTCTTTGAAAACGTCCAGATTGAACCCGAGAAAGACCCTGCGGTTGTTGAAGAAGAAAAAAACGTTTAATAGAATTGACAAACCCTTCGCTTAACGCGAATGGGTTTTTGTCGTGTAAAGAGTACTTACGGAGACGGTTATGAGAAACGCAGCAAGAGAAGCGGCATTAAACATTATTTTTGCGCAACAGTTTAATAGCGATTGTATGGACGCGTTAAAAAAGAAAATCTATAAGCAGTTTGGGCTTTTGGACAACGAAGAGGATTTGCTTTTTGCGGCTGATTTAGTGGCGACAGTGGAAGAGCATCGCGCAGAACTTATTGCGGGTATTGAAGAAGCTTGTCATCATTATCGTGAAAATAGAATCAATCCTACGGATAAAAGTATTTTATTAATCGCCATGGCTGAAATAAAATATTTTGACGATATTCCCCCCGTGGTTTCGGTTTCGGAGGCGGCAGGGCTCGCTCGTAAATATTCCACGGAAACGAGTGCGGATTTTGTCAATGGCGTATTGTCAGGGGTTATCAATAAATAATCGAGGAAAGAGATGAAATTAATTGATGGAAAAGCCTGGGCGGCAACGTTGCGTGCACAGTTAAAAGAGAAAATTGAATTTCATGAAAAGAAACCGGGGCTCGCTGTCGTAATTGTCGGGGATGACCCCGCTTCTCGTATTTACGTGCGAAATAAAATAAGGGCGTGTGAAGAGCTTGGCATTCGGTCATATTCTTACGAATTGCCTGCGGAAACAACGCAAGCAGCGTTGGAAGAATTGTTGGACGAGCTTGCTGTTCAAAAGGAAGTAGATGGTATTTTATTGCAACTGCCGTTGCCTCGTCATTTGGACTCGGAAGCGGCATCGGAGCATATCCCGTTTGAGAAAGACGTGGATGGCTTTTCAGCAAAGCATTTAGGGCTTTTGGCGCAAGGCAAGGCGGATATCGTTGCATGCACGCCTTTAGGTGTAATGAAAATGCTGGAAGGGGAAGGGATTGACCTTGTTGGAAAGCATGCGGTAATCCTTGGACGAAGCGAGACGGTGGGGAAGCCGATGGCCATGCTTTTACTAAACGCCAACGCAACGGTTACCATTTGCCACAGTAAAACAAAAAATCTGCCAGAAATTTGCCAAGCGGCTGATATTTTGATTGCCGCTGTGGGCAAAGCTAAATTTGTCACGGAGGATATGGTAAAACCGGGCGCGGTTGTCATAGACGTTGGGATGAATCGTGATGAAAACGGCAAGCTGTGCGGTGACATAGATTTTGAAAACGTAAAGGAAAAAACGTCGTATATTACGCCTGTCCCCGGTGGGGTTGGGCCGATGACGATTACAATGTTAATGTATAATACTTGTATTGCAGCATATAAGGAGTAAAGATTTTGAACGATTTTAATCTTCGCTATGATCGCTATTTGTCTGCATTTGAAGCATATATGACAAATTATGCGGAAAAAATGAATACGCACCCCTCAATTTTAGGGGATAGCATGCGTTACAGCTTGTTGAACGGCGGGAAACGTGTTCGTCCTATCCTTGCCTTGGCTTGCGCAGAGGTGCTTGCTTTGCCGCAAGAGGAAATATTGCCTTTTGCTTTGGCTTTAGAGATGATTCATACGTATTCTTTGATTCACGATGATCTGCCTGCGATGGATAATGATGATTTTCGCCGTGGGAAACCGTCTAGCCATAGACAGTTTGGTGAGGCAAATGCTATCTTGGCGGGGGACGCTTTGCTGAACGAGGCGTATGCCATTTGCTTTGATCAAAGCATGAAAGGGGAAAAATATGCCTTAGCGGCCAAGTTTTTAAACGAGTGTGCCGGGATTTACGGTATGATAGCCGGACAGTCTGCCGATTTGTGGTACTCGGAGCAATGCCGAGATATATCAGAGGAAGATCTTGGGTATATTTATGAGCACAAAACGGGTAAATTATTGTTAGCGCCGATTGTTATTGCTAGTATTTTGAGTGATAATAAGAGTTATTTGTCTTTGGAAAGTTTCGGGCGTTTGCTTGGAAAGCTTTTTCAAATGACGGATGATATTTTAGACGTTACGGGTGATACGGCTTTGCTTGGGAAAACGATTGGCAAGGATGAAAAGGAAAATAAACTTACGTGCGTGAAGCTATACGGCTTGGAAGGGGCGAAGATACGTGCGGATATGTGTGCTCAAGATTGTTTGGCTGTTTTAGAAGGTGTAGACGGGGACGTTTCCTTTTTGAAAGCATTAGTCACTTACGTATTAAAGCGTAGCAATTAATTCGGTATTGTATTTGAGAGGGGTTTATGTTAAAAGGATTGACGCCTGAACAAATTAAAAAGTTGTCAAAAAATGAATTGAACGTTTTATGCGACGAGTTGCGTACTGTCATTTATGATACGGTAATGCAATGTGGGGGGCATCTTGCGTCGAATTTGGGTGCTGTGGAATCTACCGTCGCGCTTTTTTCCGTATTTGACTTTCCTCAAGATAAAATTGTTTTTGACGTTGGGCATCAATGCTATTCGTATAAACTGTTGACGGGGCGTTATGAAAACTTTTCCACATTGCGCCAAGAAAACGGGATTTCCGGTTTTCCAAAACGCATGGAAAGCGAGTATGACTGCTATGACACAGGGCACGCAGGGACTTCGGTGTCTGCGGCAATTGGGCTTGGTAAAGCTCGTGATTTAAAGGGGGGGGACCATCACGTTATAGCCTATATTGGCGACGGTTCTTTTAATAACGGATTGGTTTACGAGGCGTTAAGCAGCTTAAAGATACTTGACACGAAAATTCTTATCATCTTAAATGATAACGGTATGTCGATATCTCCAACAGTCGGAGGTATGTATGACATAATAACCCAGCTCCGTGAATCGGGAAAGGCGGAACACGTCAAACTTTTAGAGGGGTTTGGCCTGCATTATCTTGGGGTAAGAAACGGCAACGATTTAGAAGAAATGCTCGAGGCGATGGCGGAAGCGAAGGAATTATTAAAGCATGAATCCGTTTTATTGCACATCGTCACCAAAAAGGGCAAGGGGTATGAATTTAGCGAAGAACATCCTACCAATACGCATGGTGTTCCTCCGGTTGGTTCGCCTAAAGTTACGGAGTATTCCGAGGTTTTGGGTGAAAGTTTATGTGCTTTGGCGGAAAAAGATTCTTCCGTGGTGGTGGTTTCTGCGGCAATGAAAGAGGCTCTGGGACTTAGCCGTTTCTTCGAATTGTATCCCGACAGAGCTTTTGACGTCGGGATTTGTGAAGAAAATGCTTCAGTTCTTTGTTCTTCCATGGCTGTGGGCGGGTTAAAGCCGTATTATGCGATTTATTCGACGTTTTTACAACGTGCGTTTGATGAGATTATTCATGACGTTTGCGCGCAGGATTTACCGGTGACTTTTTGTATCGATCGTGCAGGGATTTCGGGTGCGGATGGGGAGACTCATCAAGGGGTGTTCGACCTTTCCTATCTGTCATTGATTCCGAATTTAGCGATTGCTTCGCCGAAAGATACTGATGAATTAAGAGAAATGCTTGCATTTAGCGCTACGTATGCGCATCCATTAGCAATACGCTATCCTCGTGCCGGTAGGGTTTTATTGCCTGCTAAAGAGCCTTCCACGATTCGCGTTGGGAAATGGGAATATTTGCATAGGCAGAACAAAGACGGACATTCCAAAGTCACAGTTTTTGCAACGGGGGAGAGATGTCTTTTGATTGCTATGAAAATCCTGCATAATGTAGAAAAGGAAGGCAAATCGTTTGACGTTGTTAATGCGCGCTTTGTGAAACCTCTTGATAAAGAACTTTTGCAGGCGCTTGACAGTGAATACGTGGTTACTATTGAGGATAATGTTTTCTTGGGTGGCTTTGGCACCATGGTGAATAGCGAGTTGCTGCGCATGGATAAAACTTGTAAAATTAAGAATTTTGCTTATCGTGACGAGTTTATTCCACAGGGATCGATTTCTTCTTTGCAAGGTGCTTACGGTGTGAATTGTAAGGATATTGAAAACTATATATTGGATGTTTTGGCATGAGGGCGGATAAGTTTTTTGCTGAAAAATTTGGTTCTCGTACCAAGTCGGCTGAAGCGATTGAAAAAGGTCTTGTTTTGGTTAACGGCAAAGCGATAAAGCCAAAGACGGAAATCTTGGAAACCGATCAAATCACTTTTATACAGCCTAAGGAAAGTTTTGTTTCCAACGGCGGATATAAGCTTGATCGCGCTATCCAAACGTTTCAAATTTCATGCAAAGATAAAGTCTTTGTGGACATAGGGGCAAGCACGGGAGGTTTTACTGATTGCCTATTGCAAAATGGTGCTAAGAGGGTGTATGCTGTTGACGTTGGAGAAAGTCTGTTGCATCATAGTTTGCTAAATGACCTGCGAGTTGTTCCAATGGAGAATACGAATGCGCGTTATTTGGAAAAATCAGCGTTTCCCGAGGGGATAGAGGGCGTTGTTACAGACGTAAGCTTCATATCCTTGCGGCATATTTTTCCTGTCATTAAGAGTATATTAGCGGAAGATGGGTTTGCGGTAGTATTGATCAAACCGCAGTTTGAATGTGAAAATAAACATATTGGGAAAAGTGGAATTGTATCTCCGTCTGCGCATGTGGATATTGTAAAAAAAGTGTTGGGGTATCTTAAAGAGAACTTTCTTTATCCTTACGGGGTTGTTAATGCACCCATTAGGAAGGGGAAAAATATGGAATACGTATTGTATATCCGTCCCACGTATAAAAACGCGATATCGGATGCGGATGTTTTACAGAAAATCAAGGAACTGGTTAAGAAAAATTCTTTAGGTGAATTAGAATAAACAAATGAGGGAACAGTAATGAAAATCGGCATCATTGGCAACAGAGCCAAAAAAGAAACGGCAGAGACAATAAATGCTTTTATCGGTTTTATTCGTTCGTCCGGTTATGAGATTGTTGAGTTTCCTACGCACACGGGAATTGACGGTGTTGACGTTGTTCTTGTGCTTGGTGGGGACGGGGCTATTTTACATGCCGCCGTTGTTGCTGCACAAAAAAATATTAAAATTATCGGCATAAATTACGGGACTCTTGGATTTTTGGCTGAATATGAAAAAGGCGAAGCACAATGCGTTAAAGAGTTGCTGATGGGGTTAGAGGATGATAATTGCCGCATTGTAAAACGTAGCCTTTTGCAAGTTGAGGTTGCAGGACGGAAGTATTACGCGCTTAATGAAATTGCTATCCAGCGTGATTGCGGCTTAAATATGGAAAATGCGCGTCAAATCTTGAGTTTGGAAGTGAATGCGCATGAAGGCGTTACTGCTGTAACTGGTGATGGTATCCTAATTTGTACACCAACGGGGTCTACGGCGTATTCCTTATCGGCAGGCGGTGCAATTATAACTCCGGAAGTTCCAGTTTTTATGATGACGCCTATATGTGCTTTCTCGATGCGTGCGCGTCCGATAGTTTTTTCGGATACAGAAGAGTTTACAATCAGCAATTTGGAAGGGAAAGCCGTTGTTTTGGCGGATGGGCGTTCGGTCGCAAATTTGCCTAAAGGGGCGACGATAAAGATTAAAAAAGCACCGTTTACGGCAGATTTTCCGGTAAAAGATACTTCGGTGTTTTTAAGTAAAGTTAAAAATAAGTTAAATGGATAATTGGAGGGGAAACAATGTTAAGATCGGCGCGTCATGCAAAAATTCTGGAAATTATTTCGCATAAAGAAATTGAAACCCAAGAAGAGCTTTGCTGGGAATTAAATCAACTGAATTATGTGGTTACGCAGGCTACGATTTCGCGTGATATACGTGATTTGCGTTTGTTTAAAGTAGCGGGTGTTGAAAAAAAATATCGCTATGCGTACATAAACGAGGGTGAAGATGAAATTTCGCCTAAAATGAAGAGTTTGTTTAGGGATTGTGTTATCTCTGTTAAAGCCGCTCAAAATCTTGTTGTTGTAAAGACGTTGGTGGGAAACGGAGCAAATGCCGGGGCGGTGGTAGATAAGCTGAACCACGAGGAAATTGTTGGTTCGGTTGCAGGAGATGATACGTTGTTGGTTGTTTGCGTCGATAACGCCGCGGCGGAATCCGTTGTGGCTAAAATTACAGATTTTCTTAAATAATACAAGAAGGATTGTGAGATGTTATCCAAGCTTACCATTAAAAATGTAGCGCTAATTGAATATGCAGAAATAGAGTTTGGGGATGGATTAAACGTGCTTTCGGGGGAAACGGGGGCAGGTAAATCCGTCATTTTGGATTCTGTTAATTTTGTATTGGGTGCAAAAGCTGATAGAGCGATGATTCGCTATGGTGAAACGGAGTGCTTGGTAAGGGCGGAGTTTTTTGTTTCGGAAGATAGCGGTGCAATACGCGCGTTGCGGGAATTGGATATTGATACCGACGGTGAGATACTTATATCTCGTAAGTTTTCTGAGAATGGAAAAAATACAATTAAAATTAACGGCAATATTGTAACGGCAACGATGTTGCGCTCGGTGACTAGTTTTTTGGTGGACGTCCACGGGCAAAGTGAACATTTCTTTTTATTAAAAGAAAGCAATCAATTAAAAGTGCTTGACGAGGTGATTGGCTCGGATTTGGCGTTAATAAAAGGGCAACTGTCTGATTTATTAAAAGAAAAGAAGGGAATAGATTCGCGTATTGCTTTGTTGGGAGGCGATGAGAAAGAGCGCGAGCGGCGTTTAGATCTTCTTCGTTTTCAGATTGATGAGATAAAATCCGTCGATCTGCAAGAGGGCGAAGAAGAAGAGTTATTGGCAAAACGAAATAAGATTGCCAATTTGGAAAAAATAATCTCGGCTCTTCGAGAGGCAAGCGAAATATTTAACGCGGAAGGCGGTGCTTGTGATTGTTTGAGAGGGGCTGTGCGCGCGCTTGGTTGTATTGCAAAAATTGACGAGGAATACGCGTCCATTTGTGATAAAATTGAAGCGCTTGTTGTGGAAGTTGACGACGTTTCTTCACTTCTTTGTGATATGGGTGAAGACCTGTATTTTGATGAAAATGAAGCAGTGGAGACGGAGTCGAGATTGGATGCTATTCGCGATTTAAAACGAAAATATGGGGCAAATAAAAAGGATATCGACGAGTATCTTGAAACGATTGAGCGTGAATACTCCTTGCTGTCTGATTGCGATGTGCAATATGCGTTATTGATGGAAGAAAAACGGGGTGCGGAGCAAAAAATTTATCAGCTTTGCTTGCAGATAACCGCTTTAAGAAAATCGGGCGCGGAAGCCTTTTGTGGGCGCGTCATTGATGAATTAAAAGGATTAAATATTCCTCACGCGCAGTTTTCGGTGGAATTTTCTGACTATACATTTGATGATGTAAAACGTGCAAATGTCAACGGATTGGATGAGATTCGCTTTATGTTCTCGGCAAATGCTGGGGAACCGATGAAAGAGCTTGGGAAAATCATAAGCGGCGGGGAAATGAGTCGATTTATGTTGGCTATAAAAACGCAACTGTCTGCAATTAATGAAATTTCAACGTATATTTTTGATGAAATTGACGCTGGGATTAGTGGCAAAACAGCTAAGGTTGTTGGGGAAAAGCTGGCAAAGATTGCGAAAGAAACACAAATTATTGCCGTTTCGCATCTTGCCCAGATTGCAGCAATGAGTGATGATGAGTTTTTAATTGAAAAAAAGGAGATGGATGGTAAGACGTTGACGAATGTTCACGTTCTAAACGCTGAGCAGAAATTGTTGGAAATTGTACGACTGCTTGGTGGGACAGAGCAAGACGAATATGCTAAAAAACATGCGGAAGAACTTATCGAACAGGCAAACTTATATAAACACGGATTAAGTTAAATATTTAAATTTAATATTGTATTAAGGAATAAAAAGCACTTAGTTTGCGCAACTTAAATTCTAAATGGAGGAATTTATGCGCAAATTAGGTGTTTTTGTTTTAGGTGCGAGTCTAGTATTTGCGTTTAGTATATGCCCTCGGTCAATAGCGTATATCGGTAAAGCTGAGGAATCCCAAGTTTATGTTGGCGGTATGCCTGCGGGGTTTACGTTAAAAACCGGTTCTGCGCAAGTCATTGGTACTTGTGAGGTTATGTCTGAAAAAGGGGGTGGATCGCCGGCCGCTGCGGTTGGATTGCGTGCTGGGGATTATATTACTAAGGTTGAGGGCATTAAGGTGGAAACTGTGGCAGAGTTAAACGAAGTTGTCAATAAAAGCAAGGGGAAAGAGCTTCTCTTTGAAATTGAGCGCGGTGACGAATGCTTTTCTTGCTATATATGTCCGCTAAAAGACAAAATAACAGAGCGGTATAAAATTGGGGTATTGGTACGTGATAGTGTGTCTGGGGTGGGCACAATTACGTATATAAACGCAAAGACGAAGCGATTTGGTGCATTGGGGCATTCTGTTGTTGGTGATAATAAAAAAGAAATGCATATTTCTAATGGTGCTGTATACGAATGCGGTATCGTTGGGATTAATAAAGGATGCCGAGGAAGAGCTGGTGAATTAAAAGGGGTATTTTTTCATGATAAACCCATGGGGATGGCGGAAAAAATATGTGATTGTGGGATATATGGAGTGTATGAAGGGGCGCTCCAATCGCAGGCTTGGGTAAAAATGTTGGCTGATTCTATGGATGTGCGGCCTGGAAATGCGTATATCTATTCGACAATAACGGGAAGCTGTCCGAAACGATATAATATCGAAATTGTAAAAGTGGATAAGGGTAATAAAGAAAACAAAAATTATGTTATAAAAATAGTTGATGACGATTTAATTGAAGAAACGGGTGGAATTGTGCAAGGCATGAGCGGGAGTCCGATTATACAAGAGGGGAAATTGGTTGGTGCAGTTACGCACGTATTTTTAAATGATCCCACGCGTGGATATGGTATTGATATTGAAAAAATGATGTGTGAATAGACTTTAGATTTTTCATACAAAATAATTACGTGTGACATAACTATTTATATTTGTCAGTCAAAATAAGAGGTTTATATGAAATTAAAAAGAGTTATTTTAGGGTTAATATGTATCCCCTTTTCGTGTGGGATAATATCAAAATTTACAAATTATAACAATATTTGCTCTGTACATGCGGAAAATTCATCGGTTTGCATGGAAACAAATAAAGAGACAATGTCTGTGCATGGTAAAGCTGCGTATTTAATGGATTTTAATACCCAGACACCGCTTTATTATAAGGCAGAAAAGGAACGCTTGCCGATTGCCAGCATGTGTAAGATTATGACGTTGTTATTATCGTTCGAGGCGATAAAAGAAGGCGCAATCACTTTCGATGAGCCTATCTGCGTTAGCGAACGCGCAGCCTCTATGGGCGGTTCACAGGTATTTTTAGAGGCAAACGGGAAATATTTTGTAAAAGAGCTGATTAAAAGCATCGTTGTATGTTCCGCAAATGACAGTTGCGTGGCTTTAGCGGAAAGAATTGCCGGAAGCGAGGAATTGTTTGTGGACAAAATGAATCAAAAGGCAAAGGAATTAGGGATGAATGATACCTTATTTGCCAATTGTACCGGTTTGCCTATGCAACCGCAGTATTCATGTGCGAAAGACGTCGCTATTATGTTAAAAAATCTCCTTGCTCATGAGGAATATTATGAATTCGGGAAGATTTGGATGGATAAATTTCAGCATCCAGCTGGGCGATATACCGAGATATCCAACACAAATAAGCTAGTACGGTTTTATGACGGCTGCGACGGGGGGAAAACGGGCTTTACAAACGAGGCTGGATTTTGTTTAGCGGCAACAGCAAAACGTGATAATATGCGCATAATTTCCGTTGTAATTGGTGAACCAAGTAGTGCAAATCGCTTTGATGACGTAAGAATGATGTTCGATTATGCATTTGCGAATTACCTCAATAAAACAATTATCCATGCAAATGAGCCGCTTGATGTCTTAGTGCCTGTCAACGGTGGGAAGGAAAAAGAGGTACAAGTAGTATTAGAGCGTTCTTTATGTGAATTTACCAAGCGTGGAGAGAAAGGCGATATAACATGGGATATGCACGCAGAAAAGTTATGTGCACCCATAGAAAAAGGGGAAAAAATTGGGGAAATGTACGTTTATAAACACGGCGTTGAAATAGACCGTATTCCATTGCTTGCTTTTAAAGCGATTGAGAGGGCAAATTTCTTCGATAAAATGCAAGATATTGCACAAAATTGGAATGGTTAGAGTAGGTAAAAAATATAAGAAATCCGTTTTTACGAAAAAAACTTCGTGAGAGCGGATTTTTTCCATTATAAATAAGGCTTTAGGCGTTGCATTTTCAAAGAAAATCTGTTAAAATATTGATATAAAATTTCGGAGTAATGATTATGAACGAAAGAGAAACCTTGCGTATCAATAAAGAGGGGCATTTGGAGCTTGGCGGTGCGGATTGTGTACAGCTCGCCAAAGAATTTGGAACGCCGCTTTATTTGTTTGATGAAACTTATATTCGTAGAATGATGCGCATTTATCGCGATACACTTGAAAAGAACTATGGTTCGAACGGAATGGTTTTGTATGCTTCAAAAGCATTCTCTTGTGAGGCGATATATCGTATTGCCGATGAAGAAAATATTGGTATAGACGTAGTTTCCGGCGGTGAATTATATACGGCTTTAAAGGCGGATTTTCCTGCTAAACGCATTTATATGCATGGCAATAATAAACTGGATTATGAGATTGGCGAAGCATTAGATGTTGGAATTGGCTGTATTGTTGCAGATTCCTATTCTGAAATAGATAAAATTGATGTAGAGGCTGAAAAAAGGGGGATTTGTCAACCAATTTTAATACGTATCAATCCGGGAGTCGAAGCGCACACGCATGCTTTTGTACAAACAGCGACTACTGATAGCAAATTCGGGTTCTCTATTTCGGATGGGACAGCGGCGAAAATCACTGCTTATGCGATGCAGAAGAAGAATATTCAGTTGGAAGGCTTTCACTGTCATATTGGATCGCAAATTTTTGAAAAACAATCTTTTGTTTTGGCTGTCAATAAATGCATGGAATTTGCAGCGGAAATGCGTCAAAAGCTTGGTTTTTCTTTGAAAACGTTAAATATAGGTGGGGGATTTGGAATCTGGTATACGGATGAGGACCCCAAGATTCCGCCCGAGGGTTATGCTGGGTATCTTGAAGCTCTAATTAGTGCAGTTAAACAGAAAGCGTCGGAATTTGATATGGAATTGCCGTATTTATTATTAGAACCGGGGCGCTCTATTATTGGAGAAGCAGGTGTCACGTTATATACCGTTGGGGCGATTAAAGATATTCCTGGCGTAAAAAAATATTTGGCGGTTGACGGGGGAATGTTTGACAACCCTCGGTATGCGCTTTATGGTTCGAAATATACGCCGATTTTAGCCAACCGCGCTGCGGAAAAAAACACAGAAACGGTTTCCATAGCAGGGAAATGCTGCGAAAGTGGGGACATAATTGCAGTTGACGTTCAATTACCTGAAGCAAAAAAGGGCGATATCCTTGCGATTCTCTCTACGGGCGCGTATAATTATTCTATGGCAATGAATTATAATCGCAATAAAGTACCGCCTTGCTTGCTTGTAAAAGATGGGAAAGGCGAGTATATTGTGCGTCCTCAAACCTATGAGGATTTGGTTCGAAACGACGTTATTCCCGAAAGGTTGAAAAAAAAGACAAAATAGACGAAGAAAATCTTATTTTTTCCTGAAATTAACACATGGGGTACTTGCAAATTTCATGCGGATATGATATAATCATATATCATGATTAACTATTTATTAGAGATTATTGCTGGGGTGTTAGCTGCTATTGTCGTTTTATCTTTGCATGAGTTTGCCCACGCTTACATGGCATATAAATGCGGTGACCCAACGGCCAAATTTTCAGGGCGGATGACCCTTAACCCCGTTAAACACTTCGATCCTTTGGGGATGTTGACGTTTGTTATTGCAGGGTTTGGTTGGGCAAAGCCCGTTCCCGTGAATCCAAACAACTTTCGCAACTATCGGTGGGGCACGTTTTGGACTTCGGCTGCAGGGATCTTTATTAATTTAATTTCGGCATTTTTGTTCTATCCGATATTTATCCTTGTCGTAAAATATGTATGTCCTATTTTCGAAGGGAAATATGCGGCAGAATTTTTCTATTATTTGTTTGCATTTTTATATTTGCGCTCGTTGAGCTTCTGTGTGTTCAATCTTTTGCCTATCTATCCGTTGGACGGTTTTAGGATGGTGGACGCTTTTAATAGAAAAAGAGGGAAAGTGTATTGGTTTTTGCGGCAATATGGATATTATTTCTTGTTAGGGTTCATTTTGCTGCATTATTTAACAAGCTATATCCCCGTATTAGCCTATATTGACGTGCTTGGATATATTATGACTTACGTTGTACGATATATCAGATTTCCCATTGAGCTATTTTGGGATTGGATTTTAGGTTTTATTATTTAATAGCAGATTAATAACGGAGTTTTCAAATGGAAAAAGAGAAGTTAACGGTTGAGTCCGTGAAAAATTTTGAAACAGAAGTAGATTATACAACTGTTTTGGATAATTTTGAGGGACCGCTTGACCTTTTATTGCACCTTATTAAGCAAGAAGAGATAGAAATTAAAGATGTATTCGTTTCGCAGGTAACGGAACAATTCCTTTCCTATATGAAGGGGCTTCCTTACTTGGATCTTGACAAAGCAAGCGAGTATCTCAATATCGCGGCAACCATCATTGACATAAAAGCGCGTAGCTTGTTACCGCCTCCGGAAGACGGATTTGACGATTATTACGATGAGGACGACAATCCAGAATTAGAATTGATTGCCGCCTTGGAAGAATATCAAATGATTAAGGAAGAGGCTGTTAAACTGAAAGAACGTGAAACTGTTGGCTACTTCTTTAAGAGCCCGGATAAAGATCTGACTGGCGTGCAAGTTCAGTACAAGGATTTGACGCTGGATGGATTGATGAAAGCGTTTACAAAGATGATGTTGCGTTTGGAGAGCCAAAAAAAGTCCAAACCTGCGGCGCGAGAAATTCCCAGAGACGTTTATACGGTTCGTGACAAAATTAAACACATCCGGGAGCGCATTATCAACGTGGAAAGGTTGCAATTTGAAGAACTTTTTAACGAGGATTCTTCCACACCGGAAGTGGTAACGACGTTCCAAGCTCTTTTAGAGCTTTTGAAGCATCAATTTATCATTGTAGATCAGGAAGAGTTGTTTGCTTCCATCACAATTAGAAAAAATCCTAACAGAAGAGAGGACGAAGAAATTGGAGAAATTGACGAATATAATTGAGGCAATATTATTTGCGGCGGGAGATGCAGTCTCTATTGATTTTTTGCGTGAAAAATTAGAGGCAAATAAGCGCGATATGGATACGGCAATTCGCCATTTGGAGAAAAGGTATTCGGATGAATGCGGAATCCGTCTGTTACATTTTAATCATAAATTGCAGCTTGCTACCAATCCTGACTACAAAGAGAAGGTTGCAGCCGCTTTAATGCCCATTAGAGAGAAGGAATTTACGCAGACTATTTTGGAATGTGCGGCAATTATTGCTTATAAACAGCCGATTACCCGTACAGAACTTGAAAACGTTCGTGAGGGAAGAAACTGCGATTATGCAATTTCCACTTTATTGAATCTTGAAATGATCGAACCCTGCGGAAGAAAAGATTCTCCCGGCAAGCCTATTTTGTATGCAACAACGGATAATTTCTTAAAGCGCTTTAAATTAAAGCATCTTTCTGAATTGCCTGATTATGAAGTTCTTATGCAACGTATATCCGAGCTTAGTGCCGTATCTGAGGCGACAAGCAGTAATTATTTATACGAAAAGGACGTATATGATCCCGAAAATGACCCTGATTTACAAGAGGGAGAAGAAACGATGCAAAAGAGCAATGTGGAAGGCTTTGAACTTCCTGATTTCTTGAAGGATATCGAGGATGGAATCATAAAAATTCAGTAAACGTTATCAATACATAGAATTAAAACGACTTACTCATATTATTGATATGGGTAGGTCGTTTTTTCATGTTCTAAATTTATTTTCATGTGTATTCTTTGTTGTTCAGTTATTTTTACCCATATATATCAAAGCGGTTGCCCATTACGATATGAACAGGAAAAAATTTTGCTCAATGCAACAAAAAAGGACACTGTATATCAGCAATTACTGACCAAGTCGGAGGCCAAGCGGTC
>JAZQGK010000100.1:0-6463 GCA_045539975.1 Candidatus Scatosoma sp. | reverse complement strand
CATAGAAATCCTTAAAGATGCTTTCCTTAATGATTTCACTGTGCAAACCAGATACACCGTTTACGTGATGAGAACCATAAACGGACAAATTAGCCATTTTAACGATATTATAAGACATAATTGCCATACGGGAGATTTTATCCCAATCCCCCGGGTATTTCGTCCATAAATCCTCGCAGAAGCGGCGATTGATTTCTTTCAAAATCGTATAAATACGGGGTAATCTTCTCGCAATTAAATCTTCTGGCCAAGTCTCAAGGGCTTCCGCCAAAACGGTATGATTTGTATACGCACAAACCGAAGTGGTAATATCCCACGCCTCTTCCCAACTCATGCCGTTTTCATCAATCAGCAAGCGCATAAGTTCGGGAATCGCCAAAGCAGGATGCGTATCATTAAGATGAATTGCGGCCATTTTAGGTAACAATTTTAAAGAGCCGTATCTTCTCTTGTGGTCGGCGAGGATGTTTTGCAAGGATGCAGAAACAAGGAAATATTGCTGTTTTAATCTCAACGATTTCCCTTCTACGTGGTTATCGGCGGGATAAAGAACCTTGGATATTAATTCGGCTTCATTATCCTCTTTCATAACAGCACTGTAATCGCCCTGTGAGAAAAGCTTCATGTCGAAATTCTGTACACTGCGCGCTTTCCAAAGACGAAGTACGGAAACAGCTTTGCTATCATAGCCGGAAACCATCATATCATAAGCGACAGCTTGGATTTCCTTGGGATTACGATAAATGGTTTCCAATCCATGTTCCGTCCACTTTTCTTCGATATAACCATCGAATTTAACCGTAAAAATTTTATCGCTTCTTTGCGTCAACCATACTTCCCCACCGGGCAACCAAACGTCAGGCAATTCCGTCTGCCAACCGTCAACAATTTTTTGTTTAAATAAACCGTAATCATAGCGAATGGAGAAGCCCATTGCGGGATAATCGCAGGTCGCTAAACCATCGAGGAAACACGCCGCGAGTCTACCAAGACCGCCATTACCAAGCCCTGCATCGGGTTCTAATTCATAGAGTTCTTCAAGGGTTACGTCATATTCGCTTAAAGCTTTTTCAAAAACTTCATTCAACCCTAAGTTGAATACACTGTTTTTCAAAGAACGTCCCATGAGGAATTCCATGCAAAGATAGTAAACGCGTTTTGCTTTATTTGCCTTGGTCGTAAGGTGGAAATCGTGGCGCTTTTCAAGCATGATATCACGAATACTCATGACAACAGCCTTGTAAAGCTGTTCTTTTCTCGCCTCGGAAGGCGCTACACCGAAATAACGAGAAAGCTTACTTTTGATAAGCTCTTTTATTTCCGTTGCGTTGCATTGTTCTTTTTTCATATTCATTTATTCTCCTAAAAAAATTTATCTTGCGTTTTATCTAAAACAAGTTTCACTTATTTATTCCAAGCGTTAAATGTTTCATTATAAAGCTTTTTATACTCTTCAGCTGAGCGAGACCAAGAGAAATCGGTGGTTGCTGCCGTATGCATTAAGGTTTGCCAATCTTCAGACTTTCTATACGTATCCAAGGCTTCGTGTACAACGTACAACATGTCATAAGGGTTACATGATGCAAACGTGAAACCGTTGCCCCCTGCGCCATAAGGCTTAATGCTGTCGAATAATCCCCCCGTTTCTCTTACAACAGGCACGGTTGCATACCGTGAAGCTATCATTTGAGATAAACCGCAGGGTTCGCTAATCGAAGGCATTAAGAAGATGTCGGAACCGGAATAGATTTTCTTGGAAAGGTCGCCGTTGAATGCGATGTTGACCGATGCTTTTCCTTCATAACGTCTACCTAAATCTCTGAAGTATTCTTCGTACGTATAATCGCCTGTTCCTAATAATACAAACTGTACGTCTTCATGCAGAATATCTTCGATAACGCTTTTAACGAGATCCAACCCTTTATGAGATACCAAACGGGAAATCATGGCAATGATGGGTACATCGCGAACAGGCAAACCGAGCATTTTCTGTAATTCAGTTTTGCATACTTTCTTGCCCTCGAAATTGTCTGCCGTATAATTCTTAAACAACTGCGTATCCGTTTCGGGATTATACATTCCAACGTCTATCCCATTAAGAATACCAGTTAATTTAAAGGAGTTATTGCAAATAATATCCTGCAAACCATGCGCATATTGAGCCGTTTTTATTTCATTTGCGTACGTAGGGCTTACCGTAGAGAATCTTTCGCAGCATTCAATCGCCCCTTTCATTAAATTAATACAGCCTTGGTATTCGAGTAGATAGCTTTGGTCATACGAGATGCCGAATAAATCTTCGATGATATCCAAGGAGTATTTACCCTGATATTCAATATTATGAATGGTAAACAAAGTCCGAATAAATTGATATTCTTCCTGCCTACAATAATGCGTTTTAAGATAAATAATAGACAAGGCGGCTTGCCAATCATGACAATGCATAACGTCGGGATAAAATCCAATAAATGGCATGATTTCTAAAACGCTACGCGAGAAAAAGGCAAATCTTTCCCCATCGTCGTAATACCCATAGCATCCGGGACGTTTAAAGTAGTATTCGTTGTCAATGAAATAGAAAGTAACTCCATCTTGTTCATAGGTGAAAATTCCGCAGTATTGACTACGCCAGCCCAACGGCACGAAAATATTGCCCATATAGGAAAGTTTTCTGCGATATTCGGGTTTAATATCCGAGTACAAAGGTAAAACGACGCGAATATCGTATTTAGGATCTTTCGCTAATGCCTGCGGCAAAGATCCGATTACGTCTGCAAGTCCCCCAGTCGCAATAAAAGGACGAGCCTCTGATGCCACGAAAAGAATTTTTCTTTTTGTTGCAAGAGTAGGTTCGTTCGTTTCGTTATTGACGAGGTTTAATGTGGGCTCTTTATCGATAATTTCAACTTTCTTTTTTTGGATTGACGTTTTTCTTGTTGCCTTAACTGTTGAGGTTGTTGCTTTCTTTTCTACCATTGCTTAACTCCTTGCTTATAATGAACTTAGCATACGGTTTACCCTTCGATAAACCGTACGCCATGATGAACTAATACTTATAATCTTGTGCCCTTTTGGATAAAATACGGCAACGCGCTGCATCCGCAAAGCGTTTTGCTGTCGCTAATAACAACGTTTTTATCGGTAATGACACAATCGAGGGAAGTGTTATCACCAATGAAATTGTCTTGCATAATGATGGAATTGCGAACCACCGCGCCCTTACCAACTTTTACGCCGCGGAACAAGATAGAGTTTTCCACCACCCCTTCGATGACACAACCGTCAGAAATTAAGGAATTTTTCACGATAGCTTCTTCGCCGTATTTAGAGGGAGCGCTATCGCGTACTTTTGTATAAATATCACGTTCGCCGAACAATTCGTCGCGTATGTCTTTCTCCAATAATTCCATGTTATGCTTGTAATATGCTGCCATGGAATCGATACCTGCATAATAACCGGTAAAATTGTAGCTAAAAATCTTCAAACTATTCAGCTGTTTTACGAGAATATCACTTTCAAAGCTGGTAAATCCATGCGTTACAGAATCTTCTACGAGATTGAGCAAGAATTGACGATTAATAATCATCATATTGATGAAAATATTTTCCTTGGCGCCATCTTGTACGTGTGGAGAAAGCTTTAATTCGGTTACTCTACCCTCTTTGTTTGCGTTCACGAGCATAAAATCCGCGCGATTTCCAACTTTACCGTAATGCGTAACAAGGGTGATGTCTGCGCTCTTGCTTTCGTGATAATCAATAATTTTTGCGATGTCGATTCTTGCAACGCCGTCGCAGTCGGTAAGTACAACGTATTTTTCTTTTCTGCGGCTTAAAAATCCAGTTAAAGAACCAAGAGCTTCTAAGCGAGTTGTATACAGCTTATCGTGCTTTTCAGAGAACGGGGGCAAAAGAATTACGCCGCCGTCTTTTCTTGCCAAGTCCCAATCCTTACCGCTGCCGATATGATCGATTAAAGAACGATAATTGTTATTTGTCATAAGCCCAACCGTCGTAATGCCGGAATTTACCATATTAGAAAGAGTAAAATCAATAACACGGTATCTTCCGCCAAACGGGATTGACGCCATTGTTCTTCTGCGAACAAGTTCGGGTACGGTTTCTTCGTGCATATTTGAAAAAATAATACCAATTGCAGATGCTGCCATATTCGTCCCCTCCTTATGCTAAAATATCGTTTTCATGCTTCTGGCCTTCAAAAACGTGAGCACCGTCAGCAACCGTGATGCCTCTGCCGAGAACTACGATTTCCGTTGACGGATCTTTTTCAAGACCAATTTTTGCCTTTTGGCCAACTGTTACGTTTTCGTCAATAATGGAATACGAAACGGTCGCGCCAGCCTTAATGATGCTGTTAGCAAGGACAACCGCGTCTTTAACAATAGCGCCTTCTTCTACGATAACGTTGCTGCCCAAGATAGAATTTTCAACAGTGCCGTAAATTTCGCAACCGAGCGCAACCATGGAATTTTTCACGATACCGTCTTTACCGATATGTTCAGGGGGAGCCAACGGATTTCTGGAATGAATCTTCCAAGATTTATCCCCTACGTCAAATTCGGGCTTTTCGCCAAGCAAGTCCATATTTGCCTGCCAAAGCGATGCAACCGTACCAACGTCCTTCCAATAACCGTCAAATTCATATGCAAACATCTTCTCGCCTGCGTTGAGCATTGTCGGTAAAACGTCTTTACCGAAATCTTTAGAGGAGTTTGGATCTTTGTCGTCTGCTTCAAGGTAGCTAAATAATTTTTCAGCTTTAAAAATATAAATCCCCATGGACGCTAAAGTGCTCTTGGGCTGTTTGGGTTTTTCCTCAAACTGATAAATTGAACCATCGGGATTGGTGTTTAAAATCCCAAATCTGGAAGCTTCGCTCATGGGCACGTTAATTGCCGCGATTGTACAATCAGCCCCAGTTTCTTTATGTGCTTCCAGCATTGCGGCATAATCCATTTTATAAATGTGGTCACCCGAAAGAATCAATACGTATTCAGGGTTATACATTTTCATGAAATTGAGATTTTGATAGATGGCGTTTGCCGTACCCTCATACCAAGAAGAACGAGTTTTTGCTTGATAAGGCGACAAAATATGTACCCCGCCATAGGTTCTGTCAAGATCCCACGGCTGGCCATTTCCAATGTATTCATTCAAAATAAGCGGTTGGTACTGCGTGAGTACGCCTACCGTATCAATCCCGGAATTAATGCAGTTGGATAACGGGAAATCGATAATACGATATTTCGCCCCGAATGCAACGGCGGGTTTTGCAATATTAGTGGTTAAAGCGTAGAGTCTGCTACCTTGTCCGCCAGCCAAAAGCATTGCAACGCATTCTTTTTTTCTTTGCATAGAAGGTCCCCCCTTTGTTTAGTTAATTTTTTTCAAATAAACGCACGTCAGTTTAGGGAGATCGAATGATATCGAATTTTCCTTACCATGACTGTACGAAATTTTTGTGTTAAAGATACGTTTTTTAAAACTACCCGTACCGCCAAACCGAGGCGAATCGGAGTTAAAAATAACTTGATATTTGCCTTTGGGCAACCCCAAACGATAGCCGACGTAGTCCGAACCGGAGAAATTGAGCATCACGACAATCGTATTTCCTTCTCTGTCGCGTCTTTGGTATGCGAGGAAATTTCGATCGCCGTCCTCGGCGGCAAGCCACTCAAAGCCATCCCACGAGTTTTCTATTTCATAGAAGGCAGGTGTATTTTTATATAAAGTATTGAGCGTTTTTACCATTATAGACATTTTGGCGTGCATGGGATATTGTTTCAAGAAAAACTCAATGCCTTCTTTATAATTCCATTCTTTAAATTGACCGAATTCCGAGCCCATGAAATGCAGTTTTTTGCCGGGGTGCGACATCATATATCCAAGAAAGGCGCGCAATCCTGCGAACTTTTCTTCGTATTCGCCTGGCATTTTGCCAATCAATGAAGCCTTACCATGCACAACTTCATCGTGGGAAATAGGCAATACGTAATTTTCAGAAAACGCATACATCAAGGAAAAAGTGAGTTTATTATGATGATGCTGGCGGAAATAGGGATTTGTGGCAAAATAGGATAAAACGTCGTTCATCCAGCCCATATTCCATTTGAAATTAAAGCCAAGGCCGCCAATATTTGTCGGATGCGTCACCATAGGCCAAGCCGTGGATTCTTCGGCAATCATTAAAATGCCGGGGAAATATTTAAAAACCGTTTCGTTTAAACGGCGCAAAAAGGCAATGGCTTCCAAATTTTTATTTTCCCCGTAAATGTTGGGAACCCATTCCCCCGGCTTTTTCTCGTAGTCTAAATATAACATTGAGCTGACAGCATCAACGCGAAGCCCGTCAATGTGATAGGTTTCAAAAAGAAAAACAGCGGAAGAAATCAGGAAGGATACGATTTCATTTCTACCATAATCAAACTTACGCGAAGTCGGA
>JAZQGK010000099.1:0-3596 GCA_045539975.1 Candidatus Scatosoma sp. | reverse complement strand
ATCCAAATTCGCAAATGAGAAATGTACTGCTCGTAACCGGACAAAGACAGCGTTATTGTTCCGTCGCCTTGTCCGTCGGCGCGTTTTTTGAAATCGTTCTAGTCTTTTCCCATGCGAAATTGAAAACGAAACTCCTAACCGCCACTGACGCGGGCAAAATATCTTCAAGCGACATATCAAGCACGTCGTCAACGGAAACGCCGTCAAAAAACTCGGCGATAAGTGCCGCATGTCTCTCGATAAAATCTGCGGCAAGGTAATTGGGCAAGTCGTTATCGAATTCGCTGACAATCCGATAAGCGCGCCCATCAAGGCGGCGCATTTCATGAGCCGTACCGTCGATTGTCGTTATCTTTGGTCTGTCCATGATGTTTCCTCCGTAAATTGAAATAAGGCGCGCCGTTATTTCAAGTTAAGCCGCTAAGTTGAAATAACGTGTCGTCAAAAAGTGCCGTTTTTGATAAGTTGATACCCCCTACCTGTCAAAAAGCGGCGATTTTGACGAGTGCCCGAAAAGCAGAAAAGCCGCCCGCGTCGGACGGCTTCTGCCGGAATTCGTTTACTCGATATTGTGAATAACCTTGATTGAATCCTTAACAATCTCGAATTTGCCTTGGACTTCGATGACCGCCATTTTGACGATACGTTTCTGCGGCGGATTGGTGGTAAGTGTCTGTTCGGCGAAAAACCAATATTTGACGCCGTGAACAACCTGCGCGCCAAAGTAAATAATCGGTTTGTAGCTTGTTGCGCCCACAAGTCCCGCGTTTTCAATCACCGACGCCGCACTCGCAATTCGCTGCGGCAGTTGTGTCATGTCCGTGATAACGTCGTATTCAATCGAGCCAACTTTTCCTGCCATCTTCGTTTCCTCCTGAGCTTTGTTGTTTTTGAGCCAGTTGAAGGCGTAGCCCAAACGTTGGGCGTCGCGTGCATCAATGGTCTCGTCCGCCAAAATATTCAAATCAATGTCAACGTTGGAACCAAAAGCCTTGTGAATCGCGTCGACCTTCGCCACTGCCTCCGCGGCGCTGGTTGCTTCAATCGTTGCTGCCGTTACCATGATTCAATTTCTCCTTTAAACCGACGTGTACCAATTCTCGATTACAGTTGCCGCGCCGTCACTGTCCGAATCTATAATGTATTTGTAATCGCCGTCAAATTGCCTCGGCATGAACGTCGCGGTCAAAGATATTGTCGTAAATTCGGGGCTGTCCGATTTTGTTTTGGCTTCCATTGAACTTTCGGCGCATTGTCCTTTGAGCAACTTGAAATATCGCTTCGTCACGCCATCATCTTTCATGAATTCGCCCATCAAGCAGATATACGGGGCAACGTCATTGGCGTTGTACTTAACCTTGCCGTTTTCGACCGTATGTCCCAAAAGTGCCGCCGCGTTCTCCGTTGAAAGATCTGCAAGCTCAAGTTCCAACGTGCCTTTTGAAAAAACCGTTGCCGTTGCCCAAAGCCGATTCTCGGCATAAAATTCGGCGGTATTGTTTTCCATTGTTTCACTGATGTTAATTGCGCCCGGCAGTCTTTTTGGCGTCCCGTATGTCGCGCCTGTTTCGTCGTCTTTCGTCAAAACTGCGTAATGAACATTTTCAAAACCTATCGTCGCCATTTCAGCTGATCACTCCTTTCACAAAATCGAAAATTAACATGGATTGCCCGTCCTCAACATAGGGCGTTGTCTGAACACGTGAAAAACCTAAGCTCGTCATAATTTTTTTGACGCGTCCGCAAGCCGCTCGAAAAGCTTCAAGTTCCTCGCGTGTGCAGTCCTGAGCTGTAATAACGTGAACGCGAATTGTCACGCGGTGGGCAAGTTCGCGATTATCGCCGCTTAAAATCGGCACGTCGGAAATTGGCGAATAAACTACGGCGGGATATTTTAGCGTAGCCGGTGCCACATAATGGAAAATCGACTTCGCGCCGCTCGGCAAAATCTCAATCAAGCGTTCGTCGTCGACAAGGGCTGAAAACATTTTTTCTTCAAGCTCGTAAGTCTCCATTGCTAACCGCCTTTCGACGCCGCTTGCTGTATCGCGTTGGCAACGTTATCCCAAATTTCTTGGCGGTGCGCATCCATTGCCGGATACATAAACGGCTTATTGATTTTCGGGCTGAATTCTACTGCCGCGCCGTAATAAAATCTTCCCGTCGGTGATTTTGGGCTTTCGGTTGACGCATTTGCCGACAACCAATAAACGGTTCCGTCTTTGTTCGCCTCAGCTTTGATTGAATCACGAAGTTTGCCTGTTTTGACGGGGCAACGAGCTTTCGCGTCGGCAAGTACTGTCTCGACGCCTTTTTTGAGTTCGATTTTTGCGGCCTCTACAACATGTTCGCCGATTGCCCGCAGTTCGGCAATGGTTTTTGCCGTCGACATGCCCGTCATGCGTCCACGCGCAAAACCAATATCCTTGTAGTGATTTCTCGCTCCGCCTTTACGTGACGCCATCCGCAACAACCTCCGCACAGTCCATAGCCGTGAAAATTTTCTGCCCGTTCAAATTAAATGGCGGAGACAAAAGTTTTAATCTTCGTTGTCCCCGCCAAACAATTTCATCATCGGGCTTTATGTCCTCACGATAACGAATCGTCACGCGATAAGTAATTTTATTTTCTCGTTCGGGCTGAGCGTCAAATTTTTTCGCGGTCAACGCGTAAACATTTGCCCAAACTCGGCAACGTTCAATTTCTTCACGGCGAAGAATATTTCCGAATTCGTCATGCTCAACGTCGAAGTATCTGACGCTGATTCTTTCCGATAAGTCGGCGATTTTCATCTTGCTCAAAATGAATACCTCCTTACTCCGAAAAGAATCGCTCGAAGGCGCAATGTCAATTCATGCATGTCTAAATCTTCGCGGTTTTGGTAAAGAGTGCCCAAAGTGTATAAGACTGCCGCCTGAGCAATGTCGCCCGCCGCGAAAAATTCTTCACGGTCAAGACGTGCAACGTCGCAACAAAGATTTATCGACGCATTAAGCAAATTCGTTATCGTCGCGTCTTCGGCGTCCGTGTCCACGCGCAGATATTCTTTCGCCTCGTCAAGCGTAATCATTTTATCTGCAACGCCCGAATCGCGCTGTTGTCAATTAAGATGCCGTCGACGCGCTCTTTCATCAAGAATCCGACCATGCCGTTGCCTGCATAAAGTTCGCGGAGCTCTTGGAATGAGCGCGTTCCTCTGTCGGCAATGTTGTAATAACTGAAGTCGCCAAAAGCAAGCGCAAAGTTTCCGCTGGCGGCGACGGGCATATAAGCCGACGTGTATACCGGATATCCTAGCAGTCTATCAGCTTCGCCGGCAGTGAAACTCGGTGTCCAAAGATAATTCTGCGTCGAATCTTTGAACTTGCGAATCTTGGCCATTGTCGCGTCGTTGACAAGAAATGCGGCTTTCTTCCGATACGGCCTCGGCAACGAATAGACAAGGTCTAACACGTCGTCGGCTGAAATGTCCGCGCCTTTGGTCTGAATAAAAGCGTTTGTATCGGCGGCGAGCGTCGTTAAGAATCCTGTCGGTTTTCCCGCCGTCGAGCCTTGCCCGTTGATAAATGCGTCTTCTTCGGCGTTGGCTATGGCAA
>JAZQGK010000098.1:0-4020 GCA_045539975.1 Candidatus Scatosoma sp. | reverse complement strand
AAAAACTTCGACTTTTTTTCAAAAAACTTCGCCGACGTCATGATTTTCCTTATTTTCCAGCGTTTCACAGAGAATAGCTGTGATGGTCGACGTAAATTGGGCACGGAGCTGGTTGAGTTTCTGTTGTAAGTTTTGAGCGGAAGAAGTTGAGAGGCGCAGTTGCCGCAATTGGTGGGTGAAAGCGTCGACGCGCTCCTGAAGTTTCATCTGCGTAAGGATGGGTAAGTCCGAAAACTCGGCATGGAGACTTTGAAATTGGAGGAGGGCGAGTAGTTGTAAATAGTGCGCTCGGCGTTGCCGAAACGTGGGGTTCAGATGGTAAGTGACAAGTTCATTTTGTGTCTTGAAATGGAGTTCCGCAAGCGTGTTTATCGCATCTAACGTCTCTTGAGAAAGTTGCGTTGGCGCGTGTTTTTCCGTGCACTCGTGCGTTTTTCTGGGTGTTTTATGGGTTTTGACGCTCTTATGGTCGGTCGGAAGAATCTCATCATAACGCCCAATGATAGCAAATTCAACGGGGTATTTTGACATTAATCCTTTTCTGTGCATTCTTGCGTGAGGGCTGGTTGCGCGTCGTCCGGAGCGTAATCTCCTCGGCAATTATCGAAATCCTCTTCATCCTTTTCCGTCCATATTGACGGCTCGTCATAATGTTTGTCGTAAAGAGCGTTGCAACAATCAACGCAAATGACGGCATGGTCTCCAAACACCCAGCCTTTCTCTTCCGCTTCGCTTTCGTAGCCGTCTTCGTCGCGTGGATAGCAGTTTTCGCTTTCGTAACACTCGCCACAACGGTTGCAGACGACATCCGTTTCGTAATATGAATCTTGTTCGTAATATTGAGTTTCGTAATACGCCAATGATGGGCACATATTAACCTCCTTGTTAGTTATTTTCGTTTACCCCCAACCCGTTGTCGGGGGCGTTTTAGTGGGCGTTATTTCGTCAAAATTGCCACGATTTCCTCGCACCCCTTTTGGGTGGTTTCTCGGCAAGTCGCCCCTGCGTCGAGCGCATCTATGGATTTCTGCGCAACTTGATAAATTGCATCGTAAATCTCATTGCCCAAGAATTCTTTAATCGTATTCAATCATACATAAAAATTCCGCGTCGGGCGATTCTTTCGCTAGTCGTTTCAGCAACGCGAAACGACGGAGAAGCGGATTTTTAGGTCGCGTCGGGTACAAAAAGTTCAGCACCAAGCTCACCTCTGAATACCCGGATGTTCTTATGCGCTTCATTCTGGAAATCGAGGAACCCCATATTCAGCTTGTCCAGTTTTTATACCAATCGTACACGAAAATTCCGCGTCGGGTGGGCTTGTCGGTAGTCATTTCCGCAACGCGAAATGACGGAGATGCGGAATATTATAATGTGTCGGGAATAGAAAATTCATAAGCCTTCCAAATTTTCAGGACTTTCGTCATGATACGTTCAGCAATTTTCGAGGCGTTGTCTTTTTTCATTTTGATTCTCCTTATTTAGGTTGTTTTTCTGATTTTACGGGGGGCTTCGTTTCCCTCATTGTGACTGAAGTATAACTCCAAAACGTCATAAAGTCAAGTAGCATTAAATTAAACTCTTCGTTATTTTAACCATAAAACACCTGAAAACGCGTCATGTATCGTAAATTCAAGTGTGAAAAACTTCGACTTTTTTTCAAAAAACTTAGCCGAAACGGGAGAATTGTGGAATTTTAACAAAATAGAATTCATTCAACAACCACCTAATTAACTTCCGTGAATTGCCAATATTTTGAAGGTGGGGGCTTCGCTTTCCCTTTTTTTCTAGGATTATTTTATCAATTCTACTTGAAAATTTAGCATTGAGCGACATCATTCCAGCAACGCGAAATGACAGTGAAGTGAAATTTCATAGTTTCTGCGTTCTTGTCAAGGATTGATGAAAATTTTCCTTTTTTTCCCGAAAACGCTTGACTTTTCAATCAGGTTTTGGTATAATGAATAGCTGGAAAGTATGTTCTTGGTGGAGGGCACAAGATGGCGAGACGGAAATTCAGCGAAATACCGCGTTCAGAAATCTTATACTGATTCGACATGGAAATTTAGGGAAGGGCGGCTCCTCCGGTAGTCATTTCAGCAACGCGAAATGACGGTAAAGCGAAATTTCATAGTGAGTCGGCTTTAAAACCGACGGCAGATGTTATTTTTCAGTACATTTTTGGCGCGGAAGGGTGTGAGGAAATCTTGCTCGGTTTTCTGAACGCTATTCGGAAACACGCACGGCAATCAGAAATTGTGGATGTGAAGATTCAGAATCCCTTTAATATTAAGGAAAAAATCGAGGATAAATCGTCCATTCTCGACCTGAAAGTGACCGACGAGAACGGGAACATTTTCAACGTTGAAATGCAGACCTTCCAGCAGTCGGCGTTTGATAAACGTGTCCTTTATTACTGGAGCAAGTTGTATTCCGGGCAGATTCAGGATGGCGAAAATTACGAGATTTTGCGACCTGTGACGTCGGTCATCATCTCGACTTTCCGCCTTTTTCCCGAGCACAATCGGCTTCACAGCGTGCATGAAATTCGTGACGTAGACCAGCCGGAAGTGCAACTTTTACGGGATTTTCAGTTTTATTTTTTAGAATTAACGCCTGAAAAATGGGAGAAATTTTGCGAGGAAAATCCTCACGACGCGCAACCGACGGAGGTTTCGAGCGCGCTTTACCTTTGGCTTTATTTTCTGCAAAACGCGGACATGAGAACGGAGGAAGAAATGGGTACATTAGTCAAAAAAACAGACGGTCTTGACCAGGCGTATCGCCGTTTTCGCAAGTTCAACAGCACCGACACGATGCGCGAAAAAGCGGAAATGCGACAGAAATTCCTCCGCGACCAGTACGCAATTCAACAATTTCAACTTCAGAAAGAGCGTGAAGAAGGTCGTGCGGAAGGGATTCGTGAGATGCTGGATACCGTGTTGCAGTTCCGTCTTAACGAAATTCCGGCTGATGTGGAATGTCAATTAAGTGGCATTTCCGATATAAAGAGGCTTCAACACCTCAGCCTTTGCGCCGCCACGTTACCTGATTTGGACAGTTTCATGGCGGAGTTACAGAAATAAGTCGCTAGTCAATGTCATGGTTGTCGTAACCGAGGCGACATGAAAAATATCATTTTTTGGGGACGCAGTTGCGGGATGAACTGGTATGCTAGCACAATATTGTAACCAGTCGCAAAAACGCTAGGATTACGACGACCTTTTTCAGTATTACGAAACGGAAATCCTGACGTATCAAACGCCTGCAATCCGCCGTATCATCACACTGCTGGAAATAAGACCGTCCGTGCTTTTGTGTTTTGAAGCGCGTCCCCAACAGTGTCATTGGCTCCGACTTGCGCAATGGATTCAGGAAATGACGGGATACAGAATCATTAATCTATCCGCTCTCCAAAAACATCCACCACAGACGTTTTGAAAATCTCTCAATCAATTTTAAGAACAGCCCGCCGAACGCTTGAAACATGTAGGAAAAAATCGGCAAATTCTCAAAATACCAAAACGTTTCGCATATCGACAATCTTCCGCTGTTTACAAATCCAAACGTTTCTTGAAAAAGGGCAAAAATGGGCGTTTGATTTTTTCCTCTTTTTTAAAATGTTTTTCCGCTTAAAAGTGGAAATTTAGGATTCTTTTTAAGGTTTACGACAAGGCGAAGTTACCCTGCGATGCGCAAGGAAACGCAAAAAATGGTGGATTTTGGAGGAAATTAGCATTCTTTTTACACGATTTACCAAAAATTTCAAAAAAAGTCAAAATTTTTTTGCGTCTTGTAACTTCCGCAACGAGTCGCCCCAAACCACTTATTTTACGAAAGATGAGGAGTGTCAATAGAGTGGAATGTCAACTGGGTGAATTGTGGACTTTTTTCTGTAAACCAATACATTTTGAAAATCGCACACCTCCACCCCCGGTTCACTTCGCTTCGAATTGAGTTATAATTGCTACAGTCGTCAAGATTGTTGCAACCATCAAAAAGGAGCAAAAAATGAAGAAA
>JAZQGK010000097.1:0-2666 GCA_045539975.1 Candidatus Scatosoma sp. | reverse complement strand
TAAGAAATATCGTATTTGGTATGACGAATCTTGTGAAACCGGTAACGATTTCCGTTTGGAACTCAGCAATAAAATCGAATCCTGCGCAGGTATTTTGTTGTTCGTTTCCGAGTCTTCCATGAACTCGCCTTTCTGCGGTATGGAAATTCTTTGCGCAAAAGAAAACAACAAGAGAATTTTCCCTATTTACGTAGGCGGCGAAGACATGCAGATTCCTCCTGCATTCCAAATTTTCCTTGCAAACTTGCATCATAGCTCCGCAAAAAATCCTCAAAAAATGATGGATTCGTTGCTCAGAGACCTTCCTGCAGAAGCAATGGACAGATTGACGATCAGCAAGGACGAAGAAAAACTTGAAAAATGCGAAGACAATGGTAAGACAATCGAAGTGCCCAAGGGCGTAAAAATCATTTGCGAAGGCGCGTTCAGATACCGTGCGCAGTTCAAGGAAATTTTCTTGCCTGAAAGCTTGGAAAGAGTAGAAGCAGAAGCATTCAGATCTTGTACCAATTTGCAAGCAATCGATTTCCCTGAAAGAACGTATTACATCGGCGACAGCGCGTTTAGAGACTGTATTAATTTACGGCATTTGTCGATTAAGAACGGCGTTGTAAGAATCGGTGAAAGAGCGTTTGAAAACTGTCCCGAATTGCATGACGTAGAACTCCCCGACGAACTTGCCGAAATTTACGCAAGCGTTTTCAGCGGCTGTAAGAAACTAAAAGACCTTAAGTTGCCGAGCGGCTTGACGGTTATCGGTGAAAATGCGTTTGGCGATTGTATTTCCTTGGAAGTTGTGGAGTTGCCTAAAAACGTTATTAAAATCGACGACATGGTATTCAACGGCTGTACGGGCTTGAAGAAAGTGACGTTGCCTGACGGGTTGAAGAAAATCGGTAAAGCGGCGTTCAAGAACTGTAAGTCGCTTACGCAAGCGTATATTCCTGCAAGCGTAACCTATCTTTCGACGGACTTGTTCAGAGGTTGCAGCTCGTTGAAATCGATGGTGGTAGACCCCAAAAACAGATATTATAAATCCGAGCCGAATAAGCGTGACGGGAAAGAACACGTATTGTTCAATAAGAGCAAGTCGATGATTATTGCATACCCTGCAAGTGCAAGCGAAATTCAATACGACGTTCCCGATAGCGTTACCTGCATTAGCGACTGGACGTTTAGCGAATGTAAGACGCTTACTCGTATCTCCGTACCCGACAGCGTAAGAGAAATCGGTGAAGGCGCGTTCAGCAACTGTAAAAAGCTCGACAAACTTATGATTCCCGACAGCGTAGAAAAGATTGACGACTGCGCGTTTAGAGGCTGCGATGGTTTGGAAAAAATCATGATTCCCGCATCGGTAAAAGATTTGGGCTGGGGCTTGTTTGACGGTTGCTCGTCGGATATGGTTGTATATTGCGAAGACGATTCTGAAATTCAGAAATATTGCATCCGTAATAGAATTAAATACGCACCTATTGGAGAATACGAAAACGCATAAAGCGGTAATAAATTATGGAAAGTCAAGAAGTTAAAAAAGCGAGTTTTATGAGCTCGGTTTGGGCGATTATCAAGAAAAATGCAGTCATGTTCATAGCATTGATTGCCGCGATAATTACTTGCTTCATCATACCGCCCGATAAAGCATATTTAAAGTATTTCGACTATAAAACGTTGACTTGTCTATTTTGTACCTTGGCGGTTGTCTGCGCATTAAAAAATATTAGATTTTTCTACATATTAGCGCAGAAAATCGTGCAAGTGTTCAAAACGGCGAGAACCAGCATTTTGGCTTTGGTATATATCACGTTTATCGGTTCGATGTTAATCGCAAACGATATGGCGCTGCTTACCTTTTTGCCGCTGGGATTTTTCGTGTTGACAACGACAAATCAAAAGAAGTACATGGCGTTCACCTTTATTATGCAAAATATTGCGGCAAATTTAGGGGGAATGCTGACGCCGTTCGGTAATCCGCAAAACTTATATATATATTCCTTTTATAATATTCCAACGTTGGAGTTTATGGGGATTATGTTATTGCCGTTTGCGTTGTCGGTGTCGCTGATTACTTTGTGCTGTTTTATTTTCGTCAAGAAAGAACCGTTGGTGTTCACAGGCGAAGAGGTGAAATTAAACGCAAAGAGAACAATCATTTATTTGATTTTGTTTGCGTTAGCCATTATCATCGTCTTCAGAGTCCTTCATTATTTAATCGGTTTAGCGGTTATTTTCGTTTCCTTATTGATATTGGATAGAAAAGCTCTGTTAAAAGTCGATTACGGTCTGTTATTCACCTTCGTATTTTTCTTTGTGTTTGCAGGGAACATGGCACGAATCGAAGCCGTGCGAGAGTTGTTCTCCAAACTGTTGAACAAGAACACGTTGCTTGTTAGTGCGTTGTCCTGTCAATGCATCAGTAACGTACCTTCGGCAATTTTACTTTCGCAGTTCACGACGAATTATGCGGATTTGTTGGTCGGTGTTAATATTGGCGGCGTGGGGACTTTGATTGCCTCTCTTGCCAGCTTGATTACCTTCCGCGAATATGTAAAGAACAACCCTGGTAAGACAGGAAAGTATATTCTTGAATTTTCATTGTTCAATTTTGCATTCTTAATCATATTATTAGTGGTTATGTCGCTAGTATAGATGGTTTAGGAGGTTAT
>JAZQGK010000096.1:0-25577 GCA_045539975.1 Candidatus Scatosoma sp. | reverse complement strand
AGGTATGCGTTGAACGCATACCTGCCCTCTTTTTATCGCTATGGATTTTGTACTGTTGCAAAATTAGGCAATCGCCTTACACGTAGCCTTAATCGCCTGAACGTCTATGCCGGTCAAAATGTCCTTGTTGGTGAGCGCCGTTGCCACTTTATCCAAAAATTCGCGGTTGTCAATCAAAATTTTCTTCGCTCTTTGATACAAATGCTCCATTTCAAACGCCATTTGCATATCCCTTCTCTCCGACGCGCCGCCCGAGTGCGAGTTATCGTGAATCCATCTATCAAAAGAGGTCGAACAGTAATTATCCACAAATCTTTCGACGATATCAAACGCTCGATGAAGGTCGTTGTTCGCTCCCACGTCCGTCTCGCCAAAACAAATTTCTGTCGCCGCTTTTCCAGCCAAAATACTGGTGACGCGGTTTTCCATGTGTTCCTTTTTCACCCAGTATTCCTCGGGTTGATACAGATTCGTGAAACCGCCGGCAGAGTCGCTGTGCGAGCGCACGGACACGAAATTGACGGAACCTGCCGCCAAAACTTCCGCAACGACCGCGTGCCCTGCCTCGTGGACGGCAATACGCTTTAACGCTTCGGGGGAATAGGCTTGTTCTCTTTCAGGCGCATTGTGAATGATTCGCAAACACGCACGCACGATATCGTCCATTTCAATCTTTTCTTTTCTGTGGAAGCCTGCGTACATCCCCGCCTCGTTGATGACCGTTTCCAGCTCTGCACAAGAAGCGCCGTTTAACAGTCTTGTAATCGTCTTCACGTCTACTTTCGAAACAAAATTCTTTTTCTTAATATAGAAATCCACGATTTTTTCCGCGTCCACACCCTTGGGGGCTTCCACGCTAATTCGGTTGTCAAATCTGCCTGCCCGAAGCAAAGACTGCGGAATGGCATCACTGTCGTTGATTGTGGACAGCACAAAAACTTCCTTGCCCTTTACGTCGTCGATGCAGGATTGAATGGTGACGTATTCCTCACTGTTTTTGTGGTACGTGTCCCCGTTGGCAAACTTATCCATATCATCCAAGAACACGATGGACGGAGCCGCCTTTACCGCCTCTTCAAAAATTTTTTTGATATGGTTGACGAAATCCCCGTCGGGTTTGTCCTTTCGGCAAATGAACGCCTTTCTGCCGCTCGCCTTGATAAAACAGTTTGCCATCAGCGTTTTGCCAAGACCGGGATCGCCGCTCAGCAACAAACCGTTCGGCACTTGCACCCCGAGTTTGGAATAAAATTCGCGGTTTCTCATAATATCGCAAATTCTAATCAACTCTTTTTTAATCGCCTTGTAGCCGATAACCGGTTCAAAATCTTTTTCAATTTCTTCCAAAGTTGCTTGTTCTTCTTTTGATACGTTCGTCATATAACACCTCTTATAAATTTTTACAATACAATCATAACCAACTTAACGTCCCATTTTTGGTACGTTTCTTTGTTTTTAAGAAAAAATTGCAAAAAAATTACCGCCCTTTGGAGTTTTTCCATGGGCGGTAGGGTGATGCCGATAAAGCAATATTTATTATATAATTGTTGTTTGGGGATAATTATTCTTTTTTACCCTTTCTCATCGTCACAATATCCGCGCAAAGCAATACCGCAAAACCCGTCAAGATGTTTTTAAGAGAGTTCTTTTTCATATCATTCCACCTCTTCAAGCAAAGTAGAGCGAATGGAATCGATTTCCGCCTGCGTAATTCCCAAATCCAACATAAATTTTTCTGTGTTTTTCGACAGAGTACCGTCCCCGTAATTCTTCATGTACGTCATTAAGCCCGAAAATGCACCGCTGACCATGTTGTTGGGGGTTTGCCCGTCCAAACAGCCCACCGTCGAGAAGAAGGACGCTTCGTAATCCATATACAAATCCATTTCCCCGACGCCGCAGAGCGCGTTGATAAGGAAGATAATCGTACCCGTTCTGTCTCTGCCGAGCGAACAATGCACGTAAATGGGATAATTTTCCGGTTTTGCAAACGTCTTAATTTCTTTAATCAGCGCGTCTTTATACGTGCCTTTCCAAGGGCCTTTGCTGCTGTCCTGCGTAGAGTTAATCCCCGTGCTGCCCACGTAATAAGGACCGCTGACGTTGACAAAGTTGACCGTATTGCCAAGCGGAGAGGTTGTCGTTTCCGCACGCAAATCCAAATCTGTTTTAAAACCGTATACTTTCAAGGCTTTTTCTTTGGCTTCCGCCGTGATGCCCTCTAATTTACCGCCGCGATACACCATGCCTTGGCGAATGCGTTTTCCGTCCACCGTATAATATCCGCCTGCGTCGCGCGTGTTGGAAACGCCCTCCAAAGCAATCGTGCGGATTAAATTTGCCGTTTTGAAGTTAAATATCCGCGATTTCACCGTTTTGTCGGCAAACTGCGCGATGATTTGATAATAATAGGACGTTCCTGCATACAAATCGGGAAGTTCTAACGACGCGTCCAGCGTTACAAAACTGACGACGTCTGATAAATCCCTTTTCGTCGCAAGTTTCACCGTGTAATACTGTGCGTTTTTCTTGCTCTGCCAAGAGAGGGTTACCGCCTTGGGCGCATAATCGTCCTCGCGCTGCTTCCCATCGGGAGAATATCCGGTTGGATACCCCTCGGGCAAATACCCCGCCGATTTGTGCAGCTCGTAATCAGAGGCAAATTCCAAAAAATCCCCCTCTAACAACCTCACTTCCCCTGCCTTAGACGGCACTGCGGAAATCGTAGGCGCAAACGAGTCCTTGTTCTTATCACTTGCCATCGATTGAATTCCTGCTATACTCATCGCGTAAATACCTTAGCCATACATAATGCAACGGAAAGCCATATCTTTTTCCCCTTTTTCATGCATTGGTCTCCTTGTTTTTTTATTTTCACCAAGCGACTTTGTTCACCATCGGTGAAATTTTACACTCAACATTTACTCAAAAAGATAAATTATGGCTACGAAAGTATACTATACCTTTCTTTACTTTGTCAATACCCCCCTGCAAAAAGGCACAAAAAAACAATAAAAATGCATAAAAAAACAATAAAAATGCATAAAAAACACAAAAAATACACCAAAAGCCGACAAGACCTTTGGTGTATACTGTTTTTATTTTATTTGTTGAAGTTGTCTTTCAGGGATACGATTTCGGACAAAACAAGCTTGCCGTTTTCGTCCACGCATTTTTTGTAATACCCTACACGCATCAACTGGAAGGCTTTACCGTCTTCGCTTTCCGCAAGATAGGGTTCTGCTTTGCCGTGGAAAATGTGCTCGCTGTCGAGGTTCATGCGTTCGCCGAAATCCTGTCCTGCGTATTCCGCGTCTTTCAAAAGAACGCCGTATTTACGGATTTCCGCGTCCACGCCCGTCTTACCGTCTACCCACTGAATCGTGCCTTTTACCTTTATACCGCTGGTGTCGTTGGACGAACGGCTTTCAGGGATATACGAACATTTCAGCTCCGTTACGTTCCCCTCGGCGTCCGTGATAACTTCATCACAATGAATGATATACGCGTTCTTCAAACGCACGTATCCGTCGGGTTTGAGTCTTTGATACTTGGGCGGCGGCACTTGCGCAAAGTCCGCTCTGTCAATGTACACAACGGACGAGAACGCTACTTTTCTCGTGCCGAGTTCGGGTTTCAAAGGATGCAACGCCGTTTCCAACGTTTCTTCGCCCTCGTAGTTGGTGATGGTCACTTTCAGAGGGTCGAGAACCGCCATCGCGCGTTCTGCATTTTCGTTAAGGTTGTCACGAATACAAGCTTCCAAATAGGAAAGCTGGCATTCGGAGTTGGCTTTTACAATACCGATTTTGGTACAGAAATCAAGCACTGCAGCAGGGGGAACACCGCGGTTGCGTAAGCCTGCCACCGTCGGCATACGAGGGTCGTCCCAACCGTGCACGTGCCCCTCTTCCACCAGTTTTTTCAAGTAACGCTTGGACATAACGGTGTTGGTAACCGCCAGTCTTGCGAACTCGATTTGACGGGGCTTGGGTGCAAACCCAAGATTGATGCCTACCCAGTCGTACAAAGGTCTGTGGTCTTCAAATTCAAGGGTGCAAAGAGAGTGCGTAACGCCCTGCAAATAGTCGCAAATGGGGTGCGCGTAGTCGTACATGGGATAGATGCACCAAGCATCGCCCGTACGGTGATGCGTCGAGCGCAAAATACGGTAAATAACGGGGTCGCGCATGTTCATATTCGGAGACGACATATCGATTTTCGCGCGCAAACACTTGCTTCCGTCGGGGTATTTTCCCTCTTTCATTTCACGGAAAAGCTGCAAGTTTTCTTCCACGCTGCGGTTTCTGTACGGACTTTCTTTACCGCCCTCGGTAAGCGTACCGCGCGTTGCGGAAATTTCTTCGGGGGAAAGGTCGCAAACGAACGCCTTACCGTCCATAATCAATTTTTCCGCGTAATCGTAGATGATTTGGAAAAAGTCGGACGCGTACACTTCTTTCGCCCACTTATAGCCGACCCATTCGATATCTTTGCGGATAGCGTCGACGAACTCCGTCTTTTCCTTGGACGGGTTAGTGTCGTCAAAGAACAAATTGCACTTGCCCTCGTACTTGTTCGCCGTACCGAAGTTGACAAGCATGCTCTTGATATGTCCAATATGCAAATACCCGTTGGGTTCGGGAGGAAATCGGGTCTGTACCGCCGAAATCTTCCCGCTTTCGATATCGTCGTTGATGATTTGTTCAATAAAGTTAGTCGCTTCAATCGTTTTCATATTTTTCACTCTTTCTCTATAAATTTATTTCAAGTTTCAACGCGTACCTGGTAGCCCCGTTTTTTATTCAACGCGTACCTGGTAGCCTAATTTTTTAAGACAATCCTACAATCGTACCGTCGGAAAGAAGGTCAATTTTTTCCGCCGCAGGATGCGCGCCCAAACCAGGCATCAGCATAATTTTTCCTGCAATCGCTACGATAAAGCCTGCGCCGCCTTTTAATACGATATCGCGTACCGTCACGCGGAAGCCCTCGGGCCTGCCTAAAAGTTCTGCGTTATCGGAAAGGGAATACTGCGTTTTGGCGATGATAACGGGCAAATCTCCGCAGCCCTTTTCCTCAATCGTCTTAATTTTTTCCAACGCCTCATCCGAGAAATCTACGCCGTCCGCTCCGTAAATCTTCTTCGCTACGTTTTCTATCTTTTCGCAAACCCCTTCGTTTAATTCGTAGGGATGACAAAGCTTGGACGGGATTTCGCAAGCTTTTACTACCTCTTCGGCAAGCTCTTTACCGCCGTCGCCGCCCTTTAAGAACACGTCGGTGAACACCGCAACCGAGCCGGCTTTTTTCACCGTTTCGATGACAAAATCGGTTTCCGCTTGCGTATCGGTGAAGAATCGGTTCATCGCCACAACAACGGGTTTTTTGTATACGTTTTTAATGTTTTCAATATGCTTTAAGAGGTTGGGCATACCTTTTTGCAAAGCTTCAAGATTCTCTTCCGCAAGGCTAGTCTTTTCCGCGCCGCCGTGCAGTTTCAAAGCTTTCACCGTCGCCACGATCACCACGCAGTTCGGCTCGATGCCAGCCGCACGGCACTTGGTATCCAAAAACTTCTCCGCGCCAAGGTCCGCCCCGAACCCGGCTTCCGTTACCGCGTAGTCCGCAAGGCTCATCGCCGCGTACGTCGCCTGCACGCTGTTGCAGCCGTGCGCAATATTCGCAAACGGGCCGCCGTGAATAATAGCCGGCGTATGTTCGAGGGTTTGAACAAGGTTCGGTTTCATTGCTTCTTTCAAAAGCACCGCCATTGACCCAACCGCACCGGGAATATCCTTTGCGCGAACGTAATCGCCGTCCGTGTTCAAGCCCACGATGATATTGCCCAAGCGCTTTTTCAAATCGTCAATATCCGTCGCCAAACAAAGAACCGCCATAATCTCGCTCGCCGCCGTGATATCGAAGTGGTCCTCACGTTCCACCCCTCTGCCCTTGCCGCCGATCGTGATATTGATAAGCTGTCTTTCATTCATATCCATACAACGGTGAAAATAGATATTGTTGGTATCAATTTTCAACTCGTTGCCGCGGAAAATATGGTTATCCATCAACGCGCACAAGAGGTTGTTCGCCGCCGTAATCGCGTGCAAATCGCCCGTGAAATGCAAATTGATATCCGCCATGGGTACGACCTGCGCATATCCGCCGCCCGCAGCGCCGCCCTTGATACCGAATACCGGCCCCAACGAGGGTTCGCGCAAGGCAAGGCAAGCTTTTTTACCGATTTTGGACAACCCGTCTGCAAGCCCGATCGATACCGTCGTTTTCCCCTCGCCCGAAGCGGTGGGATTGATTGCCGTTACCAAAATCAGCTTGGCTTTTCTCTGTGCGTTCGCAGGCAGGGAAATCTTTGCTTTGTACTTACCGTAAAGCTCTAATTCGTTCTCCGTCAAGGACAACTTTTTAGCCACTTCCCGTATGTCGATAAGTTCGGCAGATTCCGCAATTTCAATATCAGAAAGCATACAGTTCCTCGCTTTGTAAATTTTATTTACCTAATTATAGCACATATTTTCCCAAATTCAAAAGATTCTTTCCGTTTTTTCAGAATTTTTTTGATTTTTTCTTTCTTTTTTTGAAATTTATGGTATAATCGATTTATGGAAACTACAATTTTACAATTTTTTGAAACTTTACGGTGCGGTTTTTGCACTTTCCTCTCCATTCTGTTCTCGCTTTTCGGCGAAACACTCTTTCTCGTCGTCCTCATTTGTCTTATCTACTGGATTTACGAGAAAAAACTGGGCGAAAGACTGGTGCTTGTCACCTTCTCTTCCATGTCCGTCAACAGCGGTATCAAATCCGCCGTCGGCAGAGCCCGTCCGTACGTAAACGGCAACGTTCATCGTTTGGATATCGACAATCCGCTCATCTCCACTACCGAACTCGCCCCGTACGAATCCTTTCCAAGCGGTCACTCGCAAATGGGCGCAGGACTCTTCTTCACCGGCGCATTCCGCTATAAAAAGCTCTGGGCGTGGATTCTTTTCCCCGTCCTCACCGTCGGCGTCATGCTCTCCCGATTGTATTTCGGCGTGCACTGGCCCACCGACGTCCTCGCCGGCGCTACCCTCGGTATCCTTTTCGCCGTCGTTTGGGAGTTCGTCTATCAAAAATTCGAAAGCAAGAAATACTACGTCTTTGCCGGGTTCGCCCTGCTGTCTATCCTGCTTTCTTTCCTCTTCCCGTCCAAGAGCATGATAGAGCTTTGCGCATGTTCTATCGCGTCGGCTATCTGTCTGCCTTTGGAAAATAAATTTATCGGTTTCGAGGACGCGAAAGGCGTAAAAAACCGTGTGTTTAGAGCTTTGATAGGCATCGTTTGCGTGGGCATCGTATTCGGGGGCTTTTCTTTCCTGCCCTTTGCGTTTTTGGAAAAGTGGGCTTGGAAGTTCGTGAAATATTTCCTCACGATTACGGTAGCGACGCTGCTTGTGCCTTTCCTTTTCAAAAAATTGAAAATCTAAGCCCCAAAGATTTGACTTAAAAGTCAAAAACATTGTATAATATACGCATATAAATTTTGTAGAGACATAAAGGAGATACTCTTATGGCAGAAAAAAGAGCGGTAACGATGGAAAAACTCGTTTCCCTTTGCAAAAACAGAGGTTTTATTTTCCCCGGCAGTGAAATTTACGGCGGTTTGGCGAATACTTGGGACTACGGCCCTTTGGGTGTGGAACTGAAAAACAACGTCAAGAAAGCTTGGTGGAAAAAATTCATTCAGGAAAACCCTTATAACACGGGCGTTGACTGCGCGATTCTCATGAACACGCGCACCTGGCAGGCGTCCGGGCATTTGGGCGGTTTCTCCGACCCTCTTATGGACTGTAAGAGCTGTAAAGCACGCCACCGCGCGGATAACCTCGTGGAAAATTACGTGGCAAAAAAGGGTTTGGATGTCAAAGTAGAAGCCATGGACAACGACGCTTTGGAAGCTTTTATCACCGAGCATAAAATCGTTTGCCCCGTTTGCGGAAACTCGAACTTCACGTCCATTCGTAAATTCAATTTGATGTTCAAAACGTTCCAAGGCGTTACCGAGGACAGCGCGAATACCGTTTATCTCCGTCCGGAAACGGCGCAGGGTATTTTTGTGAACTTTGAAAACGTACAGCGTTCCACGCGTATGCGCGTACCTTTCGGTATCGGTCAAATCGGTAAATCTTTCCGTAACGAAATCACGCCCGGTAACTTCACGTTCCGTACCCGTGAATTTGAACAAATGGAGCTGGAATTCTTCTGTAAACCCGGCACCGACCTTGAATGGTTTGCATACTGGAAAGACTATTGCAAAAACTGGTTGCTTTCCCTTGGCATGAAAGAGGAAAACCTGCACCTGCGCGACCACGACCCCGAAGAGCTTTGCTTCTATTCCAAGGCAACGACGGACTTTGAATACAAATTCGCGTTCGGTTGGGGCGAGCTTTGGGGTATCGCAGACAGAACGGATTACGATTTGAGCCAGCACGCGAAAGAATGCGGAAAGCCTATTACGTATTTAGACCCCGTAACCAACGAAAGATACGTGCCTTACGTTGTCGAACCCTCGTTGGGTGCAGACCGCGTCGTGCTTGCGTTCTTGACGGACGCTTACGATGAAGAAATCGTGGACGCGGAAAAGAACGACGTGCGTACGGTTTTGAGATTGCATCCTTTCCTTGCGCCCTACAAATGCGCGGTATTGCCTTTGCAAAAGAACTTGTCCGAAAAAGCGGATGAAATCTATGCGAAGATGTTGAAGAAATTCCCTGCGACCTATGACGTGACGGGTTCTATCGGGAAACGTTACCGCCGTCAGGACGAAATCGGTACGCCGTTCTGCGTAACGGTTGACTTTGATACGTTGGAAAACGGCACGGTTACCGTGCGCGACCGCGATACGATGGAACAAATCCGCGTTTCCGTGGACGAAGCCATCAAATATATCGAAGAAAAAATCGAATTTTAATGATAAAACCCCGTAGGCGGCTCGCCTGCGGGGTTTGTTTTTCCTTATTTTTAATGATAAAAAAAGCGGACGCAACCTTTCGTTACGTCCGTTTTTTCTTTGTTGTGTTAATTATTTGCCTAATTTGTCCAAGCCTGCTTTAATCGCACAAGTAGGGCAAAGTTCTTGATTGTCAAGGTCTTCATATACCTTTACATCGTCTGCCTTTCTATTGCATTCGTCGCATTTGCCGTCTTCACAACCAGCGAAACAGAAAATTGCCGTCAAAGCCATAAGTACTGCTAAAAATTTCTTCATAACAGAAGTCCTCCAAATAAAATATTAAGATAATTATAGCACGGCAATTTTTGATTGTCAAGTGTTTTATAAAATTTTCTTTAAGAACTGTCCGGTATAACTGTTTGGTACTTTTGCGACCTCTTCGGGCGTGCCCTCACACACGATTTCACCGCCGCCGTTACCCCCTTCCGGGCCCAAATCCACGATATAATCGGCAATCTTGATGACGTCTAAATTGTGTTCGATAATCAAAACGGTATTCCCGCCCTCGCGCAGCTTTAACATGATTTTGATAAGCTTATCTACGTCATAGCTATGCAAACCCGTCGTCGGTTCGTCCAAAATATACAACGTCTTTCCCGTCGAACGTTTGGAAAGCTCGGTGGCGAGCTTAACGCGTTGCGCCTCGCCGCCTGAAAGCGTAGTCGAGCTCTGCCCCAGTTTGATATACCCCAAGCCCACCTCGTTCAAGGTGCGGATTTTATTATAAATGGACGGCACGGGCGCGAAAAATTCGCAAGCTTCTTCCACCGTCATATCCAACACGTCGGAGATGCTCTTGCCCTTGTATTTTACTTCCAAGGTTTCGCGGTTGTACCGTTTTCCGCCGCACACCTCACAAGGCACGAAGATGTCGGGCAAGAAATGCATTTCTATCTTTATAATACCGTCGCCAAAGCAATGTTCGCATCTGCCGCCCGAGATATTAAAGGAAAATCTACCCGATTTATACCCTCTTTCCTTGGCGTCGGGGGTCATGGCAAACAAATCGCGAATGGCGTTGAATACACCCGTATACGTGGCAGGGTTGCTTCTCGGCGTACGCCCGATGGGCGACTGGTCGATGTCGATAACTTTGTCAAAATACTCCACGCCCTCTGCCTTTTCGTAATTGCCGAGCTTGTGTTTCGCGCCGTTGTGCGTGTTGGCGAGCAACGGGTACACGATTTCGTTGACAAAGCTGGATTTACCGCTCCCCGAAACCCCCGTCACCGCCGTAATCAAGCCAACGGGGACTTTGACGTCGATATTTTTTAAGTTGTTTTGTTTACAGCCGTACAGCTTTAACCATTTATCGCCGGGCTGTTTGCGCACCGCAGGCGTTTCTATCTTGCGTCTGCCGGCGAGGTAATCGCCCGTAATCGATTCGGGCGTGTTCATAATATCTTCCTGCGTGCCGCACGCGACGACTTGGCCGCCGTGTACCCCTGCTTTCGGGCCTATATCCACGATATAATCCGCCGCGCGCATCGTGTCTTCGTCGTGCTCTACCACAATCAAAGTATTCCCCAAATCGCGCAAGCCCTTTAAGGAATTGAGTAATTTTTCATTGTCGCGCTGGTGCAAACCGATGCTCGGCTCGTCGAGGATATACAAGACCCCCGTCAATGCGCTGCCTATCTGCGTTGCCAAACGGATACGCTGGCTTTCACCCCCCGAAAGCGTGACCGCCGTCCGCGTGAGCGTGAGATAGTCCAAACCCACGTTCCGCAAAAAGCCCAAACGGCTGTTGATTTCTTTGATGATAGCGTCGGCAATCAAGTGTTCGGTCGGGGTGAGCTTTGTCAACAGCTCGTCCATGAAATCGCAGAGGGTATCTACGGACATTTCGCAGACTTCCCAGATATTTTTTCCGCCGACGTACACGGAAAGCGCCTCTTTTTTCAAACGTTTGCCGTGGCAACCGTCGCAGGGTGCGCTGTGCATCAGGCGTTCGATGTCGTGTTTGACGCCGTCGGAGCTGGTCGTACCGTAGCGTCGCTGTAAATTGTTGACGTAGCCCTCCCACGTCTTTTTAAAACTGCCCGAAAACGAACGGGTTTGGTAATGCATGTCCACTTGTTCGTCCGCGCCGTACATCAAAATATCATAAATTCCCTCGGGCAAGTCCTTGACGGGGACGTCTAAGGAGAAATGGTACACTTTCGCGAGCGCGGAAAGCTCCATCAATGCCATCGAGCCCGAACCCAAATTCCAACCCGTTACTTTCATCGCTCCCTCGCGCAACGTTTTCGTTTTATCGGGACAAATCAAATCGGGGTCTACAAACTGTTTAAAGCCCAACCCAGAGCAGGTAGGGCAAGCCCCGTACACGGTATTAAACGAGAACATTCTCGGTTCGATTTCTTCCAAAGAAATACCGCAATCGGGACAAGCGTAGTTGACCGAATATAGCTCCTCTTGTCCGTCATGGTCGATGATAACCAACCCGTCGGCGAGCTTCAACGCCGTTTCCAAGCTGTCCGTCAAACGTTTTTGCACGGTGGGCTTGACAATCAGTCTGTCCACCACCACGGAAATGTCGTGGCGGATATTTTTTTCTAATTTGATTTCCTCTTGCAAATCGTACACGATACCGTCGATTTTTACTCTGCCGTAACCGCTCTTTTTAAAGCCTTGGAGCTCTCTGACGTATTCCCCTTTTCTACCACGGATAACGGGGGCATTGATAAGGATTTTGCTGCCCTCCGGCATCGACATTACCTTATCGCAGATTTCGTCAACCGTCTGACGGCGGATTTCCCTGCCGCACTTGGGACAGTGCGGAACGCCGATTCGCGCGAAAAGCAGACGGAAATAATCGTAAATTTCCGTAACCGTACCCACTGTGGAACGGGGATTGCGCGACGTCGTTTTTTGGTCGATAGAAATTGCCGGCGAAAGCCCGTCGATGCTCTCGACGTCGGGTTTTTCCATCTGCCCTAAAAACTGCCTGGCGTAGGATGATAAACTTTCGACGTACCGTCTCTGCCCCTCGGCAAAGATAGTATCGAATGCCAAAGTGGATTTACCGCTCCCCGAAAGCCCCGTAAAAACCGTCAGTTGGTTACGGGGAATGGTGACGTCTATGTTTTTTAAGTTGTTTTCTTTTGCACCTTTGATTACGATATTTTCTTGCATATTTTTACCTTCGTTGCGTACCTGGTATGCCCATTTTCACTTTTACCTTTTGCTTTTTTGGGCTGTTTTCTCTATTTTATCCATTTAATCCAACCGATAAACCCGATAATACGGTAGCTGAAACCTTTTACGGCGTTATTTTCCTGCCTTGCGCAAGCGCATTTTCAGTTCTGCAATCTTGTCGCGGATTTCAATGGCGCGTTCAAAGTCAAGCTGACCGCTCGCCACTTTCATCAAAGCTTTCAATTTCTCAATCTCATCCGGAATATCCTGCATCTTGATATCGTCGTCCGTCTTTTTCTTGGTGATATTGAGCGTGGATTTAACTTCCTTAATAATCGTTTTCGGCACAATGCCGTGCGCTTTGTTGTATTCGTCTTGGATACCGCGCCTGCGATCGGTTTCCCCGATGGCTCGTTTCATGCTGTCCGTCATCGCGTCGGCATACATAACCACGCGCCCCTCGCTGTTTCGTGCGGCTCTGCCGATTGTCTGAATCAAAGCCGTATCGCTGCGCAAAAAGCCCTCTTTGTCTGCGTCCAAAATCGCCACCAGCTTCACTTCGGGCAAGTCCAAACCCTCGCGCAGCAGGTTGATACCGCAAAGCACGTCAAATTCCCCCAAACGCAGGCCGTTCACGATGTCGATTCGCTCCAAAGTGTCGATGTCGCTGTGCATGTATTTCACTTTTACGGAATGTTCTTTTAAATAATCGGTCAACTCCTCCGCCATGCGCTTGGTCAGCGTGGTGATGAGAACTCTGCCACCGTCGGCGACAACCGTGCGTATCTCCGAAAGCAAGTCGTCGATTTGACCCTTGGTGGGTTTTACGGTGATTTTCGGGTCTAAAAGTCCCGTCGGACGGATAAGCTGTTCCACGTTTTGCCCCGATTGTTCTAACTCGTACGGGGCAGGCGTTGCGGAAACGCAAATCATCTGCGGCACGCGCGCGTCGAACTCCGCAAACGTCAAGGGCCGGTTGTCAAACGCCGCGTTCATGCGGAAGCCGTATTCCACGAGGTTTTTCTTTCGCGATAAGTCGCCGTGATACATCGCTCGGATTTGCGGAATCGTCATGTGGCTTTCGTCGATGAATACCAAAAATTCACCCGAGGGGAAATAATCCAGCAAAGTGAAAGAGGGTTGCCCTGGCTTTCTGCCGTCGAAATACCGACTGTAATTTTCAATACCGCTGCAATACCCGATTTCGCGCATCATTTCCAAATCGTGTTCAGTGCGCTGTTTTAACCGTTGCGCCTCTAAAATCTTCCCGTCTTCTTCAAACGCACGTACCTCTCCGCGCAAATCCTCTTCAATCATGGACAAAGCCCTCTTTAATTTTTCCGTGCCGACGGCGTACTGACTGGCAGGGAAAATCGCCACGTGCGACAGCTCGTTCAACCGATTGCCCGTCAAAGCCTCCACTTCATAAATTTTTTCAATCTCGTCCCCGAAAAACTCCAAACGAATCGCCACTTCGGAATTAGACGCCGGGAAAATTTCCAAAGAATCTCCGCGAACACGGAACGTCGAACGTTTGAAATCGGTATCGTTTCGGGCATACTGCAATTCTATCAGCTTCCGCATCAGCTCGTTGCGTTCCCATTCCATACCCGGGCGCAACGACAGCGACAAACGGAAATACTCCTCCGGCGCGCCCAACCCGTAAATGCAGGACACCGAAGCCACAACGATAACGTCTTTTCGTTCCATCAAAGACCCCGTTGCGCTGTTGCGCAGCTTGTCAATCTCGTCGTTCATGCTCAAATCTTTTTCAATGTAAGTGTCCGTGGACGGAATGTAGCTTTCCGGCTGATAATAATCGTAATAGGATACGAAATATTCCACGCGGTTTTCCGGAAAAAATTCCCGAAACTCATTACAAAGCTGCGCAGCAAGCGTTTTGTTATGCGCGATGACAAGCGTCGGGCGGTTGACGTTTTTGATGACGTTTGCCATCGTGAAAGTCTTACCGCTGCCCGTTACCCCCACCAAAACCTGCGTGCGGATACCGTCCAAAACCCCTTCCGTCAGTTTTTCTATCGCCTGCGGCTGATCCCCCGTAGGCGAATACGGCGCGTGTAATTTAAATTCCATTGTATTCTCTCCTTTTGAGGGATTTTGCAAACGTTTGTTTGCTTTTCTCACATATTATATCATGTTTTTCGCTAAAAGTAAACAAAATAAACGGATATTTTTAAAATATCCGTTTAAGCACCAAGCCGACGAGAAACGCCACCACCGCCGATGCCGCCGCCCAAAAGATTTTCAAAGCCGCGTCACGCCGCATCTGCGCAAAAGAACGCTTGAACGCAAACCCGTTTGCGCGCATGGAAATAACGTACATCTTTTCCCCTTTCCGCTCGGAGGAAAGCAACTCGAAATACTCGTCCATGGCAAGCGCCTTTAATATCGCTTCCAACCCCTCTTCGGAATATTTTTTACCGTGGGGCAACAGTGACAATAACTCGGACGGCGCAATGAGACATACGCTTTTATCCCGACACAGCGTATACACCGCATTCATGACCTCCGCCTCTCGCCTGCTAAGCATTCTTACCCCCTTTCAACGCGTACCTGCCCCCCTCGAATTTATAAAAATCGAGAATACGCACCCTCTATGTTAGTATGCCACGGTTGAATTTTTTCATACAAAAACGCAAAGGGAAATCCCCCCTTTGCGCCCGTATTCTTCTATTCTTCTTTTGTATTTCTTTTGTGTTTCGTTCGTATTTAATCGCATCTTCATACCGCGCGATTACGCTTGCACTTCTTCCGCCTTGCACTTTTTGCAAAGCCCGAAAAATTCCACGCTGTACCCTTCCACGACGAAATCTCCCGCCGTTTCCACTTTTAAACCGCCCTTGGGCATTCCCGTGGCGCATACGTCCGCAACGCGTCCGCAAGACAAACAGTGCGCGTGGTAATGCGGCGCAACGTTATAATCATACCGCACCTCATTCCCCGCCGCACGCAGCTCCAAAGCCTTTCCGCTCAACGCAAATCCGCTCAAAACACGAAATACTGTTGCACGTGAAACGGTAGGATGCATATCGTGTACGTATCCGTAAACCTCCGTCGCAGTCGGGTGGTCCAACGTCACCAACGCGTCGTATATAATCTGCTTTTGTTTTGTCTGCCGTTCTTTCATAAAACCTCTTTATTAAGATTGAATATCGATTACAGCTATAATATAACACATAAATTTGTATCTGTCAAGAGTTTTTACAAAAAAAATTTTTGAAAGATTTTTCCTATAAAAAGAACCCCTGCAAAAAACAAGGGTTCGTTTTTTTATTGAATGGTATTGACGTTGATAATAGAAATTTCCTCACCGTTAGCGGCGTCAAGGTAAATCAAATATCTATCCTCGCCGTAGCCGCAAAGCATTTCATACGCCGCTCTCTCTCCGCGCGCTGTTTTTACAACGGTTAGACGCGAGCTTTCTACGTCCAAGCCTTTATACAGTTTTTCATACGCCTGCGCGAGGCTAATTCTTACGTTCAACGCGCCCCTGTCCCTATGGTTTTGCAAATATTTGCTTGCATCCATACCCGATACGACGCCGCGCGTACGGCAAACCTTGACGCGAATTTCATCGGGATAATACGCCACGCCGTCATCCTCGTACACGAAAGTGAAATCCGCCGTCGTGCCGTTTTGTCGGCAACGCACGATTTCCATATCCTCATAGCCAAGCCCCTCTAAAAAAGCCTCGGCAATGCGCTCTGCATTTTGCAAATCAAAGGTTTCGTCCGCACATTCCTCATAGTAATCAAACCGCACGAGCTTCCCACTCGTCTGGTCGATTTCCGCAAACAGCATCGAACCGTTCTCATCATACCCCTGCACGTTATACGCCGCGTACGTTTTCGTTACCGTTTCGCCCACGCAGCGATATTCCGCAACGTCATAGCTCTTAAAATATTGCAAACAAAGCTCTTCGGCGCGCGCCGCTTCTATCTTCGAGGGCATCTCCTTTATTTTCGGCATTTCTTCACCGCCCGATTTCGCGTCCTTGCCCTCGGTCATATCCTTTCCGTCGCGAGGCTTCATATCCCCAAACGTAGGACGATTTTCCTCTAACGTGAGCTTTTCCACCTTGTCGAGCATATCGGCAACGCCGCCTTTGCCTTTCTTGATATATTCGCTAATATCGCCGTCTTTCATTTTCCCGATAAACTGATTAAGCTCTTCGCGAATGGCGTAATTCGTCTGATACAGCCCCTCTAAAATTTCCCTGTCTTTTTCGGAAAGGGAACCGCCGTTGCGCAATTTTGCCAACATCGCCTCACAAATGGATGCCGTGCGGTTGACAAAGCTTGTGATATTTCTATCCGCTTCCGATGCGACGGGCATTTTTTCAATATCCAACTCCGCAAGACGCGATTGCACCAACAAATCAGTTAAAATTCGGCTCTGCTGCGCGGTGGAATCGGATACGCGTACTCTGTCCAAATCGTTTTCCACGTTCTCCAAAATCCCCGTCAACTCGTACATGGTACCCTTGTACGCCGTCATCATATCATCCGTTGCGCGCGACATTTCAATCGCACCCACCGTCGAAGTTGCGGCTAGCGCCAAAGTCGTTACACCAAGGGTAACCACGGCGGCAATCCATCCTCCGTACCCCTTTTCCCGTCTTTCACGATGATTTCGGTTGTCACGGTTGCGGTTTTTATTGCGCGCAGAACTACGTTTTTGCCCGTTTTCTTTCTGCGCGTGTTGCGCTTTTTTCCGCGCGGCTTTTTCTGCTTTTTCTGCCGCTCTCTTTTCCGCCAAAGCCTTTCTTGCCGCCGCGCGTTTTTGGGCTTTCGCTTTCTTTTCCGCTATGCGTTTGGCTATCAAAGCTTTCTTTGCGGCATTCCTTTTTTCAATTTCGGCTTTTTTCTCTGCCATGCGCTTTTGCCGTTCCGCCTTTTTGCTTGCGGCCTTTTCATCGCGCTCCGCTTTTTTGCGTTCCTTTTCCTCTTTCTTTTTCAAAGCCGCCTGCACGCGCGCCTTTGCCGCCGCGCTCTCCGCCTCCGCCTTACCCGCGGTCGATTGCGCGTTGACTTTCTTTACGTCTATCGTCTCCTTTGCACTGGCTTTGGAATCCCCCAACGCCGCGTCACCTTTCGCCGCTTGGACGGTAGTTTTTTTCGCCGTCGTTTGCTTTTTTACCGTTTTCGGAGCACTTTTACCGCTTTTTGGCGCGGTTTTCTCCGCTTTTTTCTCTATTTTCTCTACTTTTTCTGCCCCGGAGGACATATTCGTTGCAATGTTTTGCGTTTCTTTTTTCATGTTTTCTCCTTTCTATTACCTGCGGTTATATCGCGAAAACGTGTTTTCCGATGACCGTTACCGTTTGTCTGTCGAAGATCCAAGCACTCGTTGCGATGGCAGGGTTATAATAATACAACGCGCCGCCCGTCGGGTCCCAGCCGTTGATTGCGTCCCGAGCCGCTTTCATCGCCGTATCGTTGGGGGTAAGATTGATTTGCCCGTCCGAAACCGCCGTAAAGGCATGCTTTTGATACACCACCCCTGAAATAGTATTCGGGAACTGGTTATCGCGCACTCGGTTGAGCACCACCGCACCGATGGCAACCTGACCCGTGTACGGTTCGCCTCTGCCCTCCGCGTAAATCGTCCGCGCTAATAAATACACTTCCGAACTGGAAAAACCGTTCAAGCCCGTCGCCGTATTCGACGCACCCGAACCGCCGCTTGCCAAAATTTCATAGGATTTTGTCATACCCAGCGCCTTATACGTCGATTTCCCGACCACGCCGTCCGCTTTCAAGCCGTTCTTTTTCTGAAAAGCAATCACCGCGCTGCGCGTGCCTGCGCCAAACACGCCGTCCACGCTTCCGTTATAATACCCCCAAAGCTTTAATCGGCGTTGCACTTCTCGCACCTCGCCGCCACTTGCGCCCTGTTTTAATACCGCCGCTTCTACCGTTTCCGCATCTTCCGCCTGCGCGGTTGCCACCGTGCGTAAAAGCTCGTCAGTCTTGTCATTCGCCGCCGCGTTTGCCGCGCCAAGCACGCTCGCCGTCGCCGTCAAAGTCAATAACGCCAACACAAGGCTTCTTTTCTTCGTTTTCTTCATTACATTTCCTCCTGTATGTAGAAAAAATAGTGAACTCCGCTAAGTCGGCGAGCTATAACCCCACTCGACAATTATCCCTTTTAAGCCATTTGCACTCATTTCAACGCGCACCTGGGTGCTTCATTTTTGAAAGTTCTTAATAATTTCCAAAATTTTGCTTTTATAGATAACGTTCTCACCCGTGGGGGCGGCAAAACACAACGGCGGATACACCACGCACCACCAGTTATCCCCCAAACCGCTGCCAAGCCGCACAATCAATGCCGTGTATTCCCCGGCCGGCAAAGTGTATTCACCGTATACGCGAGTGGGAAAACTCTCCACCGTCAGCTCTGCCGTAGCCTCATAAGCGAACCCTTTTTGCGCCAAAGTATCCGTTGCAACCGCCGCTATCTCCGCTAAATGTGCGCGCACTCCGTTCATCGCCGCTTTTTTATCGTGATATTCCGCTACCAAGGGAGTGAGGTATTCCACCAGCCTATCCCGCACGACGTATTTCACCGCCTGCGCCGCCGCGTCGTTGGAATCCGCGCGGATATGAATACGCAAATACCCGTTTTTCATCGCTTGTGCTGGATTGTTTTGTGCGTTTGAGGAAAGATTCAACTCGTACCTGCCCTCACCATTTTGCGTATATTGCAGACTTTGAGAGCCAAAGCCACCCAAACCGAGCACCGTTAAACTTATTATGATTGACAATAAAAAAATTATGCAAACGTTTTTCATAAAAAAATAACCTCCGCGTTTTCTACACGGAAGTTATTGACAGAATTTTATGAAATTATACTACCTTTTCATCTTTTTTATTGTACGTCGCTCCATTTATGGCGATGCAACTCGCCCTCCTCCAAAAGACCTTGATAATCGGTCTGTCGCAACGCCTCGTACAAAGCGATGGCAACCGAGTTCCCAAGATTTAACGAGCGCGCTTCCCCAAACATCGGAATTCGTAAACATTCCTTTTCATGCTGCATCAAAAGTTCTTCGGGCAAACCCTTAGTCTCCTTGCCAAACACAAGAAAATCCCCGTCCTGAAACGCCACGTCGCTGTGACGGTGTCTGCCCTTTGTCGTAAAGTAAAAGAACCGAGAATCGGGATATTTTTCCTGCAACTGCGCAAAGCTGTCATAATAGGAAATGTCTACCAAATGCCAGTAATCCAACCCAGCACGCTTTAAATATTTATCCGTCACCTCAAATCCCAACGGACGAATCATATGCAAATGCGTACCCGTCGCCGCACAAGTACGCGCGATATTGCCTGCATTTTGAGGGATTTCCGGTTCAACAAGAACGATATGAAACATAATTTTTCCTCTCTTTTATCATTACTATACTATTTTACTCCCCGACGCCGATTTTGGCAAGTGTTTTATGGGTTCTTTCCATACTTTACCGATTTTTAAAAGGGATAAAACGGTTTTATCCGCTCATACTGAAACCAGAAAGCGCTCCATCGGGAGCAAACGGAGTATAATTTATGCAATTTGAAAACACGGAAACTTTTAAAAACCTGGCTCGCTCTTTTGCGGGCGAATGTCAAGCGGGCATGCGCTACCAAATGATTGCAAAGCTCGCAATGAAAGAAAAAATGAAGACTTTGGCGGACGCTGTTCGTACCATCGCGAAGAACGAAACGCTGCACGCAACGCAATTTTTTAATAAAATTATCGAAAAGACGGGCAGCAGAGACAACATCAGCTTTGACGCAGGCTATCCGTTCCACATGGGTACGCTGGTCGAGGGATTGAAATTCGCCGCACAGGACGAGCACAACGAAACGGAAGAAATCTATCCTTCCTTCGCCGCTATCGCGAAAAAAGAGGGATTTGAAGACATTGCAGCCTTGTATAAAATGGTTGCAGAAGTCGAAGCGCAACACAAAATCGTCTTTCAATATCTGCACGACGGCGTGCGCAACGGCACTCTGTACAAGAGCGAAAGCCCTATCCTTTGGATTTGTAGCGAATGCGGCTATATGCACGTAGCAACCGAAGCGTGGAAAACTTGTCCCCTTTGCAAAGCGGAACAAGGCTACGTTGATTTGCACCTGCCTTTTGAGGGCGTTCGGCAATAATTTCGGCTCTGCCCGAGGAATTGCTTTTCATTTTTAAAGAAAAAGGAGTAAACAAACTATGAAAAATCAAAACAATCAGAAAAACCAGAACAATCAAAAGAACAAGAACTGCGGCAGCAAAAATTGTGGCAACAAATCGAGCAAAGATTGTGGCGGCCATAGCTATCAGCATGGCGGCAACAACGATTAACGAGAACCTTTATGAAAGGCAAAAAAACAGCTCACCGCGTACCTGCCCCCACCAAACGGGCATTGTCCGTGATTGGAGAACCGTCTGAAACGGACGTGAACGGCAGCTACACCGGCAAGCCTAAAAATAAAAAGGAGCTCCCCGTGCAAGACGCGGACGACCTTTGAACTTTGTTCGTATCTTGATGTAAAATCAAGAAAAAAGCGCACACCGTAATAGAGCGGTACTCATAAGGACAGTTTTTACCTACCGCCTAAAAAACAGAAACCGCAGATTGATTTTCTGCGGTTTTTGTGATATAATAGAATAAGACTTTGACGCTATCACGTTAAAATATGGGGTGGCTTAACAGTCCATTGACAGAAAACACATAGTTCTGTATAATAAAGCGAGGAGGTGGTCAAACATGACAGATAAAAAAGCATTCGGTTCATTCATAAAAATCAAACGCACCGATAAAAACTATTCACAAAAAGATTTGGCAGAATTGTTGTTTGTTACCGAGGGGGCAGTGAGCAAATGGGAGCGAGGCGTGTCCTATCCCGACATCACGATGATTACTGATATTTGCCGTGTACTTGATATAAGCGAACACGAATTGATTACTGCCTCAACCGATACGGACACAAGGAAGATGAAACGAGAGGCACGAAAATTCCGTGTGATCCGCGGAGTTTGGTTTGGGGTTCCGACCATATCCTATGCGGTTGCACTCTTAACCTGTTTTATTTGCGACCTTGCCATAAATCATACTCTCTCCTGGTTCTTTATCGTTTTGACCGCGCTGATTTGTGCATACTCCTTTATCCCAACCTTCACCTTCTTTTTCAATTCCAAAAAGCTATTTGTTTTTTCTGTTTCGACATATCTTTCAATTTGTCTGCTTTTATTTGCCTGCGCAGTATATACGAATGGATTATCTTGGTTTTTAACGGCTTGTATCGGTATTTTGATCGGTTATGAGGTTGTCTTTGTGCCTATCTTTTTATCTCGGACAAAAGCAGCCCGCTTTAAGTTTATAATCTCGTTTACAGCGGCTTGCGTTTTAACGATTTTACTTCTGCTGAATATTCACATTTGGAATTCCTTCAGCGTCGTTCCCGCAATATTGATCGCGTGCTATGCTTTCATTCCTGCGATCATTTGTGCCGTCATTTGCGCGCTTCACTTTGATGCTTTTCTAAAAACGGGATTTTGTATTGCTTTTAGCACGATTGTGTATTATTTCACGAATTGCGTTGTGGATAAATTGTTTGGTACAAATAACAGCTCCTATCAGGTAAATTTTAGCGCTTGGCAGCAATGCTCAAATGGAAATGTTCATTTAATATGTTTAATATCGTTTTTGTTCATAAGTGTTCTTTTTCTTGGAGCAGGTTTTTTTAGACTTTACAAAAAGAACGGCCGATAAATTTCAATTTATCGAAAAGTATTAGTATGCATATTGATAAAAGGTTTACACAAAGGATTCCTTTTTATGTTCATCTATGGCTTGTCAATTTTCCTGACAAGCACTGCATTTGCGGACACAAATGAAAATACGGCATACCTCTAAATAGGTATGCCGTATTTTTATAAAACTGTCCTTCAGGGTACAACCCTATGGTATGCGCTTTGTCTTTTATTAGAAATCGTCTTTTCTCTTTTTCTTTGCACCCGATTTAGGCGTCGGAGCGTCGTCATCGTCAAAGGAATCGAAATCATCGTCGTCATCGTCGTCGTCATCATCGTCATCGTCCATGTCGTAATAATCGTCCGCTGAAACGTATTCGAAATCGTCTTCTTCGATATGCTCTTCCTCTTCTTCCTCTTCTTCCTCTTCTTCGTCGAACTCAGAATCGGGAATACCGAGATCAATTTCTTCTTCCTCGTCGTCCAAGTAGCTTCTCCAAGACGCGTCTTCTTTCTCGTCGTCTTCGTCTTCTACTTCGTCTTCGTAGTCTACTTTCTTCTTACACTCTTCGCACATTTTTTCGCCAAGGAGCATGTAATTTTCGCCGCAAACGGGACAGATTTCCGTTTCTTCGCCATTTTCTTCAAGATCAAAGCCGTCCGCAAACGTCTTTTCACCGCTCATCTCTTTGATACAAACGTCGCAATATTCCTGTTCGTCCGCGTCAATGAAATTCAATTCACATCTGGGACAAATGATATAATTTGCCATATCTTGATTTTCCCTCGTTATCGGTTTTCACCGTGATTTTGCTATATTATATTAAGATTTTAGAATTTTGTAAACTGTTTTTTATAGGATTTTCAAAGTTTTTATAAACTTTTTTAAATTTTTTTGATTTTTCTCAAAAAAAGAGCCGTTCTCTTTTCAGAACAGCTCTTTTGTGACCACATTATTCGTTTTCTTTCGTTTCCGCAGGAGCTTCGGTCGCTTCTTCCGCAGGGGTTTCTTCCACGGGTTCTTCCACCGTTTCAACCGCTTCTTCCACTGCTTCTTCAGTCGTTTCTTCTACAACTTCCTCAGCAGGTTCTTCTGCGGGAGCTTCTTTAACCGTTTCTTCGGTTGTTTCTTCCGTAGGTTCGTCGTCTGCATAAACGTCGATGCTCTTATCGTCCGTCGTGTCAATCTTCTTACGCTTATAAGCGTTTACGGTAGCTTCGTCTTCCTTCTTCTTTGCAGCTTTCTTCTTCGCCGCCATAACCACGGGAACGGTGATAACTGCCGCCAAAACGACTACTGCGCAAGCCACGATAGCGATGATAGCGCCCGTCGAAAGGCCTTCTTCCTTTTCTTCCTCTGCCTTGGGTTTCAACAAGGAGTTGTTCCAAGATTCGTTGATGGCTTCTGCGTCCTTTTCCGTCATCTTACCGACAAAGCCGATGATGTCTTTTTCTTTCGTCAAGCCGTTTTCGCCGAATTTTTCGGAAACTTCTGCAAACAATTCGTCATCGTATTCGCCCTTGGATTCTTCGGAAACCGTCAAATCGGTACGGAAGAAGAATTTAATAAGCGCCTGCGAATTTGCGTTATCGCTGTATTCTTCCAAGTAATCGCTTACCGCTTCATACTTTTCGTTGAGTTCTTCAATCTTTGCGGTGGAATCCAAGCGAGCTGCATATACATAGTTATACGCGCTGGAACCGTTGCCATACGATTGAGCGTTGGGATACAACACAACGTTAGTTTCGGGCAAGAATTCGGGTTTAAACCAAGAATCCGTCCAATCCACAAGCGCAAGCGTTACGGTCTGGTATTCTTCATAGCCTTCTTTATCCGCAAACAAGGGGTTGTACGCGTCTTTTACGTTCGCGTTTTCGTCGCCCTTATAATTGATTCTGGAAAGGTTGTTGCCGTTCGTACCCGTGCCGTAGAAGTAAACGTAGTCGCCTTCCGTCTTCAAAAGGGTAGCGCCCGAGAGGTTACGAGCCAACGTAATCGTATTTGCCACACCCTTATCGCCGGGCGTTGCTTTTACAAGCTTGTTGTCAGCGATATACAAATAGGTGTGCTTGCCTTCCTTGGAAATTTCGAACAGAGCCGAAGCGGACGCTTTGGTCGTTTCGTTGGAAACGAGGTCTACGATGCTGTCAGCCGCTGCGAACTGGTTACCGGAGATGGTCTTTTCGCTGTTGACGTCTTTGTCTGCGAGGTAGTAAAGGTTGCTATCCGTCGCGCCTGCCGTCGTCAAAGCCTTTCTCGTGAAGTACACGCCGCCGTTTTCGTAACGGCTGATCGTGTAGTTGTAACCGGTTACTTCGTCGCTGGTCGATTTATCGCCAACGTTGAATCTGGAATCCAACGAGTTACGGCCTACACCGTCCAAAACAAGCGTGCCGAGGTTTGCATACGGATAGCTTGCATAATCGGAAAGATCCACGTCGGTTTCTTTGAGATATTTTTCATCGAAGTCGTACGTTCTGCCGCCTTCTACCGTGTAGGAAGCGTTGGTCTTGTTGACTGTTGCACGCGCGGACGCGCTTACTTTATACAGCTGATCGTACTGCGCCGTCGTTGCGTTTGCGCTGTCGATGTTATACTGAACAGCCATCGTGTAGTACACGGTAGGGTTATCGAGTTCTTTTTGGTCATAGAAGAACGTAGATTTTGCGCCCTTTACCAAAACGACGTCGTCACCCGTTGCGGTGTTGTACGATTTAAGATATTTCGCGCCGTCAACGGTAGCTTCGTAGAGGCAGAAAACGTCTTCCTTGCCGTCGCTGTTTCTATCCACGCCGTCGGTTACGAAACGGTAGTTGGTAACGTACGTCGAATCGCTGGAACTGGTCGAAAGACGGAAGAAACGCTTTTCAGGAGCAGCCGAACCGTCCAATTTCGCACGTTTAAATTCAATCCACGTATTTTCTACTTCGCCATCCAAGTTTTTATCGGTGGTAGGCGTTGCATAATATACGTAATCCCCAAAGATATAGATGCCTGCCTTGATAGAGGGCGTTGCAAACAAGGACGGAACAACCGTCTGCGCTTTGTCATACGCGCCGCTGTTAAGGTCCTGCGTCGAAATACGCATCAGCGCACCCTTTACTACGTCGCCGTAGGAGTTGCTTGCCGTGTAGTTTTCCGACCCGTTAATGAAATAGACGAAATCGCCTTTTTTAACGGCAAAACCGCCGTTGGAAACGACTTCCGCCGCGGATACGTAGCCGGGCAGTTTGTCGCCTTTATAGGAAGTGTCGCCGCAGCTCGCGAGGGTTGCACCCATCATCGTAATTGCCGCTACAAAACCTACTATTTTTTTGCCTTTATTCCCCATGGTATTAAGGACTCCTTAATTAGTTTGCTTTTTCTTTGCGTAATCGCCGTCACAAAACAAGAAAAAAAGCTTTTTCTTTCTTTTGCGTACATTTACCGACAATATTAACGCATATTCTATTATATATCAATTTGTCAATTAAAGCAATCGAAAACACCTTGCTTTTCGCTATTTTTGCTTGAAAATTTTTATATTTTTGGAGGATTTTTTTCATGGAACCCTTCGGTTTGTTCGATTTACTCAAAACCCTGCTCCCCGACGGCGGAAAAGCCGTGGATAATCCCCCCACCGCCTCGCCTGCAACCTCATCATCCCCCACGGCAAATTCTTGCGCCGAC
>JAZQGK010000095.1:0-4244 GCA_045539975.1 Candidatus Scatosoma sp. | reverse complement strand
TGATGAAAAATTTCAAACGTTTATTTACATTTTTACTGTTAGTCGTTATGACGGTGAGTATGGCATTTTCCGCCTGCGGCACGCCAAGCGCGGATAATGGCAGTAGTTCTACAAGCGATAACGAAATAACGAGCAGTAGCGATACGGAAGAAAGCAGCAGGGAGGAAACGCTTGCGGAAACGAAAGAAAAAGGCGTAGAGGCGATAGATACGTATATGCAAGAAATCCGTGATATGGACTTGGAATACAGTTTGGTATTGATAGAACGTGAAGCAGAGCAGGGCAAGCAAGCGATTGAGGGTGCAGAGGATAAAACCCATGCAACCGCATTAAAAGAGGAAACGCTGAACGCCATGAAAGCACTTGTTTTGACGGACGAAGAGGTTCTCGCAATCAAGCAAGCGTATCGTATTAAAAAAGAAAGACCAACTGCAAGAGCTGCATTGCAATGGTATTTGGGACAATATGAAGAAAAACACGTTTTTGTTATATGTAACGATTATCCGCAGATAGAACCGATTAAGATAGGAGAATATGATTTCTATTTTATGTTGACGGGAACCATATACGTATATGTGCAAGACAAAGTGTATTCTTTAAGAGAAGCGTATGGACAAGATATTGTTACTGCTGTGGAAGTAGGAAAAATTCATCACGATTATGGATATATGTGTATTAATGACAAGCTTTAATTATTAAAAAAGATTCAATAACGGATAACAAAAACCGCTTAGCGAGGGGTTCGCTAAGCGGTTTTTCTTTGAAAAATATTTCAATTATTCGGTGATTTCATCGCCGATAATGAGTACGTCACCGTCACTATTGCTGTAATCAAGGGTCACTGTATACAGTTTACCGCTTGCAGTGTCCGTGGCTTTGATGGTTGCCGTGCTGTTCGTGTTATAGATAACTTCGTCCATAACGTAGGTGTATTTCAATTCGCCGTTTTGCAGGATTGCGCCCATCGTCTTGCCGTTTTTAATCACGAAATCGAAGAAGTATTCGTTTTCGTCTTCATCCGTCGCTACCGACGCGTACAAGCTGTCTACTGCCGTGCGGATAAGGACGGTACCGTTATCGCCGATCCAGCTGTTGGTATCTTGCAAAGCTTCCGCATAACCTGCATCGGTTTCGGTAAGGATTTTAACGTCATAGAACCAAATTCTGTCCTGTAAATATTCCTGCGATTCGAGGACGATTCTGCCTGCTTTTACGGTGAAATAATAAAAAGTATCGTATGCACCGCGCGACTGTTTTGCAACGCCCGAATAAGCCGCGGCATAGGAAAGCGAAGTGCCGTCAAAGGTCAGGCTCATTGCCTTGTCCTTGTTCCAGGTCCAAGTAGCCGCCAAATCGCTCTTACGAGAACAGTAGATAAAGTCGTTGCCGGTGAGGTCTGCGTATTCGGTGATGATAAGGTAGTCATCTTGCATTTTGTCGTCGTATGCAACGAATACGTAGTAGGTAAAGGGCATTTTGCCTTCCATGTACTCGAAGGTGAGGACGGAAGTATCGTAGTAGGTCATCGTTACCGCTTTGCCCTGGAAGATAGCATGGATATTGCCGTTTACGTCTTCGTGGAGAATGTGGAAGGTTTGGAAGAGCCCGCGCATTGCCCATTCGCCGCACAATTCGTTGTCGATATATAAATCGCAGGTTTCACCGCTGATGGTGAGGTCGTAGTGGTTGTTATCCAGGCGGATAGAACCGATTTTGGACGCGCCGTCGAAGATGGCGTAATGTTCACCGTCGGTGAAGTAGGTATAGGTCTTGGTTTCGTTGACAACCAGTTTGCCGCCGTCGGTGAGGTTGCTTCTGCCGTCGAATACGTAAGAATTGCCAGCTCCGTCGATAAAGACTTTGTTAGCAAACACGTCTTTGCGTTCTAACGTAGCTTGTTTGCTTGCGTACGAAACGGTAACGACTTTATTGTCCTCGTCATAGCTGATTTTGTACGTTTCGCCCTTGTACTGGAACGAACCTTCCAAATTGCGGTCGAGGGTATAGGAAACTTCCGTTTCGGTGCCGTTATCGGTGATGGTCAACGTACCTTTCGTGCCCAAAGAAGCATACAAACCGATGCCGTTGAAGTCAAATTCGAGTTTTCTCAAATCGTCCGCATCGCAAATCCATTCGCCTGCGTAATCGTCCGTAGCCTGCAAGATGAATTGCGTGTAAGAGGTTTCAGACGCAGCGTCATAAAGGACGGTGTACAAGAGGTGGCTTGCTTGGTTGTAGTAGAAATACCCAAAGATATCGCCTTTCCAAGCCTTTTCATCGTAGAGGTAGAGGGCAACGTAGTTTTCCGTTTCCGTTTCCTCGTAAGCAAGGTCGTAAACGAGCCCGTTTTCATAGGTCAGCGTTGCCAAGCCTTGACCGTTGAGCCCGATACCGTCAAGCTGTAACACGAAATCGCCGTAGTAGTAATCATTGCCCGTCCAAGCGCCAAGGTAGCCGCTTTCACGGTTAAAAATTTGCGTTTTTCCACCGCCTACGACTTGCAACAATCCATCGCCGTTAAAGCTTGCGGTGTATGCAACGCCGTCGTGCGTAAACGTGATGGCGTCGTCTTGGAGCTTATACGTGCCGGTTACTTTGCTGTCATAGCTGTACGACCAGTTACCCTTGCCGTCGAAGGTGTACGCCTTGCGAACGTTTGCGGACTTGGTCCAAGTGCCCTTAAACGCATCGTATTCACTCGGCTGAGGGACGGCTGCGTTGGAAGCTACGAGGGGATTGTCTGCGGTGAAATAATATCCGTCGTAGATAGAGATAACGCCGTTTTCAATCGAGCCTGCGAAATTATAATAGGTATAGCGGTAAAGGTCAAAGTTCTCGTCTGCGAACAAACCGTCCTCGGGAATGATTTCCCCATCGTAATAACGGGTCAATCTCGTGCTTTCAAGAATAATTTTTTTGCCGTTATAGGAATAGTTGACGCTGTGCTGGCTTGCGCCGTCGTTATAGGTAGCGATGCCGTTTGCGCCCAGTTTGATTTCAACCGTTTCGCCGTTCGCGTTCACGAAATAGTAAGAACCTGCGATGGTAGAAAGGTCGTAGAACCCAACGTAGAGGGTAACCGGTTTCGTGGGCATATAGGCAAAAGGCACGGGCATGGTGCATTCCTTATCGAAGAAATATCCAAACGAGCAATAACCGTTGTCCGCCGTGTAATAATAAGCAAGACCGCCGCCTGCAAAGAAAGAACCCATGGTCACGTACGAGTTTGCCGACGAGGAAGTATCCAAATAGTTTCTTTCCAGCTGCGGCTGCTTGTTGACGGTAACCGATTCACCGTCCGCCGTTACGTAGACAAGCGTCATCGAACGGGTGATTGTGCCTTCGGAGGTTTCGTAGTTGATTTCGGGCAATTCGCCTTTGATAAATTTCCAGTCGTACTGTTCCCAACCCAAATCGGTATTCAAAACACCGCCGGTGGAATCCACGGTAAGCAGGTCAAGATTACTCTTGCAATCCAAAGCGATATATTTTTCGGAAACGGGGGAGAAGTATTCGGCTTCATAGCCACCGCCTACAAAGTTATCGGTGACGGCGTACTTGTCGCCCGACGTCGCATACGCATTGATAGAACCGTTATGGAAACAGTCGCTTACAATGCTGTCGTTTTCCGCAAAACCAATCAAACCGCCGGCATTTGCATAGTAATATTCATCTGCGGACAAAAGCCCGTCTTTGATATTTTGATAAGCGATAGCGGAAACGTCGTTTGCAGCGTAGCAGTTATTGACGGTGGAATATTGTCCCAAACCGCCCGCAATACCGCCCGTGCGGAGCGCGCCTGCCACGTCGCCGAGCGCGTAGGAGTTATGAATCGTCGCTACGGAAACGAGGGGATAGTTGGTGCAAAGATAGCCTGCGATACCGCCGGCATATAAGGTCATACCGGAAAGGATATTGACGTCAACGTCTACTTTTGCATACGCAATTTCCGACGCGAAATACTGTCCCATCGTGGAATAATAAGCCTGCTGATAGCCGATTAAACCGCCGGCAAAAGAGAAATAGCTATCGTCGCCGGAGATGTTAATCGTGCCGTTGGTTGCGTCGCAAAGATACATATTTGCACCTGCGCCGTACCCAACGAGCGAGCCAACCGCCAAGGTTTTGCTGGCTCCCGTCATATCGTTGAGCCCGGCTTCGATGGTGAAATTATCCAAACGAATGCCATAGAAGAGGGCGCTGCTGGTGACGTTGCCGTCCGCTTGAACCGCACCGAACAAGCC
>JAZQGK010000094.1:0-7700 GCA_045539975.1 Candidatus Scatosoma sp. | reverse complement strand
ATAGGAACGGCAGATACACCGGCGCTACCAATCAAAGGATTAATTTTGCCCCCGGAAAGCTTGCACATAAGACGTCCCATCAACAAGCCGCCAACCGTACCGAACATAAACGCAACCAAGCCAAGCCCGATAATCATCAGCGTTTGCACTTGTAAGAACGTCTGCCCATACGCTTTACAACCTACGGATACACCAAGGAAAATGGTAACCGTATTCATCAAACCATTTTGCGCTTGAGAAGAAAGTCTATCGCAAACGCCAGATTCTCTTAATAAGTTACCCAACATCAACATCCCTAACAATGGTACCGCATCGGGTAATAATATACCAACAACCAACGTAACCACAATAGGGAATATGATTTTTTCTACTTTACTAACAGAACGAAGCTTCTGCATCTTAATCTGACGTTCTTTTTTAGGCACCAAAAGCTTCATAATCGGCTTTTGAATAATGGGAATCAACGCCATATAAGAATATGCAGCCACCGCAATTGCCGAAAGCAAATCCTGGTTTGTGTATTGAGACAAAGTCTGCGTTACATAAATTGCCGTGGGACCATCTGCCCCCCCAATAATAGCAATAGAACAAGCAGCCGCCAAATCAAAGCCTAACGCAACCGCCCCAATGAGTGTTAAGAATATGCCAAATTGCGCCGCAGAGCCCATTAACATGCTCTTAGGGTTAGAAATTAACGGCCCAAAGTCAGTCATAGCGCCAATACCAAGGAAAATAAGCGGCGGGTAAATAACTTTATCTACACCGTAGAATAAATACCACAACAGTCCACGATTTTGCACATTTTGATAAGTATGCGCAACCTCTTTCAATAAAGCTCCGTTTTCAAAGATAATCCCATCAGGTAAAACAAGCCCCAATGCGGAAAATTCTTCCGAGGTCACAACCGTTAATTGACCATTAACAATCTGCATGAGTCTACCGTCTATAAACTGCCAGCCCGCAGGAAGTGCTAATTGCAATTCGCTAAACTCTTCTTGGGACAGAACCGCAACATCCTCATAAGTCCCCCAAAGAATATTGTATGCGCCGGGCAAATTAATTAAAAACATACCGAATGCAATGGGCAGCAGCAACAATGGTTCAAATTTCTTAACGATTGCTAAGTAAAATAAAACAAACGATACTAGAATCATTACGTAATTTGACCAATGACCATTTGCAAGCCCCGACTGACGCCACAAATTCATGAACATCTCGCCGACATTCGTTGCAAGTGTATTGTATAACATATTACACCCCTTAATTAGTGTTTCTTATCAACCGATAATAGCCAACACAGCATCCGATTCAACGTTAGAACCTTTCTGCACTTGGAAAGCAACCGTACCGTCACAAGGTGCCGTAATATCATTATCCATCTTCATTGCTTCCAAAACTAAAATAGGTTGGTCCTTTTTAACCGTTGCACCGTTATCCACCAAAAGATTTTTAATAAGGCCAGGGAAAGGAGAAACAACTTTTTCTCCGTTTGCAGGAGCCGCAACAGGAGCTGCGGGTTTCGTTTCAGCCTTAGGGGCAGCAACAGGTGCCGCAGGCGTTGCAACAGGCGTTACAACTTGCGTGACAACAGGCGCAGCAGCAATAGGCGCAGTTGCACCAACTTCCTCTACACCAACTTGATAAGATTTACCGTTAACCGTGATTACAAAATTACGCATGATTTTTCTCCTTATATTCTCTTTATTCTCTTAAGAGTGAATTCACATTTGGAATTATTTTTTTCATAATAAGCCGTTAAGGCCGCCATTATTACCGCTATTGTTTCTTCGTCAATATCTTCTGAAATAGCAGGAGCCGCCTCCACAGGCTGTTCGATTACTTGCGTTATAGATTCTTTCTTTTCATTATTCGATTTCGACATAACTTTTCCTACAAGCCATACAACAAAGACCAGAAAAATTATACCCGCAAAAACGACTAGAAAACCAATTAAAGCATATAACGCCGCAACGTCTATCTCAACTTTTTGTCCGCCAGCCGGCAGATTCAATAGATTATGCAACATTTTGTGCACCCTCCTTACCGTACTAACATTTGTAAGGAAGCAATCAAATGCTGCTTCACAAATTGAGGCTCGATAATAGCGTCAATATATCCATCTTTTGCTGCGTTGATGGGATCAGAATTTTCTTCCGCATACTTAGCGGCAAGCGCTTTTTCGTCCGCCTTTTCATTGCCTAATTCAATCTTTGCCCCTTGAACCGTATCAAAAAGAGCAATCTTCGCATTGGCAAAAGCACAAGCATAGTCAAACCCAATAGACTTTGCAGCGAATAACGAATAGCCAATCCCCACCGCTTTCTTATACACAACCGAAATCTTCGGTGACTGCAACTGTTGGAAAATCTCCAAATATTCCGCAATTTCACGCAAAACGTAACTATTGTTCGCATTCATGCAAGGATAGATACCTTTAACGTCAGTAAACGTGATAAACGGCAAATCGCAATACAAAGCCAATTCCGCCAATGCTTTTATCTTTGCAAGTTTGGTCGTATTCAGCTCTACTCCGTTTTCCCCATCAAAAACAACTGCCGCAACGGCAATCCCGCCGATTCTACCAACGACAGTTTTTACGTCGCTTGCGTAAGAAGCACCAATTTCCACGGGAGATTCAAAAATGCTCATCAGCGAAGCTGCACTGCAGTCTTCATTGAGAAAAGGCACGGATTCATTCAATTCAGCATCCACCATCGGAATCGAACACAAATCAGAAAGAGCGATAATCTTCTCTCGAACTTCCGCAAGATCTTTTACTTCAAACGAAGGAATACAAGTCTTATCCAAAGCCTTCGCACTTCCAACTTCTTCTTTATTGATATTCTTACCTGCAGTCGCCGATAAAACAAACGGACTATTCACAGCCAAAACACTCTTCTTTTCGATAAAGAAAGTAAAGTTAGCGATAGCCGCCAACATAGCAGCCGCGCCATAAACATCGCCGTTAATGACAACGTATTGTGCCGCACATTCTTTTAACTGCATACTCTTAGAAAGAACTTTGCCGATTCCTTCCAAAACGGGAACACCTTCCCCAACCTGTACGCCGTGCGTATTCAATAAATATAAAAGCGGTGTCGAAGCTCTTTCAGCCGCCTCTATACATTTAACAATTTTATCGCAGTTTGCTTTCGAAAAACCGCCGTCACACGCAGCAAAGTTTTGTGCTACGATATACAACGGATGTCCGTCTACCGTTGCAAACCCCGTAACAACGCCTTCGCCTGCCACGTCTTCAGCATAAAATTCGTTTTTAGAAAAGCTAAACGCAGACAATTCTACAAAGCTGTTAGCGTCGATTATTTTTGCAATATCTTCGCGAACTTCTTTACTTGCCTGAATTATCTTTGCTTTTCTTTCTTGTAGTAATTGAATTTTGTTCATCTTTCTCCTCCAAGAACCTTGGCTTTAATATTTTCTAAAAATTGGTAAAATGCTAACTTTCTACCAATTACCATTATACCGCAAAATATAACAAATTGCAAGAGTATTTAGAAAAAAATTTCCTCATTTCGACAAAAAAATATTATATGCGGACTGCCAAATTGGCCATTTTTTATAAATCAAGTCACAACAACCTTGACCCATGCTATTTTTTCTTTATTTTCTTGATGGAAAGCTGTATTTTATCCATGTTTTTATAGCCGATTATACATAAGCCAGCTACCCCGATAATGATAATTCCCCAAAGCATAATCCCCCACCACGTATTAAATGGAATAAAGTCTACGGAATAACATGTTCCGCTGATTGCTAAAAGTCTTGAAATGCTTATCATGATGATAAAATAGCGCGAAGACATGGAGGATAATCCAGCCAAAAAACATAAAATATCATCCGGAAAAAGCGGTAAAAGAAACATAACCGTTAAAAAAATATTATCTTTTCCCCGTAGCTTTTGTTGCCATTTTTGCAATACGTCTGCACCGATAAGCCACGCAACCGCCCTTTTCCCCCATCGTCTCCCAATGTAAAATGCAAGCAGTGAGCCCAACATTATTCCGATAAAACTATACAGCATACTCCAAAATGCCCCGAAAATTGCCACCCCCGCGACCGTTGTTATTATACTTGGTATTGGCAATATTACAACTTGTAAAAATTGTAAAATGATATAAAAAATTGGCGTCCATACACCTAAGTCTCGCAAATATTCTTGCAGGCTTTGTGCATCCTCAAAAACATCAAAAAAACCAGTTTTCTGCAATGCAAGCCAAATACAAAGCGCTACGAATAATAGCAATAGAACGCCAAATAACGCCTTTGATGGCACGTCTTTACGTTTATGCGCAAACATCAAAGAAAAAAGCCAAAGGATAATAATGAATGCTGTGTATACGCTTGCGCACAAAAGCAAATGGGCATTCACCCAAACATTGTGAATCCCTTTTATACATAGAATCCCAAAAATAACGCAACCAAGCGCCAACGTAAAACTAAAAAGATAAAACAATCCGCTCCATTTGTAATATCTTCCTTTTTTGCCATCTTCCCCCATCTCTTGACGCTTCTCCTTTTTTATTATAATATAGACAATCCTTTACAAAAAAATAACGGATTTACGAAAACTTGTCGGGAAAGATTGACAAACGTTTGTAAATTCGTTACAATAATTATATAAAAAAACGCCTTGACAAAGTCAAAGCGTTTGGCAGGGGAGACGCGATTCGAACACGCAACCTACGGTTTTGGAGACCGCTACTCTACCGTTGAGCCACTCCCCTAAACAACGAAACTATTATAAAACAAAAAAACACATTTGTCAAATATTTTTCATAGAAATGACAAGGAAATTTTCGAAAAACATAAATTCCTTGTGAAAAAGAGAGTAAAATGAAGAAACAAGTTACTTTATACACCGACGGAGCTTGCTCTGGGAACCCTGGACTGGGCGGTTATGGCGGAATATTAATCTACGGTGACATCCAACGGGAATACAGAGGCTCTGAACCGCTAACCACAAACAACCGCATGGAACTTCTTGCCGTTATTATTGGCCTCAAACGGCTAAAATATCCTTGCAAAGTTGACGTTTATAGCGATTCAGCGTATACCGTCAACGCCTTTTTAAACGGCTGGATATACGGATGGAAGAAAAACGGTTGGAAAAAAGCCGATAATAAGGCTGTATTAAACGTGGATTTATGGGAAGAATTATACACATTAACGCAAATACACGAAGTCACCTTCCATAAAGTTGCCGGCCACGCCGATAACGCATTAAACAACCGCTGCGACGAACTTGCCAGGGCCGCAATTTGCGAACTGCGCAAAACATTACCCCAAGAAGCAATACCAGAAGCCATACAAGATGAAAAATAAATTAACGCCTACCAAAACTGGTAGGCGTTTTTCTTTATTGATTCTCGCAGCGCTCTATAGAGTAGATAAAACTATTTTCCGACATGATTTGATTCAGCCGCGTTGAAGAAAATTCTTTATCCGTATTTAACGTTGCGCTATACAACACTTTACCATCCTCTCTCTTAATGATAAGTTGATTAAATCGATCCACTCCGAAAATCTCCTTAATCTTCCGATTTTCACCTTCCGTTTGTTCAAACTCGATTTTGACGGAATAGTAGCGTTTAGAACTAAAAACCCGCAAATTTAAATGGAAAATGCATTGTACAATAATCAGAATTGCGGTCGCGCCGATTGCAAGCCAATATTTTCCACCGCCGCAAGCCATGCCAACACCAGCCGTCGCCCATACACCGGCAGCCGTTGTAAGTCCGTGAACTTCATGTTGTTTATACACAATCATCCCTGCGCCCAAAAAACCCACACCGGAGACGATTTGCGCCGCCACACGAGCCGAGTCCGCCTCCGAGCCAAAAGCATATAACGATACCACCATCATGAGAGCCGACCCAAAGCAAACAATCGTGTGAGTGCGTATCCCCGCCTCTTTAAAGCGCATTTTACGCTCGAAACCAATACAAAAGCCCAATGCAACCGCCAATAAAATTTTCAATAATAATTTTAATTCTTCCATCATTTCTCCTAAGAAGGCTGAAATATTATATTAATAATATCTTGCAGCCTCTTCATCAATAGCTTTATTTATTTTTTTCATTTTAGGAACAGAAACTTTGACGATTTGCCTATCATACGTCACCAAACCATTAATTTCTTCCTCAACGTCAGAAACTTGGGTATAAATACACCCGCAAAGCCCCTTTTCAATCAAAGGCAACAACTTCTTTAAATACAATTTTTCAATTGCGTTTTCCAATTTCTGTTTTTTATGGAATTTTTTATAGCCAAACTCTTTTTTCTCATTATACACGTGCCCGTCAATCTTCATGGAATAACCGCCAAATTCACTAAGAACCACAGGCCGTTTATCTTTGGGTACTTTTAACGGCGTATAATAAGTGTGCAAGCTTTTTAACTCTGTTTTACCTATCCCTTGATCATGCCATCCGCTAACAGAATCAATAATGCGCGTTGTATCTTTTTCGCGAACCATTTCCGTTATTTTCCCTGAATCAAACTGCCCCCAGCCCTCATTAAAGGGAACCCAAACCCCAATACACGGGCAGTTATATAACTGATCCAACGTTTCTAAAGTTTCCGCCAAGAACGCTTCTCTACCGGATTCATCCTCACGAGAAAAATATTTATAATCATCGTCGCGATGTTTTACGCCTAAAAACGGCATAATTGCCACGTGAAAAGGATTGTAGTCTCCACCGCCGTTCACGAAATCTTGCCAAACAATTATCCCTAGCCTATCACAGTGATAATACCAACGCATCGGCTCAATTTTGATATGTTTGCGAAGCGTATTAAACCCCATATCCTTCATCAATCGAATCTCATCTTCCGCTGCTTTATCAGACGGATACGTCAACATTCCATCCGACCAATAACCCTGGTCTAAAACACCGTTAAAAAAGAAAGGTTTGCCATTTAATAAAAGGCGCGGTTTGCCGTTTTGGTCATATCCTTTCCCAAAAGAACGCACGGCAAAATACGACTCGACCTCATCACCAGCCTCATTTTTTATCAAGAAATTATATAATTTAGGATTATCGGGCGACCAAAGCTCAAAATCATAAGAAAGTTCAATCTCGCCGACGCCTGTTTTGCGGAGAATTTCTTTCTCTCCATCAAAAACAATAATTTCCGCAGGCACATCGCCTAAATCGTTGATGAAAACTTTTTTCTGCTCCGCGCAAGGCGTTATTTTAAATTTACCAATAGCCTGTTTCGGCATACTTTCAAGCCAAACGGTCTGCCAGATCCCGCTTTGCGCCGTATACCAAATCAAGCCCGGTTTATCACTTTGTTTACCACGAGCATCGTGATTTCGAGTAGCTTCATCAAAACAAATCACTTCAATCACGTTTTCCCCAACCGACAAAACATCTGTTATGTCCAGAGTAAAAGCTGTAAAGCCCCCTTTATGTTCGCCAACGTAAACTTGATTGACAAATATTTTGCACTCACTATCCACAGCCCCGAAATGCAACAAGGTTTTACCCAACATCAAATTATCGGTTATAGCGATCTTCTTAACGTACAACAAATGTTCGCCTGATTGCAAGGAAAATCTCTCTTGAACCCCACTATTAAGCGTTTCCGGAGAAAACGGAACAAGAATTTGCCCGTCGTATACCTTTTCATTCTCAACACTATATTTACAAAAATAAGTCGGAGGCCAAGCGGTC
>JAZQGK010000093.1:0-7627 GCA_045539975.1 Candidatus Scatosoma sp. | reverse complement strand
CGTAGGTCCCATCGGGCAATATCCCATCTTTGCCCAGAAGGTAAATGAAAGGAATATTAGCCTTCAAAATTGTTGGTTTATCAATATGGACGAATATCTTGTTGGAGACGATGAAACGATTCCTTATGAAAATCCGCTTAGTTTTAAGGCGACAATGGATAGAGTTTTGTATTCGCAGGTTAGGAAAGAACTTTTGATGCCTACCTCACAGCGTTTGTTCCCCGAGCCCAAAAAGGAAGCGGAAATTGACGCGCTGTTTGAAAAGCTCGGCAAGGTGGATTTGTGTTTGACGGGGGTTGGCATCAATGGACATATCGCCTTTAATGAACCGCCAAAGGCAGGCGACGTGATTACTGATGAAGAATACAAGAACTGCGGCACGAGATGCGCGGATATCGCTACGGAAACGGTGGTGAATAATGGGGCAAACAAGCTTCGCGGCGCACTCGATATTTTCCCTAAAAGATGTATCACGTTGGGGATGAAGCAACTCTTAAAAGCAAGGGTATTAAAGGTATATTTGTATTGCAACTGGCAATGGGGGATTATGCGTAAGATGGCACTTGAAGAAGAGTCTCGTTTCATGCCTGTATCCTTCTTGCAAAACCATCCGAATGCGGAAATGGTCATCACGCAGAGCTTGTATGATTTTAATTTATAAGTAAGGAGCAAGCTATGAAGTTTGGAACGTTGGTACGACTTAAAAATGTAGACGATTGCGTTGCGGCATTTGAAAAAGTAAAGGCGATGGATTTGGAAAGTTGCCAGTTGGTTTACAAACCTGCAACGTACACCCTTGAGAGTGCAAAAATCATCAAGGCGGCTGCAGAAAAATGCAGCATAGAGATCTCGGCGTTTTTCGCTGGTTTTTACGATGATTATACTGCTTGGGAGCTCAAATACGATTTCCGTAATGCGGGGTTGAACAGCGTGGCGTTTGGCGCAGAACGTTTGAAGTATTTGCTTAACGCATTGCCCTTTTTACAAGAGCTTGGCGTATCGGATATGATTATCCACGCAGGGTTTGTTCCCAATGACCCATTCGCGCCCGAATATACGGAAATGATATGCAGGGTGAAACTACTTGCGGACAGAGCGAAAAAGTACGGGGTAAATATTTTGTTTGAAACGGGTGGGGAAAGTCCGATCACCTTGCTTCGTTTAATCCAAGAAGTAAACACAGGCAACCTGTTTGTCAACTTAGATACGGGTAATTTGATAATGTACGGCTACGGAAATCCCTGCGAAGCGGTGATGACTCTTGGTCAATATGTTCGCAATGTGCACGCAAAGGACGGCGTCCCCCCGACGGACCCTTATAAGATCGGTGAGGAAAAAGCACTTGGCGAAGGTGTGGTAGATTTTAAGAGAGTGTTTACATTGTTGAAAGCGCGGGGATACGATCGTTTTATCACGATTGAACGTGAAATTGAAGGCGAAGAACAAAAACGCGATATAGAACGCGGGTTCATTTATTTAAAAGAAATATTAAAAAACATATAAATAAGGAGTAAAATCATGAAAAGAAAAGTAGGTATTATCGGTTATGGTTGGGTTGCAGGTGCGAATCACAAGAATTCCTATGCGCAGGCAAAGGACGTAGAAATCGTAGCTGTTTGTGATGTAAATAAAGCTGCGTTGGAACGCGCAAAGAGAGATTATAATCTTCCCGATGAAGCATTGTTTGACGATTATAAAAAGCTTATTGACAGTGGGCTTTGCGATATGGTTGATATTTGTACGCCCAACAGCTTCCACTGCGAACAGGCGAAATACGCTTTGAATGCGGGGCTTCCCGTTAGTATTGAAAAACCCGTTGGTGTAAACAGCCAAGAAGTAGAAGAAGTACGTGCGCTGGCAGAAGAAAAAGGCTTGCCCGTATTCATTTGCTTTACCTGGCGTCATATGCCCACGACGAGATTCTTGAAAGACGTAATCGACAGCGGTGCTGTTGGTAAAGTATACCACTGCTATATTAAGTGTATTAAGGAAAGCGGCCTTTGGGAAGGCAGACGTTTAGAATGGCGTTTCCAAAAAGAATTGGGCGGTACGGGTGTGCTTTGCGATCTTGGCTCGCACATGATCGATTTCTTGAACTGGATGAACGAAGATATTGTCGGTTTGACCGCAAATACGGGTATCTTCATTAAAGAAAGACAGAAATTGGATTCCGATGAATGGGCGCCCGTAACGACGGACGACTATGCAAATATTTTGGCGGATTTGAAGAGCGGTGCAACTGCAAATATCGAACTTTCCCGTTGTGCAAAGACGGAAGAACAGTTGGTTGAATTTATCATCTATGGCGAAAAGGGTTACATCCGTTTCTGCAACTACGTAGGCGAAGGTTTGGAAATTTGCTACGGCAGCAAGGAAGAAATAGCAAAGGGCAAGCAGCGTGTTGCTACACCTGAAAAGTACGGCGCAACTTGGTCCTTGTATCAATCTCAGTCCTTTATCGATTATGCAAATGGTAAGAAGGATAACTTCACCTCCACGATTGACGATGGTTTGCGCGCGCAAATGGTAATCGATGCGGTTATTAAATCCAGCGAAGAAAAACGTTACGTTACAATCGACGAAATAGCAAAGGGGTTAAAATAAATGACACATAAACTTGGTATTATCGGCTATGGCACAATGGGTTCCTGGCACGCAGCAAACGTTCGCGATAGAATTAGGGACTTGGACATTGGGCGGGTGTACGATATCAATCCTGAAAAACGAGAAAAGGCGCGTGCAGACGGCTTCATTGTTTGCGAAACAGCAGAAGAACTCTTGCAAAGCGATGTAGACGTAGTGTTAGTGGCGACGCCGAATAATTTTCATAAGGACTATTGCGTGCGCGCGTTAGACAGCGGAAAAAACGTTGTTTGCGAAAAGCCCGTTTGTATGAACATGCAGGAATTAGACGAGATTTTTGCTGCTGCGGAAAGAAATAATAAATTATTCACTGTGCATTTCAACAGGCGTTGGGACGTGGATTATAATATTGTCAAAGACGTTTTAGCGCAAAATCTTGTTGGGAAACCTTATCAAGTATATTCTCGCTTGTTCAGCAATCGAAATATTCCTGGGGATTGGCGTACCGTTAAAGCATCGGGCGGCGGCTTTTTGTTCGATTGGGGCATACACATGATAGACCAAGTTTTACAATTATTTGGAAATCCCGTTTCCGTTCACGCCGACTTAAAGAAAATTTATCAACCGGAAGTGGACGATGCCATTCGTTTGGATTTGAAATATCCAGGGAATTTGAGCGTGCATATCATAGCCGATTCTTGGACGTTTATCAATGAAGCGCGGTGGCATATTTCGGGCGATGACGGTACGGCGATTGTCTATGATTGGTTTGGCAGAACGGGTAAAATCGTCCGTGCAAACGTAAAATCGGTGGACTGGGCGCAAGGCTGTGTATATACGGAAAACGGGCTTTCCCGTTCTATGTGGCCCCGTCCGCAAAGCGAAGTGACGGAAATGGAGCTTCCCGTAAGAAAAGATCTGCCTTATTGGGAACTGTTTTACGAAAACGTTATCGACAGTATTGAAGGCAAAGCGACGCAATTTGTTACGCATGAAGACATCCGTGCGTCTCTTGCCGTCGTTATGGCTGCGTTTGAATCGGCGGAAAAACAATGTGTAGTTGAACTGAAAAAATATCTTTGAGGTGCAAGAATGAAAAAAATAGGAATTATTGATTACTTTATTGACGAATGGCACTCCAATACCTATCTGGGACTTTTTGAGAAAGTCAGCAAAGAACTTGGCGTGGATTATAAAGTGACGTACGCCTATGCGGAAGTAGAACAACCTGGAAAAATGCTCACGGATGACTGGTGTGCAAAAAATAACGTAACCCGTTGCTATTCCATTGAAGAACTCTGTGAAAAATCCGATAATATTTTAATTCTTGCGCCCGCAAATCCCGAAACGCATTTAAAATATGCGCAAATTGCTTTGTCCTACGGCAAAACCACGTATATTGACAAAACGTTTGCGCCCGATTTGCAAGCGGCAAAAGAAATCTTCGCCATAGCGGAAAAATACAATACGAAGATTTTCACGTCGTCGGCGTTAAGATATGCGGAAGAAATCGCAGGATATACGAACGTAAAAAATGTGATGATTAAAGGCGGCGGGCGCAGTTTGGAAGAATACATCATTCATCAAATCGAGATGGCGGTGAAAATGACAGGCGGCGCACAGGCAGAACAGGTTCACGTATTCCACAGCGCAAAACAATCGACAACCGTGGTGGAATATGCAGATAAAACGGTGACGCTTAGCTATTCCAATAGCGGTTGGGGCTTCTCCGTGGACGTAGAAACGGAAAACGCGAATTGCGAATTTAGGAACATTGAAAAAGGAACGGAATTCTACCGCTTGGTGGAAAGCATTGTAAAATTCTTTGAAACAAACGAAGAACCGTTTGCCAAGAAGGAGACGTTGGCTGTTCTGGCCATTCGTGATGCCATCATGAAAGGTGTAAGCGGTTGCGGTAAAACGATCCCTGTGGAACGCTATTGATAGAACGAATAAGAGTAAAGGACTTTCAAAGGAGTAAGTAGTAGATATGAACGATTTTTTATTTACGCAAATTTTAACCGAGCTTGAAGACGCGGTAGGCAGAGAGAATTGCTCGGTAAAAGAAATTGATAAAGTAACGCACAGCGCAGACTTTTTCTGGCTTTCGAGAATGTGGGTAGACCGTGGCAGAAGAATGCCCGAAGCAGACTTTATCGTTGCGCCTAAGGATGCGCAGGAAACGTCGAAAGTGTTGAAAATTGCGAATTATTATAAAATTCCCGTGACCACGTGGGGTGGTGGTGCAGGTTCACAAGGGGGCGCGCTTCCCGTTTGCGGCGGTATTATCCTTGATACCAAGCGTATGAACAAAATTTACGAAGTCAACACGGAAAGCATGTACATAGAATGCGGTACTGGTGCAATTTATAAGCATATCGAATGGGCGGCAAACGAAAAGGGTTATGCAACCATGCACTATCCTTCTTCTTTGACCTGTTCGACGGTGGGCGGTTTCTTAGCGCACCGCGGTATCGGGGTTGTTTCAAATAAGTATGGTAAAATTGACGATATGGTACTTCAGATGGAGGTTGTTCTTCCCAACGGCGATATCATCAATACGTCCGCAACGCCCAAACATGCGGCTGGTCCTGATTTAAATCAGATTTTCATCGGCTCGGAAGGTACGCTTGGCGTTATTACAAAAGCACAAATTCGCATTTACGAACAGCCCGAAGTTAGACGTTTCAGAGGTTTCTTGTTCAAAGATATGACATCTGCGTTTAAGGCGAGTAAAGAAGTGTTGCAGAAGTTCAAGCCTTCCGTTATGCGTTTGTATGACGAAGCGGAAACGGCAAGCTTAATCAAGAAAATCGTCGGCGTAGCGAAAAAAGGCGCGTTTATGAACATTGCATACGAAGGGGTGAAAGAACTCGTAGACGTAGAAGAAAAAATTCTTTTGGAAATTTTTGCGAAATACGGTGCGGAAGATTTGGGTAGTGAATACGGTGAAAAGTGGTGGAAGGAAAAGATTACCTTCTTCTATCCTGGGCACATGATGGATATTCCGCAGATGTTTGGTACGATGGATACAATTGCTCCTTACGATAAAATCGAAAAGATTTACTGGGCAATGAAGAACGCTATCGAAACGAAGTATCCGTATGCAAAATTCATCGCACACTTCTCTCACTGGTACGAATGGGGCTGCATGATGTACGATCGCTTTATTATCGACGGCGAATACGTACCCCAAGACCCTGTAGAAGCTATGCGTTTACACAACGAAATTTGGACGCTTGGTATTCGTACGGCGCTGGAAAACGGTGGGGTTGTAAACGATCATCACGGTGTTGGGATTAAGCTTGGCCGAATGATGAAAGAGCAGTACGGTCCTGCAATGCAAGTATTTGAAGGGATTAAAAAATTCCTTGACCCGAACGGCATTATGAACCCGTTTAAGCTTGGTTTGTAATCATTGATAATAGGAGAAAAAGTTATGAATATTACGGAAAAATCAAAAAATATTATCGATAATTGCAGATTTTGTTGGATGTGCCGTCACGTATGTCCTATCGGGAATGCGACGGGTTTGGAAAGAAACACCGCTCGCGCACGTGCAATGGGCGCAAGCTTGGTTGCTCGTAACGCAACGGAACTCAAAGAAATTGCTGAAAATATTTATGAATGTACCCTTTGCGGTGCTTGTACGAATAACTGCATGACAGGGTTTGATCCCAAAGTGTTTATTCAAGAATTGAAAACGGAAATTGTTTTAAGCGGCGTACTTCCTACATATATTACTGCCATGCTTGAAAAGTATGCTACAACAGGCAACGTGTTTGGTTCGACGGCTTGTACCTGTTTGGATGGATTATATAATACGAAGAGCGAAACGGCGTTGTTTGTTGGGCAAGACGCACTCTATAAATCTCCCGAAAGCGTGAAGAATGCAGTGGCACTCTTAAATAAAGCTGACATAAGCGTTTCTTTGGATAAAAATCAAGACAGCGGCGCAGCGCTCTGGTTCTTGACGGGTAAAACGCAGGAAACGCAAAAGGCGGCGAAGGCTTGTGCGGAAATGCTCAATCAATATAAGACTGTTATAGTATACGATCCCGTTGATTTGAAATTGATGCTTCACGAATACAAGGAATGGGGGATTGAAATTTCTGCGAATGTAGTTAGTTTCAACGAATATGTGCTCGATTTAATTGAAAGTGGTAAGATCTCTGTAAAGAAATCCGAAAAGGAATATTCCTTGCAGGATAGCTATGCGTACGCAAGAGAGCTTGATGACAGCGAAACGGGCAGAAATCTTATCCAAAAGGTTGGCGTGGTAAAGGATATGCTTCTTATCGGTAAGGAAGCGAACCTTGCAGGTCAGTTAATCATGGCGGAATATATGCCCGACGTAATGACGCAAGTAGCAAAAGACAGATGGGCGAATGCGAAGAATATGGATTGTAAGACCATCGTTACGGAAAACCCTGCTGAATACGTTGCTTTGAAAGCGACTTGTCCCGAAGGTTACCGCGTAGTTTCCGTCGAAGAAATGATTTTGGAGAATATGTAATATGAACTTGAAAAAATCTTACGTTGAAAAATACGGTTATGAAAGAGTTGTAACGGATAGAAATTCCGCGCTTGTGTATGCGGAGACGGATATGTTAAAGCTTGCCGACGGACAAAGCTATCAAGTTGACGAACTTGGAAAAGAATTCGTTTTGGTGGTTTTATACGGGAGATGTGAGGTAAAGGGCGAAGGATTTACCTTTGCTGTGGGAAAACGCGCTAACGTTTTTGAAGGTGCGGCGGAAGCGGCATACATTGGTAAGGACACACCTTTTACCGTTACTGCAAAAGAGGGCGATGTAAAAATTGCCGTATGCAAAGCACCCGCAGAAAAATATTATAAACCTTATCAAATCAAAGCGGAAGACGTTATTATTAAGACGTTTGGTAAAGGTTCGTTTGTACGTGACGTTGCTTTTACGTTCCCTGAAAGCGGGGAGGCAAACCATTTGTACATCGGTGAGTTTTGGGTAGAAGACGGCAAATGGGGTAGTTATCCTCCACATAAGCATGATGTAGATAATCTTCC
>JAZQGK010000092.1:0-4858 GCA_045539975.1 Candidatus Scatosoma sp. | reverse complement strand
TGGAGAAACGTTATTTGCGTAATGGTTTTCCTCGCTGGGGATAAAAAAGTCATCGGGGAATGTCTGCAAATAACCCTCGTCTTTGAGTTTTTGTGCCATGTACTCGGAAGGGCAAAGTAAATCGTACTTGTCTCCCATTTTTATTTTGTTGTACATGGTTTCATTGTCTTGTAAGGGGATGTATTGTACGGTAATTCTCGTTCCTGTCTTTTTGTAATACCACTCAGCGAATTCTTCATAAATAGGCTTGACGTTAGGGTTTGTTTCCTCGTCGTAATAGTAGCTATCTTCACCGCCCATATCGATATATTCGTCCCAGCTGGCAATACGCAAGACGTTCTCGCGGAAGCCTCGTGGTGCATCACCTGAGTTGCAACCACTTAAAGGGATACTGGAGAGAAGTACTGTCAAAGCAAGAAGTTTGTAAAATTTTCTTTTCATTTCTTTTTACTCCTTACTTTTTTATAGGCAAGAATATTGATGGTGATAACGGCAATGATAATAATCAAGAAAATGATAGCCGTGAACGCCCAATACGCCGCCTTAATGGTAGGACCTTGAAGGTTATTTTTGCTCAAACCATAGATGTGGGTGCTAATCGTTTGGAAGGTATCGGGTTTTGTGTAGGCTGCAATGACGTAATCATCCAAAGACAAGGTGACGGAAAGCATGAAACCCGATAAGATGCCCGGTAAAATTTGTGGAATGATAACAGAGAATAATGCTTTCGTAGGGGTGGAGCCTAAATCAAGTGCAGCTTCATAAAGGTTATTGTCCATTTGTTTCAGTTTTGGAATGACCGACAGTACGACAAACGGAGTACACAAGATAGTTTGCCCCAAGATTAAGGGAATAAAGGTGCTTTTGTCAATTTTGAAAAAGGAAACGAATAAAGCAAATGAAATTGCAGTAACGACTTCCGCGTTGATGACGGGAATACGGTTCATTGCGGAAATGGTGTTGTTTACTCGTTTGCTTGAATAGAAAATCCCAATAGCCCCAATAGTTCCAAGAATTGTAGACGTGAGGGCAACAACAAGTGCAAGGGCGATTGTCTGTAAAACGACTTGGATAGGCTCGTTTTCAAAATTAAAGAAATACTTATAATGAGCCCAATCAAAGCCTTGCCAGCCCATTTCAATTGTATCGCTTGCGTTGAAACTGTATATTGTCAAAAAGATAATAGGAGCATAGATAAAGCAAAGGGCAAGGGCAATAAAGCTCCATTTGAGAACACTTTTCAATTTTACCATAACGAAGTCCCCCGTGCGCTTGCTTGATCATCGGCTTCAAAGCCGCCGGTGAGCCAAGTGATTACAAACATAAACACAAGCAAAACAAGAGCGATGAACGATCCGTCGTGCCATAAATCATTGGTGAAATAGTCGTCGATTAATTTACCGATAATTTTAACGTTATGTTCGCTTAAATAGTTGGATACAACGTAGTTGGTCATCGAGGGCAAAAATACCATCGAGACGCCACTCATAATGCCTGCCTTAGAGAGGGGAAGGGTAATCCTTACAAACGCTTTTGCGCCAGTTGCGCCGAGATCTTGCGCCGCTTCGGTATAACTTTTGTCAATTTTAATAATCGTGGTGTAGATAGGCAAAATCATGAAGGGGAGGAAATCGTATACCATGCCAAGAATGGTGTTAAAGATATTCCAGCCGTCCGAAGCATTGTAAACGCCAATCCAGTCCAACAATTCTTTCAAGGCGTTAATACGAAGCACGAAATTAACCCACATGGGGACGATAAACATCAAAAGCAATGCGGATTTGTTTTTAAGTTTGCTCTTTGCAATGATATATGCAATAGGGTATGCAATCAAAAGACATATAACAGTGCTTGCAAGTGCAATCAAAAGACTGCGAATGATGGTATTAAAGTTGGAGGAAGTGAAGAAATCCCAAAAATTATCGCCGTCTTCACTGAAAAAGTATTTAACGTAATCCCACGAAAAAGCCCCCGTATCATTTGTAAAAGCGTAATAAACAATAATCAAAAGGGGAATAACGACAAAAATTGCTAAAAATAATCCGTAAGGGATTGCTAACAGCTTACGCGAAAAGCGTGGTCTGAATGCGGTTTTTGTCATTTTTTCGTGCCCTCCGCAACCTTCAGGGTCATGCGAATTTTGTCCTTGGGAATGCAAAGACTTACCAGGTCGTTTTCATTCCATAAATCTTCGCAGGCAAGCACGTAGTCTTCTTCGTTTTCCGTGCGGACGATATAGCGATAATATTCGCTCTTGTAAATGAGGGAAATAATATGTCCATGAGCTCCGCCTTCTTCAAGGTTGTCGCTCATAGTAATATCTTTAAGGTCTACTTCTACGTTGACTTCCGTGTCCGTAAGGTCGATTTGTTCGCCTTTGGCGGTTATTAAATAACCTTCTTCATCCAAATGGCTGCCGGGGTAGAGTTGGGTAACGTCGCATTCGAATTCACCATCGCCAAATTCTACTGTGTTGCGTTTGGTGATAACGCCGGTGAATTTATTAACCTTAAATATTTTTTTCATAACGTGAATGCCGTCGGGTTGAATGACCAGGCCAACGGTTTCACCTACGGCAGGGGTAGAAGTGCTTTGGATTTCGATTTCATATCTACCGCATTGAACAAGGATTTGATAGTGGATGCCCTTGAATACAACCGAGGTTACTTTCCCTTTTAAAATGCCTTCTTCAACGGGTTTGATTTGTATGTCCTCGGGACGAACGACAACGTCGACGGGTTCGTCTTTTTCAAAACCGCCGTCTAAACATTCAAACGCCTTTCCGCAGAAACGTACTTGTCCGTCCTTTGGCATAACGCCCGTGAAAATATTGCTTTCGCCGATAAAGTCGGCAACGAACGTGTTTTCGGGTTCGTTGTAAATCATTTCCGGAGTCCCTATTTGTTGAATACAGCCGTCGGACATGACAATAATAGTGTCGGACATGGTCAAAGCTTCTTCTTGATCGTGGGTCACGTAAATAAAAGTAATCCCCAAACGCTTGTGCATCGCTTTGAGTTCGAGTTGCATTTCTTTACGCATCTTTAAATCGAGTGCGCCAAGGGGCTCGTCCAAAAGCAAAATTTCCGGTTCGTTGACGATGGCGCGCGCAATGGCAATTCGCTGTTGTTGACCGCCTGAAAGGGTGGAAATGCTGCGTTTTTCAAACCCTGCCAAGTCAACGATTTCAAGGGCTTTGTTGACCTTTTCAGCGATGACGGCTTTCGGGAGTTTTTGTAATTTTGTTTTTTTGTTGCCTTTTTTATCAATAAAGGTGGTTTCAACGCGTTTCAATTTTAAGCCAAACGCAACGTTTTCAAAAACGTTCAAGTGCGGGAAAAGGGCGTATTTTTGAAAGACGGTGTTGACGGGTCTGTGGTTGGGCGGGAGTTTGCTAATATCTTCACCATTTAATAAAATTTCGCCGCTTGTAGGCATTTCAAAACCGGCAATCATACGCAAAGTAGTTGTTTTTCCGCAACCGGAAGGGCCAAGGAAGGTGACAAACTCACCTTTGCGTACATAGAAATTGATATCTTCCACAACGGCAACGCCGTCGAACTCTTTTCTTACGTTCTTTAATTCAATAATATGAGCGGTATTATTTTCTGCTTTTTTAGTCATTTTCGTATTCTCCGAAAGGCTCTTTAGTTTTATTCAATGTAAATATTAAAAATTGGGTGGGGTGGATATCCACAGAAAACGAGCTTTCCCTTTGCCTTTATTTAGAATGGAGTGCGGTTTATTGGCGGGATAATAAAAAGCTTCGCCTTTTTTGCATATGTGTTGCGTATTGCCTAAGTTAATGGCAATTTTTCCCTCTAAAACGTACCCAAACTCTTCGCCTTCGTGGGGAATATCGCCGGAAGTAGAAGAGTTTTCAGAGAGCTCAACAAGTACGGGTTCCATCATATTTTTTTGCGCGTTTGGAATCAACCAATTCCACAACACGCCATCGCTATTTTTTTCGATGAATTCATTTTTGGTAAAAACGACTTTATCTTGTTTCTCGTCGCGGAAAAACTCGGATAAGTCACTGCCTAGGGCGGCAAGAATATCTGTAAGCGTTGCGATGGAGGGGCTGTTCAGGTTATTTTCCAGTTGAGAGATGTAGCCTTTTGTTAATTCGCAACGATCGGCAAGCTCCTCCTGGGTTAAACTTTTTTGATTTCTCATCTGCTTAATTTTTTTTCCTAAGTTCAAAATCATACCTCCGACTTAGTTTTTTTGAGGGAAAGTTTAGTTATTGTAAACTTTTTGGTCTATTTTACTAATCTCTTGCATAGGTTCGATAAAAATAAACCCAAAGTTTAGTTAAAATAAACTTCGAGTAAATATATTATATGTAAAATATACAAATGTGTCAATCGTTTGAAGGGGGATTTTATAAAGTTTTTTCTTCCTTATTTATAATTTATATATATAAAGGTAAAAAAGGAGGGATAGGGGAAATACAAATACACGAAAAAAGGGGTCTACCGATCGGCAGACCCTCATATTTATAATATGATAAGTATTATAAAAAGATTTTAGTTTAACGAAGCAAGCTTTTTCGCAAGTTTAGCTTTTCTGTTATTTGCGTTATTCTTGTGAAGAACACCCTTGGTAACAGCGCTGTCAATAGCGGAAACGGTTTCAGGGTAAAGTTTAACTGCGGTTTCCTTGTCGTTTGCATCAATAGCAGCGAGGAATTTCTTTACCTGCGTCTTCAATGCAGACTTAACAGCTTTGTTTCTCATGGTCTTCTTTTCGATAACCAAAACTCTTTTCTTTGCGGATTTAATATTAGGCATAATGATCTCCTTATTTTTTCCAATTTTTCTTAATCAATTCAACTGCGAGAACTATTTTAACATAA
>JAZQGK010000091.1:0-2235 GCA_045539975.1 Candidatus Scatosoma sp. | reverse complement strand
ATTTGCGACAATTACTACCTTTGGGGTGTAAATTCTGTCTTTTTAAGCCGTTTGCGGCAACGGAAATTTCACCATTTGCATTTGTTCGTACATAAAGTCATCAGGGAAGTGCGTATACACCTTTCCGACGAGTCGGTCAGGGCTATCACCCATCCAAATATCAACGATATCAGGGCGAACGTACTGCTGGCAAACCGTTGCAAACGTATGCCGTAAACAATACGCTGTTTTCCCTGCGAGCAGTTCTTTCATAATATCATTGATTTTTAATCGGTGCAAATCGGCCGTTAAAGGTTTATCCCAGTCAATCAATCCCTGTACCTGCATAGGTATGGGGATTTTCTTATACTCAATTTTTCCGTTCTTACGCTTGCGATTCCGAGTGATAAGAAAATCATCCTCGCGATGGGTTTCTTCATCGATTTCGCAAGGTCGTAAACCAAAGAAATAAAGTATGTAGGCGAATTGTCGAATGTTATTGTATTTAGGCTCTTTAATACGCTCTAAAAACGCTAAAATTTCGTCTTTGGATAAACTCTCGCGCGATTGTCTTTCGGCACGCTTGAACTTGATTAAAGCCACGGGATTATGCGTGATAATTCCGCTCGCCACCGCATACTTAAAAATTCCGTTAAAAAGGGTACGGAGCTCCTCGTATTTACGGGGCTTGACTTCTTTCAAAATGGCGTCGATGTCAATCGTTCGGATGTGGGCTATTGGTTTCTTGCGGAGCTCTTCGGGTAAATTATTGAAGTTTACTTGAAAGCGCAGGTGTTCTTTGTCGTTGACTGTTCCTTTCTTGTAGCGGTGCCACTCTTCAAAAATTTCTTCTAAAAGATTGAACCCTGATTTTTGTCTGCGGACGAGATACTTGCCTATATTTTGGGGTAAGGTTTTTTCTAAAAAGATACGTTTTGCTTGGTTGATGTCAACGGACGCGGCTCGGATATTATATCCGTTTCTGCGATAACGTATTTCGTAGTAAAACCCGTTTTTACCGCTTTTTCTTTTGATGACGTGTGCTATGTAGCCGTTTAGTATAAAGTGTTTTTTGAATGTCTTTTCCATACGTTTTACCTCGTTATTTGTGAATGTAATGATGCAGGATTGCACATTCTTGCCTTTTATGCTTTGACTATTTTCTTGTTGAGTGCTTGTCCCTTTGCCTATATACAAAGGGGGAGTGTTTGCCGAACTGATAAGCGTCTTTAATCTATCCAATGTGATAGAATCCGCCGCCATTTGTAATACGGTGGTGGAAAGCTCGTCCATATCGGCAGTAATGGATGTTGTTTTGATAAGCTTTAAAAGTTGGGTTAATTGTTGTTGAGTCATTTACCTCCTAAAATAGAAATTGATTATAGCATAGCGCTTTCTGTTTTGAAAATCAAGATTTTTTCAAAAGGTTTTTAAGAAGCCGTTGATATAATATGGTTTCCTCCTTGAATTGTATTCTTTTCGGCTGTTTTACCGCCTACCGATGGCGGGCAGAGCTTGTTGTATCCGCGGTGCTCTGCAACCGTTTTTGGCTTTTACCACCCTTATGAAGTTGTCTTGCTAGGTTGCTTTAAATTGTGCCTCTTGTCGCTCGGGAAAATAAAAAAAAGTACCCCTTAACATGATAGATTGTTAAAAGATACTTTGTAACCTGAAACTGTGATTCCTCTTATGGAAACCCTTGAAACTTTATAGCTACATAATACCATAACGGAAAAGGAAAGTCAATAAGAATTTATGAGTTTTGGGGGTCGAATAATAAGAGGTTTTGTCGAAAATGAAAGGGGCAGGTATGCGTTGAATGCTACATATAAGGGGACGATAAAGTGAATTGTTTGAGGGGGGAACGGGCTAAAATTATAAAAAACAACCCAAATTTGTTCGGGAAAAGCAGGTGTAAAAATGTAGCGAAAATTGAGTTTCAAAAATGCACCTATCATAAAACGCTACAATCCTTGAAAATAAAGGCGTTGCGAGTGGTGATAGGTGGTAAATTTAGCCAAAGAGAGCTGTTATGTTGTCTAAATATCAGCCCTTTCAAAGGTGGAAACGTTTTTTGCGATTGTATTCGAGAAAGAACGCCCCCCCGGCAAACTTGTTTGCCGGGGGCTTTACTTATCTTATTAAGCCCAAAGGAAACCGCAAAAAAATTCACTATAAGATTTTCTTGCAGTCGTATTCGTCTAGTAATAGTTAAAATTATATCTATTTTACTTTATTCTTATAGATTGAATAGGA
>JAZQGK010000090.1:0-4238 GCA_045539975.1 Candidatus Scatosoma sp. | reverse complement strand
AATCGTTTTGACGTATGCAGATTCCTACACGGGGAATGCCGACCTTTCCAACTTCACTTGGACGTCGCTCAATCCCGCGGTAGTCGGCGTGAAAAACGGCGTGCTTGTGGGCTTGAAAGCCGGCAAAGCAAAAGTCGTTGTAACGAACGGCAAAGGCGGTACGAAGAGCATCGACGTTACGGTTAGCAATGACGTCAGCGGTTCTTTGCCCAGCGTTCCCAACATCTCCTTCGGCGTTATTTCCACCTACTTAGAATCGTTGAAAAAGGCGCAAGGCGTAGTGGAAGTACACTCTGGGCAAGTGTTCGAACTGACGGTAGAAAAAGACCCTTGGTATCATCCGATGAACAATCTTCGTTTGGTATGGAAATCCTCTAATGAAAGCGTTGCAAAGGTAGAGGACGGCATCGTTACGACGATGAAAAAGGGCACGACCATCATCACCGCGAAAGTGGAAAGAAAGGACGCGTCTGGGAACTGGGGCAGCACCTTGTACAGCACCAGCGTAACGTTAAAAGTCCGCGACGAGTTTACCGCAAGCAGTTATATGCTGACCGATTATAATGGTTTTGGGTACAATGCATGGCTTTGCCCCGATTGTGGCGAAGCATGGGTGGAATCCGAAATGATTACGGTAGACGGCACGGCAAATTGCTGTCCGAAGTGTTCCGTGCTTTGTACGGCGACGGACGACGTATTGAAAATCCCGAACGATTTGAACGTAATGTATATTGCGGAAGAAGCGTTCAAGGACAATAAGAATATTAAAAAACTGATTATCCCGTCCACGGTAATCGATATCCAAGCCCGCGCGTTTATCAACTGTACGGCATTGGAAGAGGTGTATTTCTCTTCGTTGAATCACCGTGAAGACGGCAACGGCAACATCATTCATCCCGACGTAGACTGGGCGGACGTCGCTATCATTTACGAGCAGGCGTTCTATAACTGTCCCAACTTAAAGAAAGTCGATTTCAGCAACGCGAAGACGGTCACGCTCGCAGCGGAAGTTTTTGCAGACTGTCCTTCCCTTTGCGAAATTGTGGATATGCCCAGCATCGGTACGATGAACAACCGCGCGTTTGCAAATACCGCACTTACGGAAGTCGATTTGACCGGCTTGCACATGAGCGGTAGTTACGTATTCCAAGACAGCAACAAAATAACGGCGATTTATACGGGTAAATTCACGGCAATCGGCGATTATATGTTTGCAGGTTGCACGTCGTTGCAGGGCGCAATCACGCTCAATACCCCGAAAATCGGCACGGGTGCGTTCTCGAATTGTACCAATCTCACGGGCGTTACCTTCCGTTCGGGCGGTGAGAAGTTTAACTTTGATATCGGCGCAAGAGCCTTTGAAAACTGCGGTAAAAAAGCAGGCGAATTTACAGTAAACTTCGGCGATGAAAACATCCGTTCTATCGGCGACAGAGCCTTTGCAGGTTCTGCATTGAAGTCGTTGGATTTCTCTGCAATTCAGGGCTTGCAGTCGTTAGGCGCGAACGTGTTTGCGGACACGGGGCTTCGCGAAATCAAGATAGGCGACAACACCAACCTTGCCGATTTGCAATTCCTCGGCTCGCCGTTTAGGGGCTATGACGTTTCCTTGGCAAGCGGTTGCACCAAGTACACGGCTGAAAACGGCGTCATTTACGACAAAGCCAAGACCAAAGTGCTTTACGTAAACGAGAGCGCGATGGGCACAAACGGCACGTTCACGATTCCCTCGTCCGTAGTGGAAATTGCAGCGTACGCGTTTGCATATAATAAAAATATCACCAAAATCGTGCTCCATAACGGTCTTGAAACCTTGGGCGAATATGCGTTTGCGTATTCCTCGATACAAAACGTAGAATGGAACAAGACAGCTTCCCGTATCACGGAAATCCCCGAAGGCGCATTCCGCGGCTCGGGCGTGAAGACGGTGGTATTGCCCGACAGCGTGACGAGTTTGGGAGATTACGCATTTGCGGATTCCGCTTTGCAGAGCTTCACGGCAGACGGGTTGGAAACGCTTGGGAATAACGTGTTCAATTCCTGTAACGCATTGACGGACGTCACGCTTTGCGACGGCATCAAGACGATGGGCAACAAAGTCTTTGCCGATTGCGAGGCTTTGAAAACGGTGGTATTACCTTCCGTCGAAAAGCTTGGGTCACACACCTTTGAGGGCGCGGACAGCTTACAAAAAGTAACCTTCGGCGCAAACGCAAAGACAACGGGTACGTATACTTTCGTGTCCTTGACGAGATTGCCGAATTCCTATTATTACGATTACGTGGGCGTTCCCGTACAAGAGGTCATCTTCCTCGGCAACGAGCTCCGCACAATCGGTGAAGGCGCGTTCTATGGCTGTAAAGACCTGGAAAACGTGGTATTGCCTGCGTCCGTTTCGGCGGTAGAGGCGTATGCGTTTATGGAAAGCGGCGTCAAGAACGTGAACCTTGAAAACGTCATCACCATCGGCGCGTATGCGTTCTATAACAGCCGTGTGGAAACGTTGGCTTTGGATAATGCCAAAACAGTGGATATGTTCGCCTTTGGTGCGCAGGGCATGAATAACGAAGAATTGCAGACGGCGTACACGTCCGTGCGCATGCCGAACGTGGAATATATCGGCAACTTCGCGTTCTTAAACAGCGGTTTGACCGCAGTAGAACTCCCTGCAAGCTTAAAAACTCTTGGCTACGGTGCGTTTGCTTCGTCGTCGGCTTTGACGGAAGTACAAGTGGCGTCGGGGAATGATAAATTCTTCGTAGAAGACGGCGTTTTGTACCGCTGGTTAAATAAAGAAGCAGGCGAATGTGAGCTTTGTTTCTATCCCGCAACCCGTTTGGGCGCAGGGGAAAAGAAAGCGAGAACGTACGACGTCAAGGCAGGCACGTTGGCTATCCAAGCGTATGCGTTTTATGGCTTGAACAAAGACGTTTTGAACAAAGTATTCTTGCCGTACAGCTTGAATACCATCGGGGATTCCGCGTTCTTTGACAGCGGCGTTACCGAATATACGTTTGAAAGCATGCAAGCCCCTGTTTTAGAAGCGGTTTACCGCGAGGACATTTCCTTGCAAATCCAGGCAAACGAAAGCAAGCCTTATTATAGAGGGTATTACTATTCCAACTTCCAGACCTACATGTTCGAATACACCGAATACGTTGGCAAGAAGAGCGAACTGGTACTCAACTATCCCGAAAACGGCACGGGTTACGACAATTACGTATACCGTTTGTTCTTCGGCGTGAGAAATACCACGGGCATTGTCTTGGACGATGACACGCGCGAATGTATCACCAACATTCAAACGATGTACGCAAGCTTGGATAAGGTAAAGGGCTGGAAAAACCAAACCTCTTCGGAGGCGTTGATTGCAGAAATTACGGCGTTCTCTGAAACAGCTAAAACGACCCGCGTTTACTACAACAACGCGGTGGACAGCGCAACGCAAGCCCAGTTTATCACCGAAGAGCTCTCTTCCATGCTTTCGGAAGTGGAAACGGCGTTGAGAGAAGTCAAAGTCCAGTTTAACATTCCCATTGTAGCCAAGGAAGTGAAGGTTTCTGCGGAATCCACGCACAAATCGACGTACGTAGAAGGGGAAATCTTTGACGCAACGGGGCTTATCGCTATCATTGTTTACGATGATTATTCCACGGAAGAAATCGACGCTTCGCAGTTAAAGGCCTCCGCGTCCGCGCAGAATCCCTTAACCAAGAACAGTAGACAGGTAGAGTTCACCTATAACGGATTAAAACTCCGTATCGCGGTAACGGTAACGGCAGCGGAAACCGAGAACCCGAGCGATTCTACCAGCAGCAATTCCGCATCGAAATCGGAAGGCTGCGGTTCGGCGTTGGCAAGCGTTTCGGTAATGACTTTGCTCGTGCTGAGCGCAGGCGCAGTTCTGCTTAAAAAGAAAGAAAAGTAAGCAGAAACAAAGATAAAACAAAACCGTCTCTATCGTAAAAAGGCAGAGGCGGTTTTTCATATAGATATTGACAAAATTTGGAAGTTGTGATATATTGTAAGCACGAGCGTTTTATAAAAAGCGCACGAGAAGCGCGAACGAAAGAAATTTTTATCTAAGGAGGTAGTAATGATGAAAAATTTCAAACGTTTATTTACATTTTTACTGTTAGTCGTTATGACGGTGAGTATGGCATTTTCCGCCTGCGGCACGCCAAGCGCGGATAATGGCAGTAGTTCTACAAGCGATAACGAAATAACGAGCAGTAGCG
>JAZQGK010000089.1:0-12384 GCA_045539975.1 Candidatus Scatosoma sp. | reverse complement strand
ACAGCCACTCCTTGGCGCACAGAACGACATGGCTACGATCCGACTTCACCTCATCGTAAACGCAGTCTTGAATAATCGTGCCTACGGGTTCGATAGGTTCTACGGGAACCTCCACTGCACTGGTTATACCGCGGACTTCGGTGAAATACGCCGTCATCACACCTTCAACAACGTTGAAATAGTAGCCCGTGCTAGGTACGCCGAACAAAATTGAGTTCAAGGCGTTGTAACGATATGCCCCATCACTTCTGTTACCGCTCAAACCGCTCGCCGTATGGATAATTTTACCGTTTTCAGATACTTCTAACGACCAAACAGCCGTATCCGTCTGCATAAGCGTGAATACAAGCCATTCATTGTTTTCTGCCCAACCGTAAGAATCCAAACGGATCTTCGGAGACTTGATTGCAAAGGTTACCAACGAATAATCGTCAAGATTTTCTGCTAAGTAATGCCCCCCGTGGATATATTCATCAGTTCCGCTATACTTATAAACGTTTTCAAAACCTTCGGGCACTGCAACTTCGTCCGTAGCGCTGCCTTCATAGCCAGACGAAGGATTGAAGAGAGATTCCCCGATAATTTCTTCTCTGGATACGACAAAATCAAATACATCGCCCCAGCTTGCGTCAGCCGAACAAGAAACTTTAATTTTGATAATCGAGCCAACTTCCGCATCTTCTTTAATCGTGAACATTCTACCGTTCAACGTACCGAATTCTTCACCTTCCAACACTTCGACGGTGAACATTTCGTCGGGCAAGGTAGACGTGATAATAAATTCTACGGTTTCGCCCACCAAAGCTTTGCCCTTCGCAAAGAGACTAGCCTCCAACGTAATCGTATATTCAAAGGTATCTAATACGTTGCCGTTTTCGTCCTTGACCGCTACGCTAATGTTTTCGCCTGCATTTGCCGTCAACAGAATGGTAAGCACGTTGCCTTCCACCGTTACAAATTCAGCCCCTTCGACAACTTCGCAAACAATAGGTTCAAAGCCTGAACTATGAATACTGATGCTTTCCCCAAGGGTTGCTTCGCCAAACGAATATACGCTACATCTCGCATTATCGTAGTTACTCAAGAAGAATTTACCTTCTTCCATCGTCCAACCATTCCATAACGTAGCGTCCATATTTTGCGCGAATTCTTCCATGGTTGCATAAACCGTAACTTGCGTGGGATTATAATCCGAGTTGTATACGTTGCCGTTGAATACGAATACGACGTTAGACAAAGTGTAATTACCCGTATCTACTCTCCACATAGGACCAGTGTAATGATTTCCCTCGCCATCCGAAACAAGTTCCGCAAATACGTTTTGACATACGCTGTTTTCAAGCGCGCCTTTATAAATCAAACCGTAATGGTCGGCATTGGGAACGTTGACGAGTTTACCCTTCAATAAAACGTTTTCAATCGTACCCGCGTTATCCGTCGCCAAGACGCCGAAACCAACTGCACCAGCACCTGCAGATGAACAATCTTGAATGAAGTTCACAAATTGAATATTTCTAATCGCGCCAGTTGCGTCAATCCCGTGGATGAAGCCTTTCTTCAATACAAAATTGCAAACGGTGTGCCCCAATCCGTCAAGCTGACCTGCTTTATAACCGCTTTCAATTACAGCCAGCGTTTCCCCTTCACAATCAATATCATTCAAGAGTATGGTATATGCCGCGATATTACCCGTTCTCCATTCTTCTAATTCCGCTAAGGTCGAAATGCTATGCCCATAAAAACAAGCGTCAAGATTATATTTTGCCATCGCGGTTTCCAATACGATTTCATTAGAACCGCCGTTAGGGTTAATGAAAGTAATCACGTTGCCTTCAATAGTGTAAGCCGTCGTTTCTTCGCCATTGATAAGGACTTTTTCAACGTCTTGTAAGGCAATTTCTTTTTCGGAAAGGTCGATTGCTGCAAGCCCAATGTTTTGTACTGCTTTGCCCGCATCACCTTTTGCAAGGACATTGCCAAGGTTAATCGCTTCCTTATAAACTTTTATAAAAACAATGTGATTGTAAGTGTTTTGAGTAGTAGTAAAGCATACGGTAGCGGTCGTAGAACCTTCCGCAACGGGACAAATCATTCCGTCTTCCACCTTTACGATCCCCTCCGTTTCAAACGCAAACGTAAATTCAGGATTTTCCAAGAGCAATCCATTTACCATTGCTTTAAAGTTGGAAATTGCAAAACCTTCTCCGCCAATTTTCAAAGCAATTTCTCCGCCTTCAAGTTCCACGTCAACAGAGCCGGATTCAAATACTGTAACTACCATCGTATGCGTATGTACAACCGTACCATTCACAGTAGCCGTTATAACGAGATTTTGTGTGCCGTATTCTACGGCGATTAACATTTCGTCGACATAAGAAAGTCCATTACCTTCAGGTTGAACGGATATTTCCGCCATCGTAAAGTCAACGTCATTATACGTAAGCGTTAAATCAAGCGGCATAGAAGAACCTTTCATAAGGTCTACGCTTTCTTGCAATCCGCTAAATGCGAACACACCCTTTTCCCCTACGGTAACCACGCAGGACTTTGCCACTTCGCCTGCTTTCGCCGTAATGGTTGCCGAGCCCGTCTTATATGCAGTTACAACGCCGTCAACTACTTTCACGATACTTTCGTCGCTTGAGCTCCAAATAATCGGTTCTTCGCTATTATTAAGAGTCGCCGTCAACGTTGCACTTGCATACAAATCCAAATCCAGTGAATCAGCACTTAATATAAGCGTAGTAGTCATATCCACCGAAGAATCAAACGAAGAATCAAACGAAGATTCAGGCGTGGAATTAGGTATAGACTCCGACGCAGATTCCGAGCTTGTTTCCGAATTATTAGATTCTTTACCGCAAGCCGTTGCGCTCGCCCCAGTTAAAACAACCGAAAAGAGTAATGACAATAAAATAAACAATTTTTTCTTCATACTTTTCCCCTATCTTTAATTAATATATCCATCCATACTTTCCGGTTCGGAAATCATATTGAAATCCAAACGATTTGTATCATACTTAAAATCCTGCTTAAAGTTAGCAAGGGCTTGTTTATCAAACGACGTTGAGTAAAGTTCAAGCATAATATATCTTAAACTGATTGTTTCACATACGATAGAATCGTAAATTTCTTTATACAACGACGGGTCTGTGGTTTGATACTTTTCAATTTGTTGTTTAGCCTCTTCCATTTTAGAAAGCTGTGTATCCAAATAACGTTTAGGCCAATATTTTTCTTCCATTGGCGAAGAATAAATACTACCGCTTCTACCAAGCTCTCTTTGAATTTCAGATTGAGCTCTCCACGCCCAGAAGGTTTCTTCCATCACGTCCGAAGCTTCATAATACACCTTATCAAAATAGTCGGCAATCAATTCCGTTACGTTCAAGCTACAATTCCATAAAAGTTTAGAGAATAAATAGCATTTTAATTGATCATATCCAGTATTTTGCCGCAAATTCCAGTTGCCTTGCACCCAAAGAAATTTGGTGTTGTGCGAAACGTAATATTGAACCAAATCTTGAATCGCTCCGTAAGAATCATAAGGAACTAAATAATTATCAAAATATACGTTATAAGCCCATACGAAATAACTGTTTGCTACCGCATGCCAGCTTTCCATCAAAATACGTGTTCTTATACTGTTTTCATGATGCACATCAATCGTATAATCTTCATAAATGGGAGCAATCCATACGGAAACGTTATCCTTCAACTTTACCTTGTCGTCAATCGCCGACCAAGTTCCATCCGCATTTTGTTTTGCAGGTGCATCTTCCGATTTATGATACGCAAAGAACATAAACTGAACTTCCCTTCCGTCTCTTTCGGCATCCAACCATTCTTTTATTCTCGTCGCAACGTCATTGACGAACATAATTTGCACAGCGGCGTTCGTTCCGTAATAATCTTCCATACCTTGACAGGTAGAGCATTCACACCAAGTTTGAACGTCCATTTGGGTAATGGACATTGCCGATTGCGCGGGGTTTCTATCTAAAACTACTTTGATGTTTTTAACAGCTTCGCCTACCATTTGTTCATACGATTCCGCATCACCATGCGCCGTATAACAAAGCTGCGTTTGATCGTTACTAAACCATTCGGGATGCGTAGTTTTATGCGTTTCATACGGCACAATCCACGACAAAATGTTATGTGCTTGACCGCCCGCAACAATTACTTCACTCGATTGCTGATAACGCATACGATGCGCAAGCTTTTTGTTGTTGACCTGTGCGCCCATTACGGGAATCCGATATTCAATATCAGGGACTTCCTTAATCTTTAAATCCGGCAATGCAATTTCCGTCACCCCTCTTTTTACGTACGGTCCAAACGTCGTATACATATCGTAATCCACCAACTGATGCAAAAGCTCGTACGCACCGTACAACACACCATATTGTTGACCAATGATAAAGATACTCTTACCTTTAGTTTGAATTTGGAAACCCTGGTTTCCAAGCGTCTGATAATCGGCAGTAATGCCCGAATTTTTAAACGCAGACGTTTCCCCCAAAGAAATATACGTTGCGCCGTCGGAATATCCTACGTCGACATCCTCTTCCACTGGCATAAAAATACCAGTAGAAAGATTGAAAATTTCTTGAAACTCGCTAATCGCTTCGTTGTACTTCTTTTTATCTTCAGCCTTTACCAACAGTTTATAGTTCGTCGTACCATTTTGAACAATCTTATGCGCAGTTGTTCCAACGGAGACCTCGTGCGTTTTATTCGGGATAGAAATCGGCGTTTCTTCAAATTGAAGATAAGAACTTTCGTTGCCCTTACACCCCTTGCACCCCGAAAATGCAACTACGGATAAACTCATTATCGCCGCCAAAAGAAGGGCCTTAATCGAAACGCATTTATTTTCCTTTCCATTTTTATTTTTCATCGTTTCCCCTCCTTATGTAATCGTTATCGTAAAACGAAGCGACGAAAAGTTGCCTGCTTCATCTAAAACGTAATATACTACCGTATATATGCCTGCACTCTTTGCGATAAAACCGCTGTCGTTTTCTCCAATTTTGAGCACGTGTCCGCTTGAATTAAACACATAAAGTTTTACGGTACATTCTTTCGAAAGGTTGTCTTCCACTTTTGCAACGGGCAGTTGGATTTTTTCACCTACCTTTGCAGTCTGAGGAATGTCTTTCGAAAACGTAAGTGTAGGTGCTTGCGTATCCAAAACTCGTATTATCATAGCCGCAGACCCAAGATTGCCTGCATCGTCTTGCGCCGATACTTGTACTTCGTATTTGCCATACTCCGCCAACTTTATCTTTAACGAGCTATTATCGCATAAATAGTTATTGAGAAGTATTCCGTCTTCCGTTGATACAAACTGACCCATAGGATCTTTTACCGTGATATACGCGTCTACGTCCCCAGCAAAAACGTCGTTGGCCAAAATTTTAGGAAGCTCAATAATTTCATTGATTTCGCGTTCCCCACCCACTTTGCCAAGCAAGCTAACAAGCGGAGCCATATAATCGCCGTTATCATTGCTCAAATAGGTCAAGTTCAAATTGTTAATGCCCATCGACGCATTACCCTTTACCCCTTCAAAAGCATAGCTTACGTATACTTTGTCATCGGTAAAGCCTTTATATGCGTTTCCGTTATAGAAAGAAGTTACAGGAAAAGCGCTTCCCTTGTTAATATCAAAGTAAACGGCTTTTTCATTCGAATTAAATAGGAGTTGGTTTCTTCCCTTTTCTTGTAATTTAACAGATATCGAACTCTTGAGCTTTTGGTTATCATTAAGGTAAAAATATGCTACTCCACCCGTAAAATCATAAGTGAATTTCAAATAATTGTTCGCATTGGCAATATCGGTCAAATAAATATGAAACTTTCCAACATTCGTAGGATTTTCACCATAAGTGAATTCCGTGATAAACGGATAGGTCGTTACGTAATTGATAAATTCAAACGACGTATCAGCGTTCACAAACAAATCAACCGAACTATTCGAAGTTTGCACGTTTCCGTTTTTGTTCATAGGCAAGAAATACTTGCTCATATCCAAATATCCGTTTGTTTTAACGTCGTATACAGGCAAGGTTACTTTCCATTCCCCGAATTCTTGACCGATAGAAGCCCTATAAATCACTTCCACCTCGGAAACGTTTCCCGGTACGTATCTACCGTTTGAAAGCTCTTTTTCCATTCCGTTTTCCTTCACAAAAATTTGTGTTTCCACGGGCGTGCCCTGTTCGGTTACGTAGTTGTACGCATTCAAGCTTGGAAATTTATAAGTATTTCCAAAGATTAAACGTTTGGGCAAAAGCGGTTTCTCAATAAAGGTAGGCGTTATAGCCTCTTCTACTATAATCTCATGCTTTTCTACGAGTTTTCTACCAACAAAATCTTTAATCGTGTAGGTAATTTCCATTGTACCCGATACAAAAGGGCGAATCCCTTCATCGCCAACCTCGATTTCTTTCCCGTTTAACGTTGCTTTTATTTCCACCGTAGGAATGCCAAGCGCATTTTTAACTGCATACGCGGGAATTTTGTATAATTCCCCTTCCGTCGTTTGCGTGATCACATCGTTAAACTCAATTTCCATTTTAGGTTGCGTGAGTTGTGCGTTCACGTAAATATATTGTTCAGCGGAATTACCATGCGAATCGATTACATAATATTTGATTCGGTAAGAGCCGACCTCGTTAGGCACGAACGCGCCGTTTTTCACGTTTATTTGTTTGGGATTCGTCGTATCGTAGCCATAAACGACTTCTACCGACGTTTCAAGGTTACCATCAAAAGCATCACGAGCCGAAGCATCAAAAAGCGAATACGGGTAATTGATTAAACCGTTAGGCAACGTTTGCTCCGTATACGCCCCTAAATCCACCGTCAAAATAGGAGCAACTTCGTCCGTAGCTTCCATTTTTGCCAAGTTGTAATCGCCATACTTACTGATTAAAAGACTCGCCGATTCTTTTTTATAGTCCATACAACGAATGGTACAATAGACTTCGTTGGTCGTAAAACCTTCCCAAAGATACGAACCGAAAAATGCGGGATCGTCAAAATCGATAATTTGTCTTTTCACCCCGCCGTTGAGAGGCTGCGCATAAATACTTTTATTGACAACGTCGTAATAGAATCCCGTACCACTTCTTTCCCCTTCCTGATCACTAAAACTATAAGCAGACCATTGCCCATACGAATTGCTTACATGCAGCGTACCAGTACTATTAGGATCGCCATTCCATTCGTAACCGCTAAGTTTTTGACCATTGCTTGCGCATGCCAAAAAATAGGCTACGTCCGATTCATTTTCACCATCGGGATTTGTAGACATTTTTATTTGAATATAATTATTCGAATCATATACGTCTACCATAGTAATCATAACTGATTTGTAATCCGTATAGCCAATCTCTTCAACTACGGGCAAAACTTCAAGAAATGTCTGCCCTTTTTTATACATATCATTCAAATCAATAACATTACGCAACGTCAACGTATCTTCGCCAACAAGCGTAGCTTTCAATCCCATTACATCCGAGTTATTATCTTTTTCATAGGCAACAACGGAGTCTTTTTTTCCCAGCAAATACGCTTCGTCTTGCAGCGACGTAGACACCGTCGTTTGACTATTCCCACTATAAATGCTCGCATCGCTCGTAACGTACGCCACCGTCCCAAGCGTCACGCACATACTCGACAAACACGACAGTCCTATCATCATAGTACGTTTTAATTTCATCTTTTCCTCCTATACCGTTGCACGCAAAGCCGTTCTTTTACTCCAAGCCCAAGAAACACTGGCTTTGCGTCGTAAAGTAGACATTTTTTATCTTTAACAGTCCCCCAATTACTTTAATCCGCCCAAAGAAACGTTACCAAGCAATTTTTTCTGACAAACAATGAAAAGCAATAAAAGAGGAAGCGCCATCATCATACAACCCGCCATTTGCGAAGGAATAGACGAGTCTACGCCGTTTCTCGGCACGTTACACAAATAATACAAACCGTATGCAATCGTTGGATACCCCGGCATATAAATCATCGGCGTTTGATAATCATTCCAAAAATTTATAAAGTTGAGCAATAAAACCGTCCAAAACGCACCCGCCGCCATAGGAAGCATAATGCTCACCATTACCTTAAAATTCCCCGCGCCGTCCAAATAAGCCGCTTCTACGTAATCCTTTGGTATGACACGTAAAGATGCGTAGAAGGAAAGGAAATACAGCCCCGTCACGTACGATTTCATAAATAACATACCATACACCGTATTATACATCCCGATACTTTGCGCAAGCGCAATTTCAGAAGGAAGTGTACCTACGGTAGGAATAATCATTTGAAGAATAACTATCGTATAAATAACGTTACAAAATTTAAAGCGGAATCTCGCTACCACGTACCCAACCAAAAAGGATACTGTCGTTGATACAAATGCCGTACCAAACGAATACCAAAGCGAGTTCAAAAGCATAATCGCTAATCCTGCTCCGTCTTCCGTCGTAATATTGTTTTTGGTTATCGGCGCTTTAAATTGCGAAAGCACGTCATCGTATAAAAATTCCCATACTTTAGGCCAGCCTACCGGGTTTAAACGATACTCAATCCTTCCTTTAAACGATGTTAAGAACGTCCAAATAAGCGGCATAATAAGCGATAATGCATAAGCCAATAAGACAATAAAGCTGATAATCTCAAAAAGAGGTACGTTTTTCTTTTTTCCTTTTAATGACATCGTCATAGCCCCTCCCTTATTCAACCGACGGCCCGTATTTATCTAAGGCCCAACGGACAAGCAAAGTAAGCGGAGCTGCTATCAAGGTAAGCACTGCGCCCATCGTTGCCCAAACAGGATATTCGTATTGCGTAGGTGCATTAGCTTTTCTAAACAGAAAATATCCAATCGTATTATATTTAACGTTTACCTCTAAGCCTCCAAAAGCGACTAGATTGATTTGGTTGGTAAAAATAGCCGCAACCCCCGTCACCAAAAAGGTTTGAATCGAAGGAAATATCAAGGGCAAAATAATACGGAAAAACTCAATCCACGGATTCGCACCGTCTAATTTCGCCGCTTCCATAATAGAAGGATCAATTCCGCTCATCGCACCAGAATACATAAGTATTTGCGTCCCAAAACCTATCCAAATGTTATAAAATATAATTGTACCTAATTTTGTGTTGGGATTACTCAACAAGCCCATTTCACCCCCGCCCATATCAAATACTTTGGGAATAACGATGTCAACAAAACTTCGATACATAGTAACGGTTACGACAGCCGATAAAATGGAAGGGGCAAAAAGCAAAACCTTAAACGCCCCTGCTCCAGGCAACTTTTTGAAAATGTAAAGCGAAAATATGAGCGACAACGTAATCCCCACTAACGTAATCGCTACGAAAGAAATAAGCGAATTAATGATTGCGGGCTCTAATACCTGCTCCATGCGTAATTGGAAGGCTAATTTCCTAAAATTTTCAAAAAAGGAATCCACAAGAACATAATGACCTCTACCCGCTGCATCCACCTCATATCTTTGAAATATCATTGCAAACGAGTTTAAGTTGACACCGACGTAAAATATTGCAAACTGAATCATCGGAATCAGCAATACCAGTAAGCAAAAGATTAAATCTTGTGTTCTTTTACTTTTAAATTTCTTTTTTATCATATTTTTATCCGTGATTAATTTTGAAGTAACTGCGCCCAGCTCTTTTCATTAAATTTCATTCTAAATTCATTGAAAAGCTGAATCGCCGTCTTATTATCGTTTTTGATTGCAACCATGGGATCAGGGAATGCCGAAGTGCCCATTTCATAATCTTGATAGAATTGCGCGAAGTTCTTTTGGAATATAGGCGAAGAAGATGCAGGCAAAATATAATCACTCGTCCCTAAAACGTCAACTACGCTTTGAGAATAAGGAGTCAAGGTGTCGTAAATCGCGTCATAACTCGTACGGTAATTTCTAGTCAAGCCCGTTTCCACGACAAACTCTTCCAACGACGCTTGGGTAGAACAGAATTTAAGGAAAGTCTTTGCAAGTTCAATTCTTTCTTCGGGAACGTAAGCAGAAATAAAGGCAAGTTGATTCAACGAATCAACGAGGGTCGTTTTTTGTCCAATTTGTTCTTTCGTTGCTTTTGGCAAGGGCATAACCTTCAAATTTCTATCTTTTAAAGAAGCGTTTGGATAAGCTTCCATTGCTTTAAAGAAACCTTTTGCTTCATTCACCCAATACAAACCTTCAACGAGCATCCCAATGTCTTGTTCGGTTGCTTCAAACGAGCTTAAAAGGAAGGTTTCTTGTGCGTCTTCGTGCGAAACGGAATCATTAAAAGCTTTATTGGAGTAATATTCCCCATCTACAATACCTTCAAAGAATTTAAATGCATAATAATACCCTGCCGAAGAAAGCATTTCGTACCCATTTTCTTCCGTAACATTCATCGCAGGTTTATAGGTGATATTTCCATTATCGTCAATCGTATCTACGATATGCGTCATCGTACCGTTGAAATCATACGCTGTCATAGCTTGTTCCGCACCTTCAAAGTCCACGCGGAGCTGCTTAGAAAATCTCGTCATATAAAAATCGTACATTCCCGACCAAATCATAGGCGCTACGCCACGTTGTTTCATCTTTGCGCAAAGCGTATAAAATTCTTCATAAGTAGCGGGAAGCCCGTCGTCGTACGTACCGGGTACACCGTCTACCCCTTTTGAAAGACCGCTATCAGTAGATTTTTTACCTATAACCCCGTTTTCGTCAAAATACAAATTCAAACGGTTAAACAAATCGGCATCGTACGTAATCAAAGTAGGAGACTGAGTATGAGGCAACGCGTAATATTTTCCGTCCGATGTCTTCAAATACTCTTTGACTTTATCATGCAATTTCGTTTCAATCGTAACGTTTTCGCCGTATTCAGAAAGCGTTTCCGTTGCAACCAAATCCGTAATATCCATAAAGTTGCCCTGCGATATCATATCATAGTAATTGACGTGCTCTAAGAAATACACGTCTTCTATCGCACCGTTTAATTTCCCTGAAATCGCCGCCATGCTGTTTTTATGGTTGGTAACCCAAACTTGAACACCTTTTTTACCGGGAATAAATTCATAATCCTTGTAAGCTTCTTCAAAGCGTGCAATGTGTGCATCCAACCAATCGTGCCCCACCCCACCGTCATAGTTAGAAACATGTAACTGTGCTTTAGATTTATCCACTTTATTTTGAGTGTCTCCCCCACAAGAAACAAAAGACATACAACTGAAAACACTCACGAGCGCACAGCTTATCGCAACAATTTGATTTCTTTTTTTCTTCATGATAATCTCCTTTATCTTTACGGCTATACCGAATTTTGATTATATTTGCATAGCTTTTGCCTAGTATAAGCTATGTACCTGTTTAAATTATACTCCCTACAAATTATTTTGTAAAGCCTAAAATTTTACCAAATCGTTGCAGTTTTTTACCTTTAACTATGTTAAATTTTTTATAAAAAGCATTTTATCGATGAAATATACAACAAAAAGGCCGCCCCACAAGAACAGCCTTTTTGCCTATAATATAATCGTTTTAATTATTTAAATTACAAAATTATAGTTAGTTCAATCCACTTCTCTTTCAAAAAAACCTTTAAATTCGACGGGATTTTTTCCCTGTGGTTTTAATTTTCCAAGCAACACTTTCGCTACAGCCCTTTGTGAAGTTGAATCCCCCGAATAAGCATTGATATACGTTTTTAAATAGGGTGCGTCGTACAATTTATACGGATCACCAAACGAGGTAAATACGAAGTTTGGATGCTGCAATACGTAGGCACGCCAAAGCACCATTATATTATTCCAACCGATTCGCAAGGTTGCCCCGTGATAATCTTCCGAACTCATTTTGCAATTCAACAAAACAGCTTCGTAATCGCCTAAGAGCGGTTGTACGTCTTTATGCTTGGGATTAATCATCAAGTCTACTTGATACCCCTCTTTTTTAAACTCCTCAATAAACGGATCAAACTCTTTTCCCGTAGGCGACTTTTGGAAATAGGGCTCCAATACGCTTATCACTAAAATCTTACCGCCTTTTTTTAACTTCAATGGCAAAATGCCATCATAATCGCGAATGACCTTAATGCTTTTATCCGCAAGGCTTTGCGCTATATCCGAAACACTCTCCGTGTCCTTTTCTTCCACCTCTGGATAATCCCCAAAAAGATTCGCTTTTTGCTTTAATCGCAAAATTCTTCTAACTGCATCTTTCACCCTTTCCATATCAAGTTCTCCGCTTTTTAAAGCATCTAAAATTACTTGATAATCGGTGGGTTCAGGGAACAAAATCATATCGCCACCTGCACGTAAAAATTTAAGAGAAATTTCCTTCAAAT
>JAZQGK010000088.1:0-2109 GCA_045539975.1 Candidatus Scatosoma sp. | reverse complement strand
AGGCGAAGGAATACATTAAAAAAGTTGCGCCTAAAGTTGCAATTCCGATGCATTATAAACCGTCGGATGGGAGCTTGGATATTACAGCTGCCGATGCATTTTTAAAGCTTTATCGCGCAGAGGAAGTTGAAAAAGTGGAATTGGGTGAAATAGAAATCAATTCTATTGAAAATACAAAACCGATTATATACATGGAGCGTATTCAATGAGAACGGAAAGGGAAAAACAAGAATTGCATTCGTTTAGGCTTGCAAGTCAGAATTATTTGGATTCTTTGGGAATCCCTGCGCTTCGTGCTTACGGTAGATATGTAGGGGTTGCCCGTGCAACAACAAAAAAGAAAGCGGAAATCATTGAAGATATTATTGCTATTTTTTCTGGAGAGTTGGTACCCATAGAAAGAAGTAAACGCGGTGCACCGGTTCGTGATGATAGCTTCGATCCTCGCATTGAGGAGAAAATGAACGCTTATCGATTTGCGTATCTGCGCGACGTGCAAGGGACGTTGCCGATAAGCCCTGACGATAATCCTGCGATGCCAATGGATTGGTCGGTTGCTTTGTCTGCATATAAAAATAAGCCTCGTGATTATTTGGTGGTGGAATCCCCGGATAAAGACGAATATATTGATGGGGTGCAAAAAGTGCACGTAGGACAGTTGACGACGTTGAATTCTGTGTCGATGCTTTTACCCTTAGATTGTACAGACTCGGAAGAAAAAATCGTCGTATCCGTCGATTTTATTCGAGAATTTGACTTGCAAGAGGGCGACGTTATTTCTTGTTATGCAAGAAAAAGCCATAATATCTACGTTGCTTTACGAATTTTGGAAATTAACGGAATTGCGGCGGAAAAATTTCAACGCAACCGCTTGGAAGCGGCAGGCGCGATGTATCCTCATCGTGAACTGAAAGTTTATGATAAGGGCAAGTATAATGCCGTTGTAAACAAATTTGTGCAGTGGTTAGTGCCGTTTGGGAAAGGACAGCGTGGGATAGTGATGTCTGCTCCAAAATCCGGTAAAACACAATTTTTATTATCGATGGCGGAAGCGATTAAAGAGTTGAACGAAAATGTAGAGACCTATGTTTTGCTCGTAGATCAAGCGCCTGAAACGGTGGGGATGTTCCGGAAAATTATTCCTTCCGACAATCTTTTGTATACGACGTATGAAGATGACCCCGATAAACAGATTTTTGTGGCTTCTTTTCTTTTGAAACGTGCAATTTGTCAAATGGAAAGCGGCAAAGACGTTGTACTGATCGTGGATTCGTTGAATGCATTGGCGCATGCGTACAATGAAACGGAGGAATCTTCGGGTGGAAAGTTGTTCGCCAATGGATTGGAAAGTAAAACGATTCATTATATTAAGAAATATTTAGGCGCAGCGAGACAGACGGAAAAAGGCGGTTCACTGACGATATTAGGCAGTGTATCTGTAACAACGGGGAACCCTGCTGATGAAATGATCGCCTCGGAATTGACGTCTCTTTGCAATCTGGAAATCCGTTTGAGCGACGCACTTGCGCATAAGAGAATTTTTCCGGCTCTTGATATTACGTTGGTTCAAAGTAAGCAAGACGAACATTTGCGGACGCCGTCCAAATCGGAGATGGATATTTTGTTGCGGCAACAATACTTGACTACGCATGATGCTGCACACCTTTTAGAGTTGCTTGAGGATGCGGATTCCTTTGAAGCGTTTCGCGCTTGGGTCAAACAAGGAATATAACATGAAATATAACATGAAAGTAGGGCTGATTTTCAGCTCTATTTTTTTAATAAGCCGAATGATAGATTTTTTTGTTGGAAATAGGGAGTTTCATCGAGAAAATTCGACAAAAAACATTAAAGTATTTTATTTTTCTATATTTAATGATATACTATTTAATGAAATAGCTTTATAAATAAGCACTTCTTATTAATTGAATGACAAACTACCATAAGTTTTTTCTATACCATATTTTGTGTTCATAAGCTTGACTTTACCACAAGATATGGTATAATTATAAGGCACGATTTGGCGATATACAATATATTGTATCTAATTTTGCTTTAATAACACAAGATATTGTATGATTAATAAAATATATTATCGTTGAAAAACGA
>JAZQGK010000087.1:0-2573 GCA_045539975.1 Candidatus Scatosoma sp. | reverse complement strand
CCCCCAGCTGACGTAATCGTACTGCACTCCGGGTGCGCCGATACGGGAATTAATCAAACAGTTAGGTTGGTATTTTTTGACCATATCGTACAGTTCTTTCGATTGTGCCGCATTAATCGTGTGCGGCGTGTCAAACCAAATCAAACACAAATCACCGTAGTTTGTTAAAATTTCCTTTACCTGCGGTTTTATTTTTCTTTCAAACACTTCCGCGTAATCCTTGCCCTCGTGCGTCGGGAAATCCCACGTATTCCCCCAAGGCATTCCGTCTACGTTTAAACCGCACTCTTTGCCCCAACCGCCGGCGTTGCGTTCGCGCCAGTCCAAAGCTTGGGAATAATAAAGGCCGAGTTTCATTCCCTTCTTCGCGCAGGCATTTGCCAGTTCTTCAATGATATCTCTCTTAAAAGGCGTTGCGTCTACGACGTTAAATTTATCCGCTTTGGAATGATACAACGCAAAACCTTCGTGGTGCTTACTTGTCATTACCATGTATTGCATGCCGCTGTCAATCGCAATATCCACCCATTCGTCCGCGTTAAAAAAGATTGGATTAAACGCCGAGGCAAGCTTTTCGTATTCCTTGTTTGGGATACGGAAATAAGACTGCGCCCATTCTCCGATGGTTTGCCCCATTCTTTTTCCTTTCCATTCGCCAGCCAAAAGCGAGTATAATCCAAAGTGAATCATCATTCCGTACTTTGCCTGCTGAAACCATTGCTTGTTCGTCATGTTTTTCTCCAACCTTAATATTTGTTTTATATATTCACATATATAATTTTATAGTTGCCATATAGTAAAATCAATATGATTTTTCTTATAAACCACTACAAAAAACGATATTTTTGCTTTTTTTGTCCACAAATTGATGTTTTTTATGTGTTATTTTGGTTTTACATGCTCATTTGTCTATAATGGCACCTTTACATATTATTTTACCAAAAAATTTATTAAAAATCAAATTTTGTTCCTATAAAAATGTGTGAAACTTCATTGTTTTTTTTGGTATTTTTTGCCCGTAAAAAAACGAGCTCCGCATTAAGCGGAACTCATTTTTATCCTTAGGTTGTCAATCGAGGAAAATAGAGCGTATGGACGCAATTTCCGCCTCGGTCACGCCAACAGAGAGCAAAAACGTTGCCGTCTTGTCCGCAAGCGTTTCCCCCTCCAACGCCTCTAATCGTTCGAGAAGTACAAGCACGTTACCTCCCGTTTGGACATTTCTATTCACGTGCGCGTAATTGTAGTAAAAAGCAGAAAGCTCGTAATCGCGAATGAGGTCTTCTTGGGCTACGCCAAGCAGGCTCTCCAAAATAAGCGCTGCCGAACCTGCGCGGTCTACGCCGTGCGTGCAATGCAAATATACGGGGTACGCCTCGGGTTTTGCAAGGTCGGAAAAGAGTTTTCGAACGGTTTCTTGGACGGAAGCGTTAAAGTAGGACTGATACTGGGGCGCATTATAGAAAGTACGGGTAACGTCTTCGCCCAACACGCTATATTCGCCCACTTTCGTCTCCTCGGAACGAAGGTCGCAATCCGTCTTGATACCCAGCGCGCGTAACTGCTCGATGCCTTTTTCCGTCAAGCAAAAATCGGGGTGGTTTTTATTTTTTCCGCCGTCAATTTCACTGCCGCGGTAAAGCAAACCATGCTTTATCTTTTTACCGCTTTCCGTCATCCAACCGCCGATATCTCGAACGTTGCAAGCACCTTCCAGAGCGATAAAGCGCAGGGATTCTTCCGTTTGGAAAGAGGACGTTTTTACGTGCGTTTCCCCGTTATCCAGTTTGACGCTTACACGATAATAATAGGTAGCGCCCGCCTGCAAATTATAGATATTGACATAGGTGCGGCGAGGCGCGAAATACAACGTTTGCTCGATGGATGAGAAATCCTCTTTTGCGGATACCTCAACCTTTTCCTCTAAAATCTCCGCATTCCCAATATCGCTAAAAGAATATTCAATTTTGACGGGTTCACCTTTGTCATAGCGCGTATTGTCGTAGGTAATAAAGGACGTAACGAGCTCTTCCGGAGCGGCGTTAAGATACCTTTTAACGTTCCAAGGCAGAAGAGAAACTTGTCCGTCAAATTCCGTCATCGTAATTCTTTCACTGTCGGAAATAACTTTTTCTTTCGAACCCCCTCCACCGCAAGCAAATGCGGAAAACGTCAGCATACAACCCATCGCCAAAGTAAAAACCTGCCGTGTTAATTTATTTCTTGACATACAAAACATTTTTACCTTATCATTATTTATGCTTATTGTATAGCTTTTTCAATCTAATGTCAATAACTTTTTCTATAAAAGCTACTACAAAAACGGTTTTCTTCATTGTTTCATGAATGATATCACAACAAAAATTAGGACGTATTCTTCACCCTTCCCGTACAGGGCGCAAGCAAAAACGCACACCATTCAAGGTGTGCATTTTACTGGTGACCCTTAACCACCCTAAATCGAATATTTATTCAACCTCCAAGTCCGCGTAAATACCATAATGATCGGATGGAAATTTATCTTCAACAAGTTCGTCGATGATTTTAAAAGTAATGGGATTGATTTTTCCATT
>JAZQGK010000086.1:0-5734 GCA_045539975.1 Candidatus Scatosoma sp. | reverse complement strand
GCCGGGTAAATCCCCTGTGCCCGTGTACGATTTTTGTCCCGATTCACCCGCCCAGTCGCATTCGCCAAGCGTCAATCGGATTTCAAAGTTACCGTTCCCGTACCAACCGGCAACGCTGCCCATCATGGCTACGTCTTTGGTTGTGTACGTGCTGTCTGCATACGCCGTTCCTACGTCAATCTGCGTAGGCATCGCGCATACCGCCGCGCAAGCAGAAAAACCTACCACCGCGCAAAGCCCTGTTAAGATGCTCTTGGTTAATTTTTTCATTCTTTTCTTCCCCCCTTTATTTTTTAGGCCAAACGCTCTCGTCTGTTTTCAGCAAAGAAGCGTTGGTAAGAATGCCGTCTTTTTGCAACCCCGTAAATACCTCTTTCATTTGATCGGTATCACCGATGTACAACGCATACGAATATTCAAGCGGTACAAAGTCTATCATTTTGCGTTGAATGCCGGGATTGATATAGCTATAATTGATTGCCGAGTAACTGGGTACAAGCTGCGATTCGTCAAACGTGAAATATCCCTCATGATAATCGCGGTTGCCCTCTTCTTGGAAGTAGCTGTTAGATTTGCGGCCACGAGAAGCTACGAATTTATCTGCATTCGGCAGACAAATACCCACGCCCCATTTGTTTTCATTGACAAACGCACACCAACCGCCGTTGACCATTTTTCCGTTTAAAATATAGAAATAATCGCTGCCGACCGACTGTGTTTTACTGGATTTTACTTCCGTTCTGCCGTTCTGTTCGCCTACTTCCTTATCAAAGATAACCCCTTGTTTGGTTTCGCAATAGAAGTAGTTGAGCGGATACGCAAAATACGTTGCCGGCGTTTCTTGCAAGGATATGGACACGTCTTCTATTCCATAGAACTGCGAGAAATCGGTGTAAACGTTATCGACCATCAATGCACCGCTTTCATCGAAATAGTAGGTTACTTCGATATAGCCGTTTGCCTGAATATTGGTATAGAAGAACCATTCCTGCCCTTTCATCTTTACGTACAGCATGTCGCTTGCGTATTGATAATCGATAATCTGCGGCGTGTGTCCGCCGAAGTCACCGCACTGGATCGGGTTATAAATGGGTTTACCCGTTTCCGTAAGCCCTTGATAATAGGAATCGGTATCTTCGGGGTCGTAATCGGGTTCATAACCGTTTTTATCCGTTACGTTTAAATAATAGGACGGCTGAATTTCTCGACCGAGGTCGTAGATGTTGACCAAGTTTACGTTTGCACTGCCTACCTGCTGTACAAAGTCGGGGTCGACGTCTTTATCGATACAGATGTTTCCGTCGCTGTCCATGTATTCGTAAACGTCTTCTTCTAATTTTTCAAAATACGTAATACAGCCACCGTAGTATGGTGAAGTACCCAAAATTGACGATCCGTCACTGATATACCATTCCTCCACGGTGTTTATCGTACGATCGGAAATACCCGCGGAGATAAAGCGGAACGTGCCCGCTTTCGTCTCGTCCACGTTTTGGAAGGAAATGGACAAAATCGTCTTTGCAAACGCGCCTCGCGCACCGATACGGAATGCGTCTAAAAAAGTGCAAAATTCCGTACTGCCTGCGGAAATGAAGAACTTTTCCGAGTTCGTCACCGAGGGATCGCCGTTCTTTTCATAGTGGATATACCCTACCAAGTCTACGTCCGTCTCTACCGTCAGTTTTAAATAGTTCTTGTCTTTAATATTGCTGTTGATCCCGTATTCCGTAAAACTGCTTTCCGTCGGGTTTTCCGCGTTGTAGATAGGCAAAACCTTTTCCGTGCCGTCGGTGAATATCGTCGTAAACGTATAATCTTCCGTTGTGTACGGAGCAGAGCTCACACCGTCAAACAAAGGATTTCCAAGCGGAGAAAGTTTATCTTCCGGTTTATCCGGCTGCGACGAAGAACTGTCCACACTGGACGCTCCGCCGCTGTTTTCGCCGCCGCAAGCGACGGCTGAAAACATCAAAAGAGATGCCAAAAGGAAACAACTAAATTTTTTTATAGCTTGCTTTTTCATCATCATACCCCCGTTTCAATCGAAATAACACGAATGGCAATTTCAGAGCCTCTAAACCCGATGGAAATTTTACCCAAGTACAAACCGACGTACATCGTAGGTACTTCGATAACCAAAGTAGACCATTCATATTCTTCCATCAAACAATCAATTTCGTTGTTATACGTTTCTAAGAACGGCTTTCCGTCGGTATCGGGGTTGCCGATGTCCGTGCGAGCAAAGCCCGCGAATACGTCTAACTTGTCTACCTCCGTTCTGTTTTGATATACGATTTTTATCTTCGTCGTATCCGTTACCAAGACGCTCTTTGTCGTGTGCGGAATGGAAAGATGTTCGCTCATCAACGTAGACAAACCGATATACAAGGAAACGTTCATTAAAGCCTGCGTAGGATCTTTAACGAGAATGGACGCCTTTAACAAACTGTCGTATTGATAGGTGTTGCTAAGCTCCCAATCCCAGCCCTTATAAACGTCTTCGTACGATTGATAGAAAGGTAAACCGTGTTCGCCGATGCCGTAATCGATGCTCTTGATAAGCACTCTGCCAGTGCCTTCGAACGTCAAGCGAATGGCTTTCACCACGCCGCGCTCGTTCATATTGAACGGCAACGTTAAGCTGTTGGTTATCCCCTTATGTTCGGTATCCAAAGCATACGTGTATGCGGACGTAAACGTATCGTTTATCTTATATTGTACTTTCACCGCGGTGATTTGAGAATCGGGATGCAAATAATATTGCAACGTTGCCACGCCGTAACCATCCGAGCTTGCATCATACATTCTGTCGCTGGACGTGACGCTTGCTCCGCTTTCCGAAACGTTGAAAAGTGTACCCGAGCGGTTGCTGTCAAACGATACCGCGATGCTATCCGTCGAGGACAAACCAAAGCTGTATTTATCGTTAAGGTTGATACCCACCGTATCGTAAGGCACGAATGCGGTCATCTCAATCCTTTCAATAACAATCACGTTGTCCACGCCTAACGATTCGTAACGGATTTCTATCTTGGAAAGAGTCCCCTCCATGCCGTATTCACCGTACAAATTCGCCGTGTACGTCTTACTGCCTGCCATGCGCTTGGCTATTTTTAAATCTGCCGTCACGGGAATACCGATATCGTTATATACGCGCACGACAAGATTTTCAGCGTACCCGAAGTTTCTAAGCGTAATGTCGAGCGTCGTCAATTCCGCCAAATCTATCGCTTTATCTTCCGGTACTTCCAACGTGAACCCATAAGGCGTATTGCCTCTCTTTCTGCCGACGATTTCGTTCTCGGCATGGAAAATTAAACCGTCTACCGAATTATACACTTTCGCACCCGAATCTACCGTGCGAAGAGATGCGTAATCCTTAGGGAATACAAGTCCATTCGGGCTCGCTTCCTGCGCTTCCGCTACCGCTTTTAACTCCTCTTCCGGCGTTGCAATCGCGTTAGAAATCACATTCTTGACACCCTCGCTATCGTCCACAACGATTTCGTGGGGAATCCCTTCAATGGCTTTAATCAAAAACTCGTTCGACCAGTCGTCTTCGTTGACGTTTTTATAGTTCGCTTGGAAACGAATCATCCCCAAATACGAGGACGTACCCCAAATGGAATAGCCGTTTTTGTAAACTTCGTATAAGTTGAAGTCCACGTACGTCCATTCGGAATCCTCGCTCATGCGAATCTGCGAGTCGTCCAAAGCCATAGCACCGCCAACGCCGCTGCCCGTATAGTTGGGATAGCAGAAATCCTGCGTATAAACGGAACCTGTTTCCGAATATACGTTATTTTCTGCGTCCAAGAGTGCCGTGAAATACAAGTTGACCGTATCTGCGTTGCCTAAATTTTTAAACCAGAAACGGATAATTTGCGATTGCGTAATATCCAACGCCAAGCACAGTTCCACATAACCGTCGCCATACGTGGGCTGATAGCCGAAATTGACGTAGGTGCAGTTTTCTTCCACCGTACCTTTTTCGTACTGCGTCGATACCGTACGAGGCTCGACCCAACCTTCTTGTTCGATAACGTTCCCCTTTGCGTCCCACGAGGTAGAACCTACGTATGCCACGAGGTAATCGGTGAGCGAACCAGATAAAAGTTCGCCTTCCTCAGCATGGTCGCTCATGTAAATACCTGCGGAACGTTTGAGATACAAATCGGTATTTCCGGAAATGGGATTGTTATAATCAAAAGGCGTTGCGTACTCTGCGTCCAAATACGTACCAAGATATTTAAACCCGGCAACTAAGGACGCGTCTTCTTCTAAGGTATCCCCTTTGAATGCGAACTCCGATTTTAAAATTGTATCGTTGACGTAATAGTTGACGGTGTACTGCTCTACCCATTTTGCATACAAGGTCATATCCCCTTGCACTTTGTCCTTTTTAAAGTCCCAAGGATGCGTGCATTCAGCATCCGCATACCATCCGTACAACTGCAAATTGTTAGGGTTTTCGCCCGTTATGTATGCTTTGGCAATGGGAACTCGTTTGCCGATGGTAACCGTTTTATCCTTGACGCTATTCGTTTCATAACCGTCCAAATTGATGTCAAAGTGAATGGTTGCCGTCGTCTTTACTTCCGAGGACACCGAGCTGTCGCTTGCGCCGGAATCGCCGCACGAAGCCATGACAGCCGTTGCGCCAAAAAGCATCGCTACGCTTAAAAGCATTGTCAACAGTTTGTTTTTTTTCATTTTCTTTACCCTTATTATAATTTTAATCCTGCGGCAAATTCACCGCTCTTGAAATACTTCATCGAAATCACGGTCGTGATAATCAACGGCAAGGAAGAAAGCAAGTACATCGCATAAGCGGCACCGTATTTGATTTCGCCCGAGGCTACGACCGAGTGCATAATGGTCGTTACCGTTTGATTGTTATCCATGATTAAGCTTGCCCATAAATATTCGTTGTAAATTCCCGAGAAACAACCGATGAAATAGTACAAAACGATGGGCAAGGACAACGGCAAAGTGATTCTTGTAAACAACACGAAATCGTTTGCACCGTCCAGTTTTGCGCTTTCGTATAAGGATTTGGGATGTTGGCTGAAAAAGGTTCTCAAAAGGAACATACCCGTAACCTGCGCACCGCCGATCATAGGCAATAAATACCCGAAATAGCTATCCCCGATTTTGAACGAATCTCGAATGAGCGGAACCAAAATGGGATACCCGATAATCGAAGGCACCAAAAGCACCGAAATAAACAACATGAAAATAAATTCTTTGAAATAGAAATTCTTGACCACCAAAATATACGCCAGCAGCGCGCCGATTGCCGTTTCCAAAATCGCACCGATGAGCGCCACTAAAATCGTTTTGAAATAAAACGGAGCAAGGACTTCCCACGCCTGTCCAAAGTTGAGCCCTGCCGCTTCTAAAATGGTAGAAAATACGGGTAAACTGAACGCGTCTACTTTTACTTGGTCGTCCAACTTAAACGAGTTCACCACCGTTAAAAACAACGGCAAAAAAGAGAACACCAAACAAAAGACCGCTATCGCAATAATAATTGCCTGTACCCAAGTTCTTTCATAGGGCATGCGCAAACCTTTGCGTCTAAGCTGTTTGGGGAGCGTTTTTGCGCGTTCTGCGCTGTTTGTTGCATTTTCCATACTACAAATCCTCCCCCATCGTTTCTTTCTTCTGCATCTTGAAGTTAGCGGCTACTGCTATGAACAGGAACAGGAAAATAAGCGTTGCATAGGCACTG